>NZ_JBICRM010000007.1:0-375482 GCF_043197025.1 Nonomuraea marmarensis
CTCCAGATGAGGAACACCTGCCGCTGACTTCAACCGGCTGACAACCACCCGGGACTGATCCAACGGCGCCCCACCCGCGCCGCCGGATACTGCCGCCTGCCCAGCTGAGGTCCTGTTTTCGGACTAGATGTTCGCCGATCTGTTCGCCGAGGACGGCCGCAGGTCGGTGCCGCCGATGATCGTGGCGGTGGTGATGGTGCTGCAACGCCTGGAGGGCTTGTCGGATCGCGAGGCGGTGGATCGATTCGCCTTCGATGTGCGGTGGAAGTACGCCGCCGGCGGGCTGGACTTCGATCATCCCGGGTTCGTGCACACCGTGCTGGTGGACATGCGTGCCCGGCTGGCCGCCTCCGACCGGCCGGACCGGATCTTCGAGCGGACGGTGGAGGTGGCCGCCCAGGCGGGCCTGGTCGGCCGCAGGCGGGTGCTGGACTCGGCGCCGATCTATGACGCGGTGGCCACGCAGGACACCGTCACGCTGATCCGCTCGGCGATCCGGAACCTGCTGCGCGCGGCCGAGCGGGAGGTGCGCACTGCGTTGCGGGCGGTGATCTCCAGCGGAGACGCCTACACCGATACCGGCAAGCCGGTCATCGACTGGGCCGACGCCGCCGAGCGGGAGGCGTTGATCGACTCACGGGCGCGCGATGGTCATGCGCTGCTGGCCGTGCTGGACGGGCGCACGCTGAGCGGGGAGGTCGATCAGGCCGCGCGGTTGCTGGCCACGGTGCTCGGCCAGGACCTGGGCCAGGACCTGGGCCAAGGCCAGGACGGCATGTTCCGGATCGCCCGCAAGGTGGCCAGGGACCGGGTCATCTCCACCGTGGACCCCGAGGCGCGGCACGGCCGCAAGACCGTGGCCCGCTCCTTCGACGGCTTTAAGGGGCACATCGCTGAGGACCCGGACAGTGAGATCATCACCGCGACCGTGGTGACGGCGGGGAACGTCGGTGATGCCGAACCCGCCGCCGGGCTGCTCGCTGACATTCTTCCCGAGCAGGCCGAGCAGGCCGGGCAGGCCGAGCAGGCCGAGCAGGCCGAGCAGGCCGAGCAGGCCGAGCAGGCCGAGCAGGCCGAGCAGGCCGAGGTCTACGGTGATGCCGCCTACGGCACCGGCCCGATGCTGGCCCAGCTCACCGAGGCGGGTATCGAGGCGATGGTCAAGACGCAGCCGGCCAGCTCGCAGGGCGGCCGGTTCTCCAAGGACGCCTTCACCGTCGATCTGCAGGCCGGGCAGGTCACCTGCCCGAACCAGATCACCACGCCGATCCGCCGGCACCGTGACGGCGGCGGGGTGGCCGCCTTCGGCGCGGCCTGCGCCACCTGTCCACTGGCCGAGCGGTGCACCACGGCCAAGGACGGCCGCGAGATCAAGATCAGCCCGCATGAGGAACACCTGGCCCAAGGCCGGGCCAACAGCGCCGACCCGGACTGGCTGGCCCGCTACCGCGCCACCCGGCCCAAGGTCGAACGCAAGATCGCCCACCTGATGCGGCGACGGCACGGCGGACGCCGGGCCCGCGTCCGCGGCACCACCAAGGTCGGCGCTGATTTCTCCCTCCTGGCCGCCGCCGTCAACCTCGCGCGCCTGGCCGTCCTCGGCGTCCAGTCCACCACCGGCGGCCGATGGGCTGCGGCAGGGACCTGACCAGGGATGACTCCTCGCCGGGTCACATCGAAGCCAGGACAGGAGCCCACCCAGCGGCCCTGTGGATAACTTCACAGGACCGCAAGACTGGTCGATCTCGCCGGAAACAGTGAGTTCAAGGACCACGCACAGGACTCCTGAACGCGGCGACCCGGAACCGCCGATTCAGGATGACCCGCTTAACACCGCCCACCTAGGCGATGTCCCGCCGCTCGGCGACGACGAAGGTCGCGGCGATCACGATCGCGACGTACACCGCGAAGATCCCCAGCCCCAGCACCGGTCCCGGCCCCTCGGGCAGGATGCCCGGACCCGCGCCGACCATCATGAACGGCAGGTAAGGGTCGATGTTGTCCGGGAGGACCACCGCCAGGATCCCCTCGCCGGCGAACGCCCATACCAGCAGGATGGACAGGGCTCCCGCGGTGCTCTTCACCAGCACCCCGACCGCGACCCCGAGCGCGGTGACCAGCGGCACGCTCCCCAGGAACGCCAGGATGGTGCCGGCTCCCCCGTTGGACAGCGGCGCGTAGGCGGTGCCGCTCGCGGTGATCAGTGATGCGCCGTACGCGATCAGCAGGCCGGCGATCGTGACGGCGAGGGAGATCGCGGCGAGTGTGACCATCTTGCCGGTGAGGACCCGCTTCCGCCAGGGGGCGATGGAAAGGGTGATCCGGAAGGTGCCGTTCCTGATCTCGCTCGTCGCGGAGAGCACCCCGAGGATCATCATCGAGAACATCACGAACTGCATCGGCGAGGCGACGGCCTGCGAGCCGGGCGCGCCCTGGACGAGATTCCCGTTGGGTCCGATGTTGGACCCCATGAGCAGCCCCACGGCCGCCACACCTGCGAGGGCGCAGACGAGCGTGATCCTGTTGCTCAGGAGCGTACGGAACTTGACCAGCTCCGCGGCGCAGACGTTGGCGAAACTCACCTAGCCCACCTCACCCTTGATGCTCGACCTGTCCTGCGTGGCCTGCGCGAAGGCGTGGTGCAGGCTGCGTTCCTCCCTCAGCTCGTAGAGCGCCACCATGGCGTCCCGTGCGATGGTCCCGACCTGCCCGGAGGCCAGCCCGGTGACCTGTATGCCACGAGCGCCACTCGCCTGCACCCGGCCGCCCGCCTGCACCAGCGCGGGCGCCAGCAGCTTCGGGTTCTCGCACACCACGGTGACCTTCTTCACCTGGAACCGCTGCATGAACGCCGACGCCGACCCGCTGCCCACGATCCTGCTCTGGGCGATGACCACGAGGTCGTCGACGAGATCCTCCATCTCCGCCAGGAGATGGCTGGACACGAACACCGTGCGGCCCTGGTCGCGGAACTGCCGCAGGAGGTCCTTCATCCACGAGATGCCGTCGGGATCCAGCCCGTTCATCGGCTCGTCCAGCACGACGATCTCCGGATTGCCGAGCAGCGCGATCGCCAGCGCCAGTCGCTGCCTCATCCCCAGCGAGAACCTGCCGACCCGCTGCGCCGCCACCTCCGTCAGGCCCACCCGTTCGAGCATCACCTCGCCCTGCTTGGGATCGACCCCGATCATCTTGGCGACATAGCGCAGGGTGTCGATCGCCCGGCGGCTGGGATGGGCGCACTGCGTGTCGAGGGCCGCCCCGATCTTGCGGGCCGGAACGGGCCATTCGTCGATGCGCTTCCCGTCGATGAGCGCCGACCCGCTGGTGGCGTGGTCAAGGCCGAGGAACAGCCGCAAGGTCGTCGACTTTCCCGCGCCGTTCGGCCCCAGGAAGCCGGTTATGGCGCCGGCCCGAACCGAGAAACTGGCGTTGCTCACCGCCAATACCGGCCCATATCTCTTGGTTAACCCTACTGCCTGCAGAACAGTCATTTATCGCGTCACTTCCGTGATCCCCATTTCATTCGTTATTCCTTTGTCACCTCGATGAATTGCGCCAGCAACCCGGGGACGGCTTCGTCGGCCACCATGAGACCGTCGCCGTAGTCGACGTCCCGCACGATGTAGGCGCCCAGCGTCCCCGCCGCCGTCGTCGCCGCGATGTTGGCCAAACCCGACCTGCGCTGCAGCGGCGAGCGGGTGATGGTCCAGCCGATGACGCCGGTGCGCCGCAGCGCCACGGTGCGGCGCAGCAGCGCGCCGGACCGGGTCACCAGGTAGGCCCCGAAGAGCGTGTGTCCGAGCGACCGGTACGAGTCGGCCGCGAGCAGGAAGGAGACCGGCGCCGCTACCGCGGCCGCCGCCACCATCGACCAGCCGATGGACCACCCCGCCGGCGCGGCGAGCACCGCCGCCGCGGTGACGGCCGCCCCGCTCGCCATGGCCGCGCGGAACAACCTGCGGCGCAGCGCGGCCCGGGGATGGGCACGCAGTCGCACGGGCAGCAGCGGGCTCTCCCCCTCCCCCAGCACCGACGCGGCCGTCACGTGTGCCACCTGGCGGGGCGCGGGGGGAAGCAGCGCACCGGAGCCGCCCCGCGGACCGTCCAGGGTCTGGCGTAGCCCGCTCGCGATCGCCTTGAGCCGAGCTCCCCTGCCCCAGCGCAGCATGAACGGCTCGACCAGCTCGGCACCGCGCAGCCGCCGCTCCTCCAGCGTGAAGGAACGCGTCGTGAGCAGCCCCCGGCTCACGCGAAGGGTGCCGCTTCGGGGCTCGCGCTCGAGGCGGAACCTCCACCACGACTCGGCGAACAGCAACACTGTGCCGATCGCCCCGGCGACCAGCATCATGAGGGCGAACACGGCGAACAGCCAGCCAGGTATCGAGTCCAGGAACTCGACGGCCCCCAGCACCGCCCCGCCGATGTCCACGGGGATGCCGAGTCTCTCGGCCAGGTTGTACGCCTGGGTCAGCGGGGCGAGGCCGATCACGAACACGAGCGGGCTCAGCGGCGCGTACCGCACCCACGCCGGATCGATACGGGCGATCTCCTCCGCTGTCCGCGCCACCGGGGCGGCGGCGGCCCCCTTCGGCGCGTCAACGGGCGTGGCCTGCGACCGGGGCAGGAGCTCCTCGCGGAGCATCGCCGCTTCGGCCGTAGAGACGGCATCGAGCTTGACCTGATCCCGGCGGTCGGTCCGCAGCGCCTGGCCGGTGCCCATCGTGACGATCGACAGGCCGAGGACCCGGTGCACCGGCCCCGACGTCACGTCCACGGTGCGGAGGCGGTCGCGGGGTACCGCGACGTGACGCCGCCAGAGCAGGCCGGAGCCGATCTCGACCTGCTCATCGGTCACCCGGTAGCGCGTGGTCCGCCAGCGGATCATCTCGCTGCAGGTGAGGTAGACGAACAGCAGGGCGGAGACGATCTGCAGCTTGTGATCTGCCCAGTTAACGCCGCCCGAGGCCAGCGCGGTCAGGGCGAGGATGCCCAGGGGCGGCAGCAGCCAGCGCAGGTTGACCAGGCACATGCGAGGGTCGAGCCGGCGCCAGCCGACGGACTCCACCGTCATGTCCTTCACCGTCACGTCGCGTCTCCGGGCGTCGCCTGGGTCACCCTGTTGAGCCGGTCCACCAGGTCCCTGGCGAACTCCTCGTCCAAGCCGTCGATTCTCAGCGGGCCCATCGCCGACGCGGTGGTCACGGTCACCGCCGACAACTTGAAGAGCTGGTAGAAGGGGCCCCGCACGGTGTCCACCGTCTGGATGCGCGACATCGGCGCCACCCGATACTGGTGCCACAACCAGCCGGAGCTCGTGTAGACGGCGTCGCCGGTCACCTCCCAGCGATGCACGCGGTAGCGCCACCGCGGCACCACGACCGCGTAGCAGGCGCCGGCCAGAGCCGTCAGGAACGCGAGGACCGCGAAAAGGGTGCCCGCTCCGTCGACGAATGCCGCCAGGCCCAGAAACACCAGTGCCACCAGCCCGTACGCCGCGGCGGACCGGGTGGTCCACATCGTGATCGCCCGGCGGTGCACGGCGTTCTGGGGTGGCCTCAGGCGTACCGCTCCGGCCTTCTGCGTCACGATCACGCTCCCTCCGTCTCGGTGACCTCGCGCCCGATCTCGTCCGACAGCCAGTCCGCCTCGATGTCGCCGACGACCATGCTCGGCAGGGGCATCCGCCCGTACGTGCCGACCGCCGCCGCCACGACCTCGTCGGCGGTGATCTGCCCGAGCCGGTCGTACAGCCGGGTGAGCAGGCCGGCTCCCTGGCCGAACGAGAACCCGACACGTACGAGATCGGCGATCTTCGAGGGTGAGTCCAGCCCCCACAACATCTCCAGCACGCAGTATTCCCTGGCCCGGTCGAGCTCGACGGGGTCCGGCGGTGTGGCCGTGAGCTCGGGCAGCCGGTCCAGGACCTCCGTGAACACGTCCGGCACCTGCTCCTTCGGCCGCATCACCTGGATGTAGGCCCGCGGGAAATCGGTGAAGACGTCCCGGCCGAGGAACGCCTCGTAGCCGCTGGCCCCCAGGCCGGTGGTGCCGGGGGCATCACGAATCGAGCGGTTGCGGTGATAGCGGCCGAGCACTCCGGTGGCGAGATAGCGGGCCACGTCGTCCGGGCCGTCAGGAGGCTCCGGCGCGCTGAAGGTCACCAGGATGTTCGACAGGTCCTCTCTGGGGACGAGCAGGATCCCGCCATCGGCGGCCGTGGCGGGCGTCGGCCGCGCCTGCCCCTGCCACCCGTCCAGAGCCCGCTCCAGCCGCGAGAGCAGCCAGGCGGGGTCGGCGTTCCCCACGGCGACGAGCGATCCGCCCTCGGGCACGATCACGGTCCGGTGGACGTCGGCGAGCCCGGCCGGGTCCGCCGGCGCGGGCCCGAGCAGGTACGCGCGCAGCGCGTCGTCGGCGATCCGCCTGGGCGTGCGGCCCCGGATCAGGGACCGGCCGAGCGACAGGGGCTCGGCCATGGCGGCCGGCGTGAGGACCTCCGACAGGACGGCGAGCCACGCGTCCAGCCCATCCGTGCCGGCGTATCCGGCGAAGTCGAGCCACTGGCCATCCGTCTTGACGGTCAGCTCGCCGCCCGCGCCGCGTTCGTGCAGGCCCACGCGGGCTCGCCGGCCCAGCACGTGCGCCAAGAGCTCCAGATGGTCCGGGCGCCGCCAGCCCGCGGGACCGGCGGGCAGGCGAAGGCGGAGCTCCACCACGGGCGCGCCGCCCGCGCGAATGGCGACGGCCCGCAGGCCGTTGCCGAACGTGACCTCCACGTGCTCGCCCAGCACGGGGCGGGGCTGGTCCTCCCGCGGCGGCACGGTCTTCGGCCCGGCCACCGGCTCCGGAATCCGGGCGGCCGCGCCGGGCTCGCGTTCGGCCCGCTCCGTGTGCCCGGGCTTCGGCCGCGTCCGCCTGCGGCCCGGCTCGATCGTCATGACCGCGCAGGCCGCGCCGTGCAGTCGCGTCGCCGCCTTGGCGACCTGCGCCGTGGTCACCTCGCCGAGCCGCCGCGGCAACTCGTCGAGCAGCTCGGCCCGGTCGAAGAGGGTCTCGAGGCGGCCGAGCGCGCGGCATCGCGTCTCGATGTCGTCGTGGTAGCGGTGATGCTCGGACACCAGCTCGTTGACGGCCGCGGACACCTCGCCGGTGATGTCGCCCTTGGACCACATGCCCCACTGCGTACGTACGGCTCCGACCATCTGCACGGCCGGGGTGGCCGGCGGCACGAGGACGGTCAGGAGCAGCGCGTCCGGGGCACGGGCGTCGAGCGGGCCGAAGAACCCGCAGCTCGTGCTGACCGCGGACGTCCCATCCGGGGTGATCTGCCTGGCCATCATGCGGGCCAGGACGGCGTGGGCGAGGTAGCCTCGCAGGTCGGCCGCCGGATCGGGCAGCCACTGCCCGATGGTGATCGCGGTGGCCGGGACTCCCGGCTCGGTGAAGGAGGCGGTCTGGTCCATGAAGAACCCGGGCTCGGCCAGGTCGGGTTGCGGGGCGGCCTCCCGGGCGGGGATGTCGCCGAAGTGGCGCTCCACGCGCGCCGCCACGTCGCCGGGATCGACGTCGCCGGCCACGGTGACCACCGCGTTGCCCGGCGTGTAGTACCGGGCGAAGAACTCGGCGCAGTCCTCCAGGGTCGCCTTCTTCAGCTGCTCGGGGTCCCCGTAGCCGTCATGCGCGTTGGCGAACGACGTGTAGAGCAGACCGGCCAGGTACGGCCACGGCATGCCGCCGTAGGGCCGTTCGACGATCATCTCGCGGATCTCGGCGGCGACGCCGGCCAGCTGTTCGGTCAGCGCCTTCTGGGTGAAGCTCGGGGCGCGCATCCGGTCGGCCTCGCTGAACAGCGCCTGCTCGAGCGCCGAGCGCGGCACCACCTGGTAGAACTCCGTGTAGTCCTGGTGCGTGCGCCCACTCGCCACGCCGGCGGTGTCACTCACGTGGTCGAAGAACGTGCCGTCGGGCAGGTTCTGGCTGCCGAGGAACATCAGGTGCTCGAACAGGTGGGCGAAGCCCTCCATGCCCGGAGGCTCGACGCGGAAGCCCACGCGGTAGTGGACCGCGACGGCGACCCGCGACGTGCCCGCGACCGGCGCCACCAGCAGCTTCAGCCCGTTCGGCAGCGTCCGCCTATGAATTCCGGGCATGCGGCGATCCTCCATCGAGATTGACCAGAAAATCAAGGAATCCCGCGTACCCGGCCAGCAGCGAGGCATCGAGCCCGACGTAAGCGGATATGTCGTGCAGGTGTAGGGCGATTCTCATGGCCACGAGCCTGTTCGCGTCCTCGCCCAGGTCCCGGCCGTACCCCTCGAACAGCGCGTTGAGCAGGCGTTGCCAATCCTGCGGGTTCCCCTCGTTCAGCCACCGCAGCTCCACGAGCTCCCCGGCGATCCAGGCGAGGTCGTGATACCACGGCGCGGCGCACAGGTCCTCGCCGATCAGCAGCTCACCGGTGCCCTTGTCCAGGTCCACGGCGAGCGAGCCCAGGCCAGGCGCGCCGTGGGAGAGCACGACGCCGGGATCCGCGTCCTGCTCGGCGCACCAGCCGCGGAGCCTGTCCCAGCATTTCGCCCCGAGCCGGTCGGCCAGCACGGCCCCGGCCGCGGCCGCCGTCGCGCTGCGCGAGCCGCCGGCCAGCCACTCCTCGAGCCGGCGCAGCGCGCGAGGCGGGCCGGAGACGTCGCCCGGCGCAACGGCGTGCACCTCGCGCAGCGCCCGGCCGAGGCCGCGCATCAGCCGTTCGACCTGCTCCCCCGGGCCGTCGCGGAGCAGGATCCGCGCCGCGGACTCCGCGCCGGCCACGCGGTAGGCGCGGAACTCGCCGTCCTGCTCACCCGGCGCCAGCCGTACGTCCGCGCCGTCCAGCAGCCCGGCGAGCTTGCCGTTCAGCGCGGGATCGACGGGCGCGAACGCGCTGTGCGAGAGCCGCCCCGGCCTGCGTCGCCAGACGAACCCTCCGGCGCCGGGCACCACCTCCATCAACAGGTGGCCGGTGCCGTCCTCCGCGGGGGCGTCCCGGCGGGTGTGCTCCTCCCATCGCGCGTCGACCGCCTCGATCGCCTGCGCCAGCGTCGACAGCCACGAGTCCGGCCGCCCGGTCGCGGTGCTGATCCCCGGACGCGGGGGGACGAGCACCACGTTCGGGCGGGCGCTCAGGGCGCTCCAGTGCGACTGGTAGGCGGCGCTCTCCACCCCTCCCGGCGGCAGGGCCGGCGCCAGGGCGACGAGCGCGCGCGTGCACTGAGCGGCCAGCAGCGCCGGAGTGCCGGCGAGGCCCAGGGCCAGCCGGCCCATGAAGTGGAGGGTCATCGGGTAGACGACGATGACCTCCGCCCACTCGGCCCAGTCGACGTGGCGGGCCCGCGCGGCACCGTCCTCCGGCCACTCGTCCACCATGACCTCGTCCGCCTCGGGCGCCAGGGCCGCGCGCGTGACGAACCGCTCCGCGCTGCGCGTCACGACCACCCTGACGCTCAGGCCCGGCCGGGACTCGCGGAGCAGGGTCAGCGCGAACGGCAGGTTGCGCGCCGCCAGGGAACCCGTGGCGACGAGCAGCAGCCGGGAGAAGCCGGTGCCCGGCCGAGGTACGCTCATGGCGCGGCTCCTCCACCGGCACCCAGGATGGTCTCGATCTCCGCCAGCGCCGTCTGAGGCCCGTAGGAACCGGCCACCCCGGTCAGGTTGATCACCACCTCGTCCACGCCCGCGGCGTGGAACTCGCCCATCTGCCGGCCGAGCTCCTCCGGGGTCCCGGTCAGGAACGCCCCGCCGCTGATCAGCCGCTTCACCGTCTCGACCGGCTGCTGCGGGTCGATGTCGATGCCGGCCCTGTCCAGCATGTCGACGTAATGGGGCAGCATGAGGTGCCCGGCGTTGGACTGCAGGACGATACGGGTCGGATCCCGGTCGGGGTGGGCCACGAACATCGGCACCATCGCCACCAGCCGGGGCAGGGGACGCCCCGCCTGCTTCGCGCCCTCTTCCATCGCGGGGACGATCACGTCGCGCACGTAGGAGGCGGGCGTGAGCCAGGTGATCGCCACATCGGCGATCTCACCGGCCAGGCGGGCCATCCCCGGCCTCAGCACGCCGACGCCGATCTCCACCGGAGGGGTCGGCAGGGGCGGCAGCACGTCGTGGGCGGTGAAGTGGTCTCCGTCCAGGTCCACCTCCTCGCCGTCCAGGAGGCCGCGCATCGCGGTGACGTACTCCCTGACCGCCTTCAGCTGGCTGCCGTACGCGCCGCCGGCGATGTTGCGCTGGAAGTCGATCCCGCCCGGGCCGATGCCGGCGACGAACGGGTGGCCGGAGGCCACGGCCACGGAGCGGGCGTGCACGGCCGCGTCATGCGGGTGCCGGAGCGGCATGAGCGAGACGCCCGTGCCCATCGGGACCCTGAAGCCGGCGGCCGCGGCGAACACGAAGCTGTGGTGCGCGTCGAGCGACACGGCCTGGCCCTGCCACAGGCGGAGCGCGCCCGTCCACTGCACCAGGGCGGCGAAGGACAGGATCTGCTCGTGCCGTACGGGCATCATCGGCAACAAGACAGAGAGGCTGGGCATCATCACTCCTGTTCAGGAAGCCGAAACGGAATCGACGGGGCGCAACATCTGGCCGCGTACGAGCTCGGCGTAAGGCTCGCTCTCGCTCATCAGCCGCTCGTGCGTCCCCTGCGCCAGCACCTTCCCCCGGTCCAGGAGGATGACGTGGCGAGCGTGCTGGACGGTGGACAGCCGGTGCGCGACCACCAGGACCGCCCGGTCCTCGGCAAGGCGGTCGACGACCTCGCGGAGCCGGCCCTCGTTGAGGCTGTCGAGCTGGGACGACGGCTCGTCGAGCAGGACCAGCCGGGCGTCGCTGAGCAGCACACCGGCCAGGGCGAGGCGCTGCCGCTGCCCGCCCGACAGGTCGCTTTCGCCGCCGATGGGCGTGTCCAGCCCCTGGGGCAGGGCGGAGATCTCCTCGCGCAGGCCGACCTGCTCCAGCGCGTCGAGCAGGACCTCGTCCGGCACGGTCTGGTCGAGCCCGAGCAGGAGGTTGTTGCGCACCGTGTCGCGCAGCAGCGTGAAGGACTGGTCGACGTAGGCGATGCGGCCGCGCAGCTCGGACAGCGGCCAGTCGGGCAGCTCGCGCCCGAAGACCGAGATCTTCCCGGAGTCGAGCTCCATGAACCGCTCGATCAGGCCGAGCACGGTGGTCTTGCCGGCCCCCGACCTGCCGACCATCGCGGTCAGGCCATTCGGCGGCACGATGAAGCCGACCTCATCGAGCACCGGCCGGCCCGCCTCGTAGGCGAAGCCGACCCCGTGCAGCACGACCGCGGGGGATCCGGGCGCCACCGCCACCGGTTCGCCCTCCGTACGGTCGTCCACCTGCTCGTACGGAAGCGAGAAGACGGATTCGAAACGCTGCTTGGCCACGAGACCGGCCTGGATGGCGCCGGTCGCCTGGATGGCCATGACCAGCGGAGCGGCCAGCTGCAGCAGCAGGAGCAGGAACGAGACGAGGTTCGGCAGCGAGAGCTCACCGGAGACGTAGCGAACGCCGCCACCCATGATCACGATGACCAGGGCGACCTGCTGGGCCAGGGTCATCACCGGCACGACCATGGCCTCGAGCCGGGCGGCGGCGATCTCGAGCCCGCCCAGGTTCTCCGCCCGCGCGGAGAAGCTCCGCACCAGCCTGCTCTCGGCACGGTGGGCCTTGACGACGGTGAGCGCCTCCAGCGTCGCGACGAAGTCGTCGGACAGCTTGCCGACCCCCGTCTGCAGCGCCTCGAACTTCGTGCGGATCGCCCTGATGACGAAGACGACTCCGATGATCGCGACCAAGAACGATCCGACCGTCATCAGCAGCAGGACCCAGTCCAGCAGTCCCATGATGACGAGCGTCGCGACCACCTGCAGCGCGGCCATGGGCAGTTGCAGCGGCCCGACCTCGGTCAGGCCTCTCACCTGGGAGGAGTCCGAGGTGAGCCGGGCGGCCAGGTCCCCTGTCCCCTCGCGCCTTGCGATCTTCAGCGGCAGTCCCAGCGCGTGCCTCAAGGTACGCACGCGCAGCTTGGTGACGAGCTCGATGCCGAGCTTGGACAGCAGGTAGCCGGACAGGGTTCCGGTGACCGCCGCGGCCAGTCCCACGGCGACCATCCAGAGCGCGGCCGAAGTCACCGCGCCGCCGCCCTTCTCGAGCTCAGCGACGAAGGCCCCGCCGATCAGCGGCAGGGCGAGCGTGGTCATGGTCGACAGCAGGGCGAGCAGCACGATCACGGCCACCTGGTTCGCCTTGCCGGCCGTCATCTCGCGCGAGAGCGCGAGCTTCTGCGTGGGGGACTGCTCTTCCACTTCTCACCTGTCCAAGAGAGTGCGTGTCAATGAGCGCGGAACTCCAGGAGCGTCCGCCTCCTCGTCGTCGGGCCCTCCCACGAGAGCTCGAGGCCCGCCGCCGCGCCGAGCCGCTTGAGCTGCTTGAGCGTGCGCACCGGCACCGGCACCGTGCCGGTCAGGAGAAGGTTCATCCGCGCGGCGTCCGCGTCGTCGTCGTAGATGAGGTTCATGTCGGCCACGAGCACCCGGCCGTCCGCCCCCGCCGCCTCCCCGCAACGGCGCAGGATCTTGACGGCGTCGTCGTCCGGCCAGTCGCACAGGATCGCCGACAGGAGGTAGACGTCGAACCCCGGCGGGATCGGATCGAGGAAGCTGCCCTCGATCGTCTCGCACCGGTCGCCCAGGCCGCACCGCTCGACGCGCTTCGCCGCGGCCCGCGCCATCCCGGGCAGGTCGAGCACGGCGCCGTGCAGGTGGGCGTGGGCGCGGGCGAGCTCGATGAGCACCGTCCCGTTGCCGCCCCCGACGTCCATCACCCGGCGCACGCTCGGCCAGTCGTAGCTGTGCACGATCAGCTCGCCGTCTCCGGCCAGGCCGCTCGCGACCTCCTCCGCCAGCACGTTGGCGTCGTCGGGTACGTCGCTCACGTCCTGCCAGAAGTCCCTGCCGAAGGCCGCCTTGTACCCGGCCTCGCCCGTGCGCACGGTGTGCGGCAGCCCCACCAGGCCCAGCTCGGCCAGGCCCAGCAGCCCGTCCATGCTCAGCCGCCGTCGTACGCTGCCGGGCGCGCCGTCCAGCAGCGGGGCGCCGAGCTCGGTCACCTCGTAGCCGTGTGCCTCGCTCCACCGGAAGATTCCGCGGGAGACGAGGTAACGCAGCAGCTTCTTCAGCGTCGCGGGATGGGCGCCTGCCTTCTCGGCGAGGCCCGCCCCCGTCGTCACCCCCGCGGCCATGTGGTCCGCCAGGCAGAGCGTGGCCGCGACCCGGATGGCGAGCGGCGTGAGCAGGTCCGCCATCGCGGCCAGGTCGTCGGCGTTCGAATCTCGCATGCATTTCCTTGACATGACGGGGTGTGGGCAGGCGCCCTGCATATATCGCCTGCCCACTCTTTCCTCCGGTTTTTCAGCAGCCGAAGATGAAGGTTCTGTCCCAGGCCTTGCGCGCGATCCCGCTAATCACGTAACTGGTGGCGACGCCGCCGAGTATGAGAATCGTCACGGGCGTGGCGGCGGGAGCCTCGGATTCGGCCGGCAAACTGAACTCCGCGGCATCCGCGTAAGCGTCATAGCCCGCCGTGAGTTCCATAATCGCCGCCGTCTTCGACGGCCGCACGACATCGTGCATTTTTCCCTCCCTTCGTTTTCATCGAGGGTGAACACGTGGCGCTCCTAACGGTTCAGGAACCAGCCGGAAACGGCGCCGGAGGCGGCCGAGGCCCAGATCGCGCACTTGGCGGAGCTCACCCGCACGCCGTAGCTGATGGCCCAGATCGTGAACCACAGCTCCGGGGCGTCGGAAATCGCGGAGACCTGCAACTCGCCCGGCTCGGCGTACGAGTCGTAGCCCGCGACCAACTCCATGATGGCCGTGCTCTTCGTCATGCTGTTCACCTCCTTCCCAGGTGAGTGTCCGAATCCGGTATCGGGGGGCGCGTGCGGACGCCCTCCGTCATCGCCTGCGGCGATGTCCCATTCCGTGCGAGGTCGCACGGGTCGATGTTGGCTTCGGCGAACCGTGCGGCGAGCACCGCGGACGCCGGGGCCTGGCCGGCGGCCGCCTCCACGAGCGCCTGCCCGAGCACACCGGCGCGGTGCTGGCCGAAGCTCATGCCTCTCATGACCAGCCTGCGGTCGTCGGGTTCCCACGCGGTCGCCACTCCGGGGCCCAGGGCGTGCGCGAACGCGGACGTCTCCGTCCCCATGCCGGGCACGCCTTCCACCAGGGCGGCGAGATCGGCCGCGAGGCCGCGGGAGCGGGCGCCGAGATAGACCACGAGCCCGTCGCGCCGCGGGTAGAGCAGCTGGGAGGACAGCACCTTCGCGCGGTACTCCGCCTGCTGCTCCTCCAGATGGGACAGGACCAGGTGCCAGACGGCCGGGGCCTGCTCCGGGTCCGCAAGATGGAGGTACACGCGCAGGATGTCGCCCCGCATGTCGCTCGGCGCCGAGCCGTACACGAAGAAGAAGCCCGGTGAGAGCGCCGGCCTCAGCGGGGACAGCGCGACGTTCACCCGCTGCCCCGGCGTGAACGGCGGCTCGGTCAGGATCCTGCCGCGTGGCACCCAGACTCGCGGGCCTCCGCACACGACGAGAATCTCCGTGCCCTCCCCCGCCTCGGCGATCACCGCCTCCGACACCGTCGTCTCGTGGGGGACGCGCTCCGCGAGGGCCTGCTCGAACTCCCTGTCCCGCAGGTGGAACGGCAGCGCCCCGCCCTCTTCCGAACGCCGCCCGGTGTGCAGGACCTCGTAGAGCGCCTGGGAGAGTTTCACCGCGAGTTCGGCAGCGCTGCCGGCCTCGACCGTGACGCCGGCGACGGTCGCGCGGAGCCGGTCGATGTCGACGGTCACCGCGTCCAGCACCGGGGCGATCCCGCCCGGCACCGCCAGGTCGGCGACGCTCATTCATCCTCCAAACCCAGGGCGATGGTGAAGCGGGCGGGCCGGAGCAGCGCGGTACGGCCGATGCCGGCGGCGGCGCGCTGGATGCCGGAGAGCTTGCCCGAGCGCGCCCCCGAGGCCAGCAGGCGGTCCATCATGTGCCAGCCGGCGAACGCCGTGGCGCGCACCGCGAACTCGTCGTCGAGCCTCGTCCTGACGGCCCGGTAGCCCTGCCAGAAGCCGTGGATGCGCGGCCGGAGCCGCTCGATCTTCTCCGCGCCACGCTGGAGGACCATCTCGTGCGTGAACTCGGCCGCCTCGAAGACCACCTCGTCGCCGCGCGCGCTCACGATGTCCAGGATGGAGCGGAAGAGCCATTCGCCGGCGAACGCGCCGACGTCGCGGGCGGGATCTCCGAGGCGGAAGTCCTCCCAGTCGGTGATCTGGAATCCGCCGTCCTCCGGCAGCAGGAGCTGGTCGACCCGGAAGTCGCCGTGGACCGGGACCTTGGGCGCCCGGCTCTCCCCCTCGCACAGCGCGAGGATGCCGCGCATGAGCTCGGAGTCGCCGTGCAGGATGCTCCAGCTCTCCAGCTCGCCGTAGCTCAGGTGCTGCCACATCTCCAGCGGTAACCCGCGCAGGAGCCGCAGGTCCGGCAGCGGGAAGGGGCCGTCGTCCAGCCCCTCACCGGCCTGCGGCCCGGCATTGTGCAGGTGGCCGATCGCCTCGCCCACCTGCCTGGCGAGCTCGTCGCCGAACGATTCCTCGATCATGGCTTCGGCGCCGTTCCTGGCCTCGTCCATGAAGTCGAAGGCCACGAGCCCGGCGTCTTCGTCGGCGCCCAGGAAGCCGGGGGTCCGGACCTGGTCCGCGAGCAGTGGCCGGGCCGCCTTGAACCGCTCGAAGGTGAGAATGCGCCGCAGTCGCGGCGTCGCGTCGTCCCCTCCGATGAGACGTTTGACGAAGACCTTCCTGCCGCTGCCGGTCCGGCCCGCCCACACTTCGTTGCGACCGATGGGCGCCACCAGCGTCTCCCGATCGAAGCGGCCGTAGCCGAGCCGGCCGAGAAACGCCTCGACGCCGGGCACCCGATCCAGGTCGATCGGTGCCATCCACCCTTTGGCTGTATCCTTCTCCCCGTCCTGCAGCGCCGTCATCGTTCCCCCGTCTATCGGCGATCGTGGCGCGGAGCTGCTCGAACGGAGCAGCTCAAGGTGCTGCGGGCCAAGCTAACAACCGCCACTTCCTCCCGGCTTCCTCGAAGCTTCCAGGGCCACTCGACAGCGCCACATGACAGATGTCACATCCCGCTGATGACATCAGCGTCTACGCGGGTCGCCGGGCCGGAGTGACACTCCCGGTATGTCCACTGAACAGCTGACGTTCGCGGAAGAGCTCATCCTGCTCGCCCATCGGGAGACCGACGGCAAGCAGCTGATCCCCAACAATGTGCTGAACATCAGCCTCACGGCCGCCGAGCTGGCCGAGCTGGCCGCGCTCTCGAAGGTGGAGTTGCGGGGCACGGAGCTGGCGGTGGTGGACAGGCAGCCGGTCGGCGACGCCGAGCTGGACGCCGTGCTCGCCCGGATGGTCAAGGTGGGCAAGGCGCTGTCGCCCAGCCGGTGGCTGATCGTGATCAATCCCGTCCGCAAGCGCCGGCATTACCTGCGGCGACTGTCGGAACGAGGCACGTTCAAGGCCCACAAGTCCCGGGTCCTGGGGCTGATCCCGGTCGAGCGGTACGGCTACGACGATCCCGCGCCGGTGCGCGAGGTCACGGAGCGGCTCGGCCAGGTGATACGCGGCCAGAAGCCAGACGCCCGCACTGTCACCCTGCTCGCCCTGGCCCACCGCGGCGGCCTGCTCGGACGCCTGTTCGCCACCGGCGACGACAAGCGGATCGAGGAGCTCATCCGGGACGACTGGGCCGGGCAGGCCGTCAAGGCCTACATGGACAAAACGACGACGAAGCCCGATGACTCCGGTGACAGCGTGACCATACTGGCCTCGGGCGGGTCATAGTATCTGTCCAGTACGGCTGGCGCCGGATTCCTGCATAGTCCGGCGCCAGCCGTACGCATACCCTCCGCCTCGTCGGCGACGGTGCCACGCTGGCCAGGATCGCGTGCGCGGCCACCTGTGGAGCGCGATGCCCGAACTCGACGCCGCCGGCAGCCCTCGGGCGGGCGGTCAGCTGGCGAAGTACCGCTTGGCGCCGTCGGTCAGGAGCAGGCCGACGAGCAGCACGGACAGCAGCAGGGAGATCCCGTTGGACACGTAGTCGGTGGTCAGTACGGCGGCGACGACGCCGACGGCGGCGGAGACGACGAAGAGCCAGATAATCGCGGTACGCGTGCCGGCCTGCCGGCGGGGGATCCTGATCACCAGGATCAGCTGCGCCACCACCAGGGCGGCCGAGATCAGCATCAGCACCCACATCACCCCCATCGGGGGCAGCGCCGCGGAGGCGGCGTCGATCTCCGGGTCGCCCGAAAGAGCGCTGACGGCGACGAGGCTCAGCGCCCCGATCGCCAGCAGGATGATGCCGAGCACCACACTGATCCACATGAAAATCTGGACGGCTCGGACAGTCCCTGGCATACCCGGGATTAACTCGTTGTTGTGAGCCATTAACCTTTCCTCTCTGAGATGGACGAAAGCGTAAGGGAGCCACCGAGGCACTCTCCAGGGGCCAAATGTCTCAGAACAATTGCGAAGTAGCCCCGCGATGAATTCTGCACTCCCCGCAAAGGGGGCTACACAAACCAAATCTCGACACGACGGTTAAGAATACGGACAAAACGGACATTTATCCCTTTAGTACCAAAATCCACTAATCTTCTTTCAGTCTTGACAAGTGCGCATGTGCGTTGTTATTCGTGGAATGTCCTGCGAGCAGTTGATGCGCACAGAGTGCGGACGGGTGAGGCATGCACGGCGGGCCGGATGAACAGTCTCAGGGGAATGCGGACGAGCAGCACAAGAGCGGGGTAAACGGGGAACCAATCGCGGATCCGGATCTGACGCGTACCATCCGGTTTCCGCCCCCCAACAGGTCGACCGGCGCACCGGCCGTCGACAAGCCACCGCCGCCACCGCCGTCCGGGTTGTGGTGGCAGCAGGACAGGGCCGGATCCGAGCCTCCTGCTCCGGCTCAAGGGCACTTCGAGAGGTGGAACCCGCCCGCCCCCACCACCTGGCCGGCCCCCGGGAACCCTCCTGACGGCGACGAGACCGGATGGCGGAGCGGCGAACCCGAGCCGGGCGTCCCCGAGCCGGCCGAGGCCGCACCGCCGCCCACCCGGCCGGTGCGCGTCTTCCCGCCGCCTGGTCACCCGCCGGAGATCTCCCTCCTCCCGCGGGAGAACCAGCCCTCGTGGGAGCCGGCGGCGTCACCGCCCGGTCAACAGCAGTCGGCCCCCGAGCCGGCCGCGGCCGGGATGTCGTCCGAAAGCCTGCGTCCCGAGCGGTTGCTACGCACTCGTACGAGGCCACCGTCGGCCGGCTGGCGCAAAGTCGTGTACACGCTGACCGGCGGCCTCGTGCGCCCGCAGGACTCCAAGGCCGAGCGCCACCGCCAGGAGCTGATCGAGCGCATCAGGCAACCTGTCGCCGCAGGCCACTTCAGGATCGCCGTCATGAGCCTCAAAGGCGGCGTGGGCAAGACCACGACCACCATCGGACTCGGCTCCACGCTCGCCCACCAGCGGGGCGACCGGGTCATCGCGGTCGACGCCAACCCCGACCGCGGCACCCTGTCGGAGAAGCTCCGGCTGGAGTCACCCGCCACCGTCCGCCACCTGCTCAACGACCGGGGCGGCATCTGGCGCTACGCCGACGTGCGCTCCTACACCTCCCAGGCGCCCTCGCGGCTGGAAGTGCTGGCATCCGACCGCGACCCCGCGATCTCCGAGGCCTTCAACGCCGAGGACTACCGTGCCGTCGCCCAGATCCTGGAGCAGTTCTACTCCATCTCGATCACCGACTGCGGCACCGGCATGCTGCACTCGGCGATGAGCGCGATCCTGGCCATGGCCGACCAGATCGTCCTGGTCAGTCCGGTCACCGTCGACGGGGCCAGGTCGGCGTCCGCGACCCTCGACTGGCTGCAGGCCCACGGCCATCAGAATCTGGCCAGAGACGCCGTCGTGGTCCTGTCCGCGGTCAAGAACACCCGCAAGAACCCGGTCAACCTCGAAGAGCTCAAGGGGCACTTCGCCAAGCGCTGCCGCGCCGTGCTCGGCATTCCCTTCGACCCCCACCTGGAGCAGGGCTCGGAAGTCGACCTCGACCTCCTGCGCGCGGCGACGCGCGACACCTACCTGGAGGTGGGCGCCACCATCGCCGACCGCTTCAGCCGGCGAGCGGGCGCATGACGCCGTTGCTCGACGTCACCGACCTCAGCAAGGCGCAGGCGCTGGAAGAGGTGTCCTTCACCGTGGAGAGCGGCGAGATCGTCTGCGTGGTGGGCCCGCCGGGCAGCGGCAAGACCACCCTGATCGAGTGCCTGGCCGGCGGCGCGGAGCCCGACTCGGGCAGCATCGAGATCCTCGGCCGCATGATCGGACCCGGCGACCCGCTCCCTCCGGGCCTGGCCGTGAGCCTGCGCGACGAGAGCCTGCCCGATCGGATGAAGGTGGCCGAGGGCATCTCCCTGTTCGCGCGCCTGTACGGCACGCGCGGCCTGCCCCCGCGCCTGATCGACCTGCTCGATCTGGCGCCGCTGCTGCCCAGGCGCTTCAAGGCCCTCACCGAGGGCCAGCGCAGGCGGGCCATGATCGCGCTGGCCCTGGCCGGCAATCCCGAACTCGTCCTGCTGGACGAGCCGACGACCGGGCTCAAGCCGGGCAGCAGGCAGCGCATCGAGCAGACGATCAGCGAGCTGCGCGACGGCTACGGCGGGGTGTGCGTCACTCTCGACGACCTGGCCCAGGCCGAGAAGCTGGCCGACCGGGTCGTGCTGCTGCGCCGGGGGCGGGTGCTCGCGGAGGGCTCGCCGTCGCGGCTGATCCGGCTGCTCGGCTCGGTCTTCGTGCTGCGGGTGCCGTCGCACATGAAGGTCGGCCGGCCGAGCGACGTACGCGTCCTGCCCTATGCCAGCTCGACCTACCTGTACGGCTCGCGGCCGGCGCTGGAGGCGGCGATCCAGGAGTTGTCGCCCATGAGCGGCGACCGGATCTGGTCGATCCGCCCTCCCACGCTCAGAGACGCCTATCTCACCCTGGCCGCCGTCCCCGAACCCGCGGCTCTGGAGAGCGGGAGATGAACGGGGCCCTGTGGGCGATGGTCCGCGTCGAGCTGATGCTGCTCGTACGCTCCCCGGTCGCGCTCCTGTCCGCGGTCGTCCTGCCGTTCGCGGTCCTGCTCCTGTTGATGTTGTTCATCGGTTTCTCCTTTCCCACGCTGGAGTTCGGCGCCATGCCGGGGGTCCGGGTCATCGACCGGTTACTGCCGGAGATGGCGGGCACGGTCGCCGCGTCGGTCGGGATCATGGTGCTCACCACCCACGTCGCGGACCTGCGCGACCGCGGGATGCTCAGGTCCCTGCGCCGCACGCCCACGCGGGCGGGCTCCTATGTCGTGGCCCACGCGGTCGCCGCCGGCGTGCTGGTCATCGCCTCGGTGGCGCTGTTCGCCGCCGTCACGTTCCTCATCTACGGACCGCCGCGCTCGTGGCATCCGCTGAGCCTGGCGGGCGCGGCGCTGATCGTCACCTACTGCACATTCAGCACCGGGCTGCTGCTCGGGGGCATGCGGATGCCGCCCGCCGGCGCCCGGGTGGCGGCGCCGCTCTGCTTCTTCCTGCTGTTCGCAGGAAGCGGCCTGGGCGTCCCCCGCGAGGGGTGGAAGGGAGTGGCGCCGTGGTTCTACGAGATCACCAACTACAACCCGCTCGCCCAGCTCAACGACTTCATCTTCCATGCCTCCCTGGGGTGGCTGTCCGAGACCTTGCCCGCCGTGGCCGGGCTGCTCGTGGCGGCCGTGGTGGTGAACGTGCTGACCAGGCGCACCTTCGACTGGGACGGCCGCCCGTGACCAGGGTCCTCGCCACGCTCGCGGCCGCGCTCCTCGGGCTGGCGGTCCTGGCCGGCTGCGCCCAGCGGGACGAGCGCCACCCCATCGCCATCGCCATCGCGGGCACCCCGGCCGCCACGGCCAAGGCGGCGCTCGCCCCCAAGGCGTCCGCGGCGGCCTCGGTCGATCCGAACGACGCGATGGTCAAACTCACCCAGTGCATGCGCCAGAACGGCATCGACGTGCCCGACCCCGGCTCCCCCGAGGAGAAGACCTGGAAGTACGAGGGCGACCAGGCCACGCTCGAGAAGGCGGCGAAGGCCTGCGAGGAGTACGCGTCGCAGATCCCCAACCCGCTCGACGACCCGAAGATACGCGACCAGCTGGTCCAGGTCGCCAGGTGCATGCGGGAGCAGGGCTTCGACGTGCCGGACCCGCCCCAGGAGAACCCCAACCTCAACCCCAACGATCCGAAGTTGCAGCAGGCCGCCGAGAAGTGCGCGCAGCAGCTGCAGGGCCAAGGGGGTGCGCAGTGAACGGCCGGCTCAAAGGAGTCCTCGCCGCGCTGGGCACCGCGGCCGCCGGCAGCGCGGTCACCGCCGGCGGCATCCACGCCTCGGCCGCGCTCTTCGACGCCGGCCCGCGCGCGCGGGCGGACAGCACGCCGACCCCACGCACGGTCTCCACGGCCACCGAGGAGGTCACCCGCGGCGACCTGGTCGACAAGGAGAGCATCGACGGCACGCTCACGTACGCCGGCAACCGCACGATCAAGGCCGGCTCGGGGGGCACGATCACCAGCCTCCCGGCCGAAGGCAAGATCATCAAGCGCGGTAAGGCGCTCTACCACATCGACCGCCGGCCGCGGATCCTGCTGTACGGCAAGCTGCCCTCGTACCGGACCCTCGAAGAAGGGGTCAAGCGGGGCCCGGACGTCGAGCAGCTCGAGCGCAACCTGCGCGCCCTCGGCTACCGGAAGGGCGTGACGGTCGATACCCGCTTCACTGACGCGACGCGGCGGGCCGTTCGCGAATGGCAGAAGGACCGGGGAATGGAGCGCGACGGCGCGGTGTCACCCGCGGACATCGTCTTCCTGCCGGATGAGGTACGGGTGAGCGAGGCGAGCGTCGAGGTGGGCGACCAGATCGCGGCGCAACGACCCATCCTCGAGGTCACCGCGACCGACAGGCTGGTGCGCATCGACCTCGACGCCGACAGGCAGGACATCGCCAAGGTCGGCAAAAAGGTCACCGTCAAGCTGGCCGGCGGTAAGACGGCCGGCGGCAAGATCTCCCGGATAGCGAAGGTGGCCAAGGCCGTCAAGCGGTCGGACAACCAGGAGAGCGGCGCCACCGTGGAGGTGGAGATCAAGGTCTCGGCCAAGTCGCTCGGCTCCCTGGACGAGGCGCCGGTGACCGTCGAGCTGGAACGCCGGCGGGCCGAGAGCGTCCTCACCGTGCCGGTGGAGGCCCTGCTCGCGCTGCCCGAGGGCGGGTACGGGGTGGAGGTCGTCGAGCAGGGAAGGCCCACGCGGATCCCGGTGAAGACCGGCGCCTTCGGCAACGGCCGGGTCGAGGTGAGCGGCACCGGACTCGCCGAGGGCGTGCGGGTCTCGGTGTCGGGCCGATGAAAATCCTGGAGATCCGCGGAGTGAGCAAGAGCTACGGCAAGGTGCAGGCCCTGCGCAACGTGGACCTGGTCATCCGCGGCGGGGAGATGGTCTCCGTCGTCGGCCCGTCCGGCTCGGGCAAGTCGACCCTGCTGCAGATCGCGGGCACCCTCGACCGGCCGACCTCCGGGACGGTACGCGTGGCCGGTCATGACGTGGGCAGGCTGTCGGACAGCGAGCTGTCGGCGCTGCGCGCCCGCTACATCGGGTTCGTCTTCCAGCAGTTCCACCTGTCCCCCGGCTCGTCCGCGCTCGACAACGTCGCCGACGGCCTGCTCTACTCCGGCCTGTCCAGGAGGCAGCGGCGCGAGAAGGCGGCGGCGGCACTCGAGCGGGTCGGCTTGGGCCACCGTCTGGAGCACCGGCCGCACCAGTTGTCCGGCGGGCAGATGCAGCGGGTCGCCGTCGCGCGGGCGGTCGCCGGCGAACCGCCGCTGCTGCTGGCCGACGAGCCGACGGGCAACCTCGACTCCGAGGCGGGCACCGAGGTCATCTCGTTGTTCCGGAGGCTGAACGCGGCGGGGATCACCATCGTGATCATCACCCACGACTCCGAGGTGGCGATGGCGTGCCCGCGCCGGGTGCGGGTCCGCGACGGTCTGGTCAGGTCAGAGGTCTCATGACGGCACTGCGCCCGGCCCGGCTGCGGCCGGCGGACCTGGCCCGGCTCGGCACCTCGGGGCTGCGGGCCAGGCCGATGCGCGCGATCCTCGCCGCTCTCGGCATCTCGATCGGGATCGCCACCATGGTCACGGTCGTCGGCATCTCGGCCTCCAGCCAGGAGCAACTGCTGCGCCAGCTCGACGCGCTCGGCACCAATCTGCTGCGCGTGGAGCCGGGTGACAGCCTCTTCGGCGACAAGGTAAAACTGCCCAAGGCCGCCGCGGCCATGGTCAGGCGGATCGACGGCGTCACGGACGCCGGCCAGACCGGCGAGACGGGCGTCACCGTGCGACGCAACGACCTCATCCCCAGCGGCGTCTCGCTCGGCATCACGGTACAGGCCACCAGCCTCGACCTCATCGACACCGTCGATGGCAGGATCCGGGCCGGCACCTGGCTCAACGCGGCCACCGAAAGACAGCCCGTGGTGGTGCTGGGCGCGGTGGCGGCGGACCGGCTCGGCCTGACCGCCCCCGATGTGCAGGTCTGGATCGGCAACAGGTGGTTCACCGTCATCGGCATCCTGGACAGGATGCCGCTGGCCGCGGAGATCGAGCGGTCCGCGCTAGTCGGCTTCCCCGCCGCGAAGGACTACCTGAACCACGACGGCCACCCCACCACCGTCTACGAGCGTTCGGCGGACGAGGCCGTCGAAAGCGTCCGCGCGGTGCTGGCCCGCACGGTGAGCCCGGAGAACCCGAACGAGGCCAAGGTCAGCAGGCCGTCCGACGCGCTCAAGGCGAAGACCGCGGCGGCGGGGGCGTTCACCGGGTTGATGCTCGGCCTGGGCGCGGTCGCCCTGTTCGTCGGTGCGGTGGGTGTGGCCAACACCATGGTGGTCGCCGTCCTCGAGCGGCGCAGGGAGATCGGGCTGCGCAGGTCGTTCGGCGCCACCAGGGGGCAGGTGCGCAGCCAGTTCCTGGTCGAGGCCGTGCTGCTGTCCGCCTTCGGCGGGGGCGCCGGGGTGCTGCTCGGCGCGCTGGCCACCTTCGTCTACGCGGGCCTCAACTCCCTGCCCGCCGTGGTGCCGGCGTGGGCGCTCGGCGCAGCGCTGGGCACGACGATCCTGATCGGCGCGCTGGCCGGCCTCTACCCGGCGCTCAGGGCGGCGCGGGTTCCGCCGACCGTCGCACTCAGCGGTCAGTGAGGCGTCTCGTCCGACGGCGGGGGGTCGGCGGCGCCCTCGGCCGTTTCCCACTCGTCGAGGTTCATCAGCAGCAGCTCGAAGTAGTCGCGCAGCTTGCCGCGGTATTCACGGCTGGCGGCGCGCAGCCGGGCGGCCTCGCGCTCCCATGACTCCTCGCCCGGTGCCCCATGCTCCGAGTTCGCCGTCGACAGCAGCTCGTGCCGCCTTCTGCGAGCGTCCTCGACCAGCTCGCGGCTGTATCGCTGGGCGTCCTGGATGTACTGGTCGGCGGTTTGCTGGGCCTGTGACAGCAGGCTCGCCGCGTACACGTGCGCCTCATGCATCCGGCCCGCCACCGCCTGCGACTCGGCGGCGCCCGCGGGCTCCACGCGGATCAGCCCGCTCCCGCGGCCGACCGGCGCCGTCCCCTCCGCCTCCTGCTCCTGCTGCGGTGGCAGCGCGGCCGGCGCGGCGTCGGTGACGTACCCGCGCAGGAGCTCGAGCTCGCCCGCGAGCGCGTTCTTCTCCTGCGTCAGCCGGGTCAGCTCCTCCTCGACCCGGTCCAGCAGGCTGTTGACCTGGTGCTCGTCCAGCCCTCGCTTGCCCAGCGGAGCGCGTCTGAAGACCACGGAGCGCAGTTGCCCGGGCGTCAGCCGGTCAGCGGAGCGCCCGAACGACGAGGGCTCGGCCGCCTTGCGCGGCTCGTCCCACTGCGGCTCCTCCCAGGATCCGTCCCCCGCGTCACCGGGCTCGTGCCAGCCCTCGGCCTCCGCCTCGCCGTCACCGGTGAGGTCGCCAGTGAGGTTGATCGCGTCGCCGTTGACGTGGAATTCGTTGTGGAAGTGCTGCACCGAGTCATTCATATGGCGAACCTCTGTGTTGGAGTGACCGCGCTCGCGAACCTCTCCAGGCGTATGCGATTGTCGCTGAACCCGTTCTCGCGCAGCATGCTCACCGTGCTCTCGACCATGGCCGGCGGCCCGCACACGTACGCGTCGTAGCCGCCCCATCGCCCGTAGCGGCTGACGACCTCGCCCACCGTCCCGGAGGCGGCGACGTCCGGGTCGCCGATCTCGGACAGGGCGAGCCTGACGTTGAGCCAGGAATATCTCTCGGCCCAGGCGCGGACGATGTCGAGGTCGTAAAGCCCGTCGGGTTCGCGCGCGCCGACGAACAGGGAAACCCACGGCGGCACCGGCAACCTGATCACGTGCTCCAGAATTGCCTTGATCGGAGCGAATCCCGTGCCGCCCGCGATGAGCAGGATGTTTCGCTCGGTATTCGGATTGAGCGTGAGAGTTCCGACGGGCGCGCCGAGTTTGACGATATCGCCCTCATGCATCTCTCGGACGAGGGCCTGGCTGACCGCCCCATCGCCTTTTACCTGAATTTCAATGGTGTTGTCCTGCCTCGGCACATTCGCCATTGAATAATAGCGCCACGTGTTCGGCCATTTCCTGACCTCGATGGGTGCCGACTGGCCGGGAACGTACGGGAAGGGCTCGTCGACCAGCAACCGGATCACCGCGGTGTCGATCGCCCTGCGCTCGTGACTGATCACCTCCGCGGACCAGTGCGGCGGCCTGGTGCTCGAGTCCTGCCGCGCGCCGTCGACGAGCACCTGCGACAGGGTGACCAGGAACTCGCGCCACTCACGCTCGAGCCCTTCGTTCCAGGCGCTCCCGGAGAAACGCCGCATGGTGTTCACCACGCTCGCGCTCCACTGGGCGTAGTGCTCGGGCTCGGTGCCGAACTTGCGGTGGCTGCGGGCGAGCTGGTGCAGGTAGGAAGTGATCTCCGGCAGATTCGCGGAATTCTGCACGGCGAACAAGAGCGTGCTCATGAGCCGGTCGCGCTGGCTCCTCATGTTCACCGGAAACATTTCCCGCAGCTGCGGCGCCCGCAGAAACATGTCGGAGAACAGATACAACGGCACGCCATCCCCGTACTTGGCGACCAGCTCGAAGTTGTCCTTGAGTCGCTGAAAGCCCAACAAGGCCCCCCCAGCAGCGCTGCGCACCTCGAGAAACATGTTCTCCGAGCGATTCTAAGACAGGGCCGCTTCTGATGTCCATTATCCTGGTAAGTCAGGTTATCTCTCTTTGATGAGGGCGCTCATGCGGGTCTTCCGGCCGTGATCGGTGAGCGGGGCAACGCGGCTGACGTCCTTTATCCGTCCAGGTCAAGCCGCAAGTCAGCGCCCCGGCGGTCTCCGCTGGGGCGCTGCTTCACTCCGTGGCTCAGCCGGTGACGCTCGGCTCGCCATTCTCGATGTGGCCCATGAGGCGACGCAGGAACGACTCGTCCTCCTGGCAGGTGACCCGCAGGTCGTACCAGCCGTGCTGGTCCTTGGCGTGCCAGGTCACGTGCTTGACGTGGCCCGGCTTGAGGGTGAAGGTCCGCTCGTCGCCGGCATCGCCGTAGGCTTCGGGCGCGATGCGCAGGCCGAGCACGGCCGGGAAGCTGGCGTTCCCCGTCCAGGTGGCGCCCTGGTTCCCGCCCATCCAGGCCATCTGCACCACGCGGCCGTCGGGCATGTCGTTGAAGACCTGCGCGGCGTAGAAGGAGCCGCCGCTCGCGTCGGTGAGCACCCACTTCGTCCGTTTCTTGTCACCGTCCACCGCGAGCTCGAACAGATCCGGGCACTCGAACAACCAGCTCGCCGCGAACCTGCTCTGGAACGTCCAGTCGAACAGGTTCGGCGAGGTGTAGACGTTGACGCCGTTGCCGCCCGCGTCGGACCAGACCACCATCACCCACCGCTTGGTGGCGGCGTGCCACAACACGAAACGACCGCCGCGCGTCGCGAAGCTGGAACGAGCGATGCGGTGAATAGCAGGACAGACCAAGACGCATATCACGCGGAGTGCGTGTAATCCACTCTTACGTCTCCCGACTCCCCTGGTTAAGATCCCCGATCAGGTGCGCAGCCCGTCGCATCGCGGCCTCGTAACCACCGGAGGCAGTATGCAGAAGCAGGACCAGACAGCCGAGACGAGCAAGCCGACCAAGAAGATCAAGCTGCAGATCAAGCGGCTGGAGAAGGTCGAGACCACCGTCCTTCGCGAAGGTGGCTGACCGATAGGGCCGCCGGCCGGTCAGGCGATGCCTGGCCGGCCTCCCCATGTCCCCGGGTCCTACGTGAAAGGCCGCCGTGCGCTTTCCTCGCATCAAGAGTGTCCACCAGCCCCTGGCCATGCCGGGCGACCGCATCATCATCGGCCTCATGCAGCAGGGCATCTCCTCCGAGATCCAGGACGATGAGGACGGCTCGATCGCCAGGCTCATCGTTCTCATGGACGGCACTCGCACGATCGACGAGATCTGCGCGGCCTTCGCCGAGACGCATCCCGACGTCGACGAGCAGGACGCTCGTGATGTCATCGCGGGCTTGATCGACAACGGGTTCGCGGAGGACGCCGGCGCCCCAATTCCTGGCACGCTCACCGAGCGTGAAGCCGCCCGCTACGAGCCGGCCAGGCACTTCTTCTCCTGGATCGACTCCATCCCGCGCAGCTCGCCGTACGAGGTCCAGGCCAGAATCAAGGACGCCAGGGTCTGCCTGCTCGGCATCGGGGGCACGGGTTCGGCAGTGGCGGCCGGGCTGGTCTCCAGCGGCATCGGGGCGCTGCGCATCGCCGACTTCGACACCGTGGAGGAACCCAATCTGACGCGCCAGCTCCTCTACAGCGAGGCGGACCTCGGCCGCCCGAAGATCGACAGTGCGGTCGAACGGCTACGCGCCATGAACAGCCTGGTCGAGGTGACCGGCGCCACCGTCAAGGCGGGAGCGTCCGGCGACATCGCCGAGCTGATGGACGGGTGTGACGTGTTCGTGCTCTGCGCGGACGAACCCCACCCGGACATCATGTTCTGGACCAACGACGCGGCGCTGCGTACCGGCACGCCCTGGTTCGTCAGCTTCTACACCGGTCCGATGGCCGTCGTCGGGTCGCTGATCCCGCGCGAGACCGGATGCTGGGCCTGCCTGCGCCGCCAGGAGGACCAGCGCGAGCTCAACGCGCACGGCCGCCCGCTCACCGCAGACCGGCCGAACGCCGTGATCGCGGCCAGCGCCAACATCAGTGGCCACCTGTGCGCCCTGGAGGTGCTGTACCACCTGGGTGGCCTGCCCGCTCAGGCGCGCGGCCGCATCTTCCACTGGAACTACGGCATGTGGGACCACTCCTACTTCATCGACATCCCCCGCTACGACGACTGCCCCGCCTGCGGAACCGCGACGCCATGACCGACGCCACGCCCACCGTACTGATCACAGCCGAGAGCCGCGTCGGCTTGCACCGGCTGATCGCCCGCTCCGACGACGACGATCCGGACGTCGTGATCGTCGGCCGTGCGGAGATCGGGGAGTATGTGGAGCTGCCTGCGGTGTACGGGGAGGCGATCCGGCTGCTGAGCGAGGGCCATTCGGTCGGCTCGGCGGAGGAGCGCGTGGTGGCGGAGCAGGGCGTGGAGATCGACGTCGCCGAGTTGGTCGAGGCCGTGACGGAGCTGGGTTTCGTACGCTCGGTCGACGGGCGCCCGGTGCCGGATCCCGCGGCCGGCACCCCGCGCAGCCACTTTCCCTGGCTGACCGAGCGGCACGTGGGCTGGCTGTTCAGCCGGCCGATGAAGCTCGCGTGGCTGGCGACCGTGGCGGCGGCGCTGGTCACCCTCGCCGTACGGCCCAGCCTGCTGCCGCACTACGAGGACTTCTTCTGGGGCGAGTACGTAGGCCTGACGGTGCTGGTCAACACCGTGCTGATGTCGATGGCCATGAGCATGCACGAGCTGATGCACCTGACGGCGGCCCGCTCGCTGGGCGTGCCGGGACGCATCGGGTTCGGCACCCGGCTGCACAACCTCGTCGTCCAGACCGACGTCACCGGCGTGTGGGGGGTGTCCAGACGCTCCCGCTACCGGGTCTATCTCGCCGGGCTGGCGTGGGACCTGTTCCTCATGGCCGCCGTCACCCTCCTGGTCGCTTACGCGTCTCTGCCGCCCCTGGCCACGGCTGTGCTCCAGGCGATGGTCGTGGCGGTGCTCATGACCATCCCGTTCCAGATGCAGGTCTACATGCGCACCGATCTGTACTACGTCCTTCGGGACCTGCTGCGTACCCGCAACCTCTTCGAGGACGGGCTGGCCTTCGCCAGGTACCTGCGGGCGAAGGCCTGGGCAGCACTGCGGCGGCGGCCCTCGCGGCAGGAGGATCCGACGGCCGATCTCGCGCCGCACGAGCGGCGGGCGACCCGGGTCTACGCGGTGTTTCTCGTCATCGGAGCGGCCGTCAGCCTCGGTGGCTTCGCCCTGTTCACCGCGCCGATCGCGATCGTCGCGGTGCTGCGCGCGCTCTCCGCGGTCACGAACGCCCTCACCGGCGGGCCGGTGCTGCCGGCGCTTGACTCGGGCCTGCTGATCCTCATCGAGGGCAGCATCCAAGCGCTCTTCGTGATGACCTTCATACGCACGCACCCGCGCTGGTTCCACTGGATCGGCCGGCGGGGAACCGCCTGACCCGGATGCCGTCCCCACCGGTCCCGGCGAGGCCCCGTCGCGGTGACCGATAATGACGGCCACATCCTGCCTGCGCGAGCCCCGTCCCCGGGTCTGATTTCTCGTTCATGATGGGCCCATGTCCCCAGAGGTGATTCAAGAAGACCAGGGGCTCGCGGAGCCCGCGGAGGTCACGCGAGAGCATCGGAACGGGCGCCGCCGGTCGCTGATCGCCGGGATCGCCGTCATCGCGCTCGCCGCCGCCGGCATCGGCGCCTACCAGTACGCGCAGGCTCAATCCGTACGGCCGGCGGACGGCGGCACGCCGCCGTGGCCCATCCCGGCCGACCCGGTGCCCGGCATCAGGACTGCCGGGCTGACCGCGGGGCCGATGGGCCACGCCGAGCACTACCACGCCCACCTCACCATCTTCGTCGACGGTGAGGAGGTGGAGGTCCCCGCCGACATCGGCATCGACGGCGACGACATGTCACCCGTGCACACCCACGACGACCGCGGCGTCATCCACGTCGAATCGCACGCCAAGGGCGACGTCTTCACCCTCGGCCAGATCTTCAAGCAGTGGGGGGTCACGCTGTCCGCCGGCCAGATCGGCGCCCTCAAGACCGGCAACGGCAGGACCCTGACCGCCGAGGTCGACGGCAAGCCGGTCACCGGCGACCCCGCCGCCATCGCGATCAGGCCGCACGAGCAGATCTCGCTGGTGTACGGGGTGCCGGACCCGTCCTTCAGCCCGCCCACCAGCTTCACCTTCAAGCCGGACGAGTGACCGCCCGGCCGCGTCCCGTAGCTCGCTTGAGCGAGCCGGGCGACGGATCGGCCGCGCGCGCGAGGCCGCCCTGATCGCACGATCAAGGAGGCGGCGAGTGGCTGAGGGAAGTCCGATCAAGGTCCTGCTGGCCGACGATCATCCAGTGGTCCGGGAGGGCCTCATCGCCATGCTGGAGTCCGCCGACGGCATCACCGTCGTCGGCGAGGCCGGCTCCGGGGAGGAGGCGGTCGTCCAGGCCGGGGCGCTCCGCCCGGACATCATCCTGCTGGACCTGCGCATGGGGGCCATGGACGGTGTCTCGGCCACCGAGCACATCCTGCGCCAGGTGCCCGGCAGCAAAGTCGTCATCGTGACCACCTGTGTGACGTGCTCCGCCTGGTCGGCCGCGGCCTGACCAACGCCGAAATCGGCGTCGAACTGTTCATCGGCGAGGCGACCGTCAAGACGTATCTGCTCCGCTCTTTCAAGAAGCTCGGCGTCTCCGATCGCACGGCCGCGGTGATGGCGGCACTGGAACGCGGCCTGCTGTCCTGATCGCCGCGCTGCGCGCGATCGTGGACTCACTGAACCTTTCCCTGTAACTGCTCATGGCGGTACGTGATTGCCTTACACGGTCCGTCCGTACTCCAGTTGAAGCAGGACGAGGGCTGCGGCGGCGATCTGGATGATCCGGATCGGGTCGAGGCTGACTCGGCGCAGGGTCGGTGAGCGTGATCAGAGCGGTCTGGGTGGTGGCGAGCGACAGGGCTTCCACCAGGCCATGGGTACGGGCGCAGGTCAGGTCGTGCTCACGCCCCGGCCGGACCGCCGACACCCAGATCGGCCAGCCGTCCGGCGCGGAGATGACCTGGACGTTGCCGCCGTGGTGTTTGTGCTTGCCCGACCAGTACAGGTCGGCGCCGTTGGGCCCGGGGGTGGAGATTCTGTCGGTGTGGATCAGTGTGCCGTCAAGATTGAGATGCCTCAGACCGTCCTTGGCCGCGCGCTCCAGCGCGGTCTTCAGATCTGGCGCCCGCGCGGCCAGGACGTCGATGCCCTCATGCAGCAGCCGATAGGCCGTCGATCTACCAATGTTGTTATCCCTGGTCAGCTGCTTGAGGCGAGTGCCATCCAGAAACCAGCGGAGCACCATGACGGCCTGTTTGAAGCACCCCAATGCTCGCCGGTTCCTGCGCGTGCCGACCCTCTGGCGGCGCTGCCGCAGCAGGTGCGACAGGTGCGACAGGTGCAGCACGGTCTCCCGGCGGACGTCGAGCACGGCGGTATAGGTGATACTGGACGACAAAGTGAAGCCTCTCGCTTGAACTTGATCTCTTTGCAAAGACCAGTTCTAAGCGCCTATCCAGAAGTTCTGCGCGTAACGGGTGGTGAGATCGCCGAGGCGGATGAGGATTGACATGGGCCTCGCCGGGGGTTGGATCGAGGTTGCTCACACCGTCTCTCCGGCCCCGGCGAGGTCATGTCAAGGGAGAGGGCGGGATATCGTGCCTGCGGTGCCTCGAACCGCGTGACCGGAGGAGTCGATGCTGGGATGACGGCAGGGCGACCGATGCCCACACAGGACGACGTGCTCGGGTACTTCAACACGCTGTCGAACTGGGGACGGTGGGGCGACGACGACGAGCTCGGCACTCTGAACCACATCACCGACGACGTCCGGCTGGCGGCGGCGCGCGCCGTGCGCCATGGCAGGAGCGTGTCGTGCGCATGGGAGGTTGCCGTACCGGAAGACATGGAGCGGTCGACGACGACGTGCCCGTGCGCCGCTGACATGCCGGGTGCCGAGAACATGCCGGTGCCCGCATTCCACGCCGACCGGCGCTGGGGCTTTTCGTCCGAGCGGCTCGGCATCACGTTCCACGGCAACACCCTCACCCACGTCGACTCGCCGTGCCACATCTTCTGGGACGGCACGATGTACAACGGGCGGTCGCACTCGTTGGTCGACGCCGCAACGGGATCGGCGTGGGCGGCCGTCACGGCGGCGGCGAACGGGATCATCACGCGTGGTGTCCTGCTGGACATTGCGAGGGTCCGCGATGTGCCGTGGTTGGAGCCGGGGCAGGGTGTGTTTCCCGACGATCTCGAGGAGGCCGAGCGTCGCCAGGGTGTGCGGGTGCGATCCGGCGATGCGGTACTCCTGCGGACCGGCTATGGCCGCGTCCGGCACGAGGCCGGTGAGGCCAGCGGTTTCACGCAGGCCGGCTGGCACGCGTCCTGCCTGCCGTGGCTGCATGAACGGGAGGTCGCGCTGATCGGCGCTGACACCCCCCAGGACGTTCAGCCGTCGGGGTACGAAGACGTATTGATGCCGGTTCACGCCGTGAGCCTCGTTGCGATGGGTCTGTGGATGCTCGACAACTGCGATCTGGAGGTGTGCGCGACGACGGCTGCCGAGCTCGGCCAGTGGGACTTCCACCTCGCAGTCGCGCCGGTCCGCTTCGCCGGTACGTCCGGCAGCCCGGTCAACCCGATCGCCACATTCTGACCGCGGTTCACGAGGGGGGTGCGACGCCATGAAGGGTCCGGCCCACACCCGGAACACGGTCGTGGTCGGTGAGGACACGCCGTGCTGGTCGGGAACCAGGCGGCACGAGCGCCTCAAGGCGGGGTGTTGCAGCGAGCGATAGCTGCCGGCCGGCCTGATGTTGGATCCGCCGTCTGGCCGCCCGCCCCGATCAGTACCGAGCGGCTCGTGCTGCGCGAGTCGCAGGCTCGTGATCGTGTGGCGTTCGTCGAGCTGTTCGACTCGTCGGACGGCGCTGAGCAGTGGTTCGATTTGCGGTTCGCACGCCCGGTAGCGGCCGATTGCTGACACCGCACCTGACCTGGAAAACCGGGGTGACAGCGTGAGTGCCGCCGCGAGGGCTCTGTCACTCAACCGCCCCTGACCTGGGCAAACGTGAGTGACAGTGCCCCCGGGACTGACAAGCCCCGCGACTGTCCACCGAGGCCGCCCACGACCCTCGGGAGCTAGAACATCCGTTCTACAATGCTAGTTTGCGGACCAGGCGCCGGGTGGGGAAGCACCCGGCGGGCCCGCCACGCTTCCCCGGCGGCGACCGCCAGGGGCTTCACTCATGTCTGCGGCCTGGAGGCGAGGCACGCCCGGGGCTACCAGCGTGATCAAGGCTCACCGGGAAAGGTTCACTGCTGCTCCCAGCCAAGCCCCTGAATATGTAAATATGTCATTAAATAGCACCAAGTCAGCTTTTCTAGGGTTTTGTCGAGGCGGGGCTACAATTAATGGCGAAACGAAGGGGGAGGCTCATGGGAAATGTCGTGGACTTCCGCTCGGTCGAGTCGCTGGACCGACGGACGCAGCACCTGACTCAGGCCGAACTCGACCGGCTGGAGGGCCTGCTCTCCGCGATGACCGACGATGGCGAGCAGTAGGCCGCGTCAGGATCATCGGGCATGGGGCGGCGCGGAGGGGGCCGGCCGGGCGTTCTGTGAGGTGGAGCGGGCGGTGCCGGTGGACGAGGCCGGACAGCGGGCGGCGGCGGCACTGGCCGCGCTGGGCCTGCGGGCGGAGCTCCTGGACGCGGGCGGGGGCCGCGATCCGACCGCCTGGTGGTGCGGGCTGCTCGGCGGCGCGGCGGACGCCTCGCCGCTCGCGTGCGGGATGGGCAAGGGGCGCCCGGCGGAGGCCCGCGTGGGCGCGCTGTTCGAGGCCCTCGAGCACTACCTCACCGGCCCGGCCGGGTTCGACCCCGCCGACGTGGAACCGGCCCCGCCCGCCGGGATCGCCGCGGGGCCGCTGCGCGCGGACGCCTGCGCGCTGCTGCTGGCCCGGATGCCCGGCCGGCGGATGGCCTGCCTGCCTTATCGCCCTCTCGGCGGAGGACGGGAGGCGCTGGTGCCGCTGTTCCTGTCCGCCCCCTGGTACGTCGAGACCGGCGGCGCGCGGCTGCGCGAGCTGGCCGGGGACGACTGCGACTACGCCCACCTGATGCGCTACAGCTGCAACAGCGGCTCGGCCACCGGCGTCACCGCCGCCGAGGCACTGCTGCACGCTCTCAACGAGGCAATCGAGCGGGACGCCCTGTCCCTGCTCCTGGTGCGGGCCTTCCTGAGCAGGGGCGGCTTCCGGCCCAGGCTGATCGATCCGGAGACGCTTCCGCACGGCCACGCACGGGCGTACGAGACGGCGGGAAGGCTGACCGGATCACCGGTGCACCTGCTGGACATCACCAGTGACGTCGGGGTGCCGACCATGCTGGCGTACACGGCCCCCACCTCCCGCCATCCGCACCGGCGTGGCGCCGGGACCTCGCTGAGCCCGGCCTACGCCGCCTGGCGCGCCCTCACCGAGCTCGTCCAGGTCACCCTCGGCGAGGGCCTGTCGCGCTCCGGAGCCCCCGCACGCGGTGATCTGGCCGGGCTGGCGGCGCACCCCGCGCTGCGCGCGTGCGGGCGATTCGACCTCACCGGCCTCCTGCGCGAAGCGCGCCTGGTCCCTTTCCCGCAGGCCGCCGAGGCGGCCGGGCCTCCCGGCGGCCAGTTGCGCAAGGTGACCGCGATGCTGGCCGCGCGGGGCCACACGGCCTACCACCGTACGGTGTGCGCCCTCCCCGGCGGGGTCACCGCCGTGCACGTGATCGTGCCGGCCCTGGAGCGGTTCATGCTGGTCACCGACGGCAACCTCGTCCTCCCCAGCCGCAGAGGGCAGGCGGCCGCGGCCGGGAAAGTTTCCGAATCGATGCCACCCGATTGGCGGTCCCATCAATGAGGTAGCCGGTTTTTCCGTTTTATCGACCTTACATGTGGAGTTTCAGTCCCATTCTGATATTAAATACGGGCATAACAGTCTTATGTCTGCACGATACCAGCAGAATCGCAAGACCAGAGTTTCGGTGGCGCTGGGCGTTTTGCTGCTGGCCCTGGCCACCGTGTTCCTGGTCGTGGCCCAGCGATTGCAGGGGGGCACGGGGATAACGGTCGGAACCGCCTCGGTCGTGGCGGCGGCGGGCAGCGCGATGGCGCTGGGCAACGGCCTGGTGCAGTTCCTGTCCTGGTGGCGCAAACGCGGCGCGCCCGCACCCGCGCCCACGTCCGCCGACATCGGCGCCGCGAAGGACATCCTCGCCGGACTGGTGACCCAGCAGTGGCGCGACGAGACGGTCCTGCGCTCGCTGTGCGATCCCGAGCCCATGCCGCTGCCCTGGCGCTCGACCGAGCACCGCGAGCTCGCCGACCATCCCGAGATCATCGCCAAGGGCACTGTGGCCTTCCCCGGCTTGGACGTGCACATCGCGGACATGGCACACAACTTCCGCGCCCTGCGCTGCCGCCGGCTGGTCATCCTGGGCGGGCCGGGCACCGGGAAGACGACCCTGGCAGTGCAGCTGCTGCTCGAACTGCTGCGCACACGCCAGCCGGAAGAGCCCGTCCCGGTGCTGCTGTCGGCCGCGCGCTGGGACGACCGCGCACATCCGCGGCTGCAGGACTGGCTGGCCGCGAGCCTGGCGATGGACTATCCCGCGCTGCGCGCGGAGGGCCTCGGCCCCGACATCCCGGAGACGCTCGTGGCGCGCGGCGAGGTGCTGCCCGTCGTCGACGGCCTGGACGAGTTGCCCGGCCGCGCCCGCGTGGACATGCTCGCCGCGCTGATCCGGTCGATGTGCGAGACCGACCAGCTCATCCTCACCTGCCGCACGGAGCAGTTCGCCGAGTCCGTCCAGGAGATCGGCGACGTCCTCACGGCGACGGCGGTCATCGAGCCGCAGCCCATGTCCCCCGCCGCCGCGTCCGACTACCTGCGGGCGTGCCTTCCCCCCGTGCCCCACCCCGCCTGGTCCCGCGTCCTGGACGCGCTGCGCACGGGCGCCGCCCCCGCCCTGTCCGAGGTCACCTCGACCTCTCTGGGGCTCTGGCTGGTCCGCGCCACCTATATCGCGCCGCGCGTGAATCCGACGCCGCTGCTGGAGCTCGGGCGCGGCAGCGCGGCCGAGCTGCACGACCATCTGTGCGACCAGCTCATCCCCGCCCTGGTGAGCGCGCGCCCGCCCGCCGACGGCCCGGCCCAGCCCTTCCGGCCGCAACACGCGTGGAGCCCGGAGCAGGTCGGCCGCTGGCTCACGTACCTGTCCCACCAGCTCACGCGCAGCGCGGAGGACCCGCGCGACATGGCGTGGTGGCATCTCGCCCGCTACACGCCCACCCGCCCGGTGCGGGTATGGGCCGGCATCGCGATCGGCGTCGTGGTCGGGCTGGCCTTCACCCTGCTGACCGGGATGCCCCTCGCCGGCGCGGGGATCGGCCTGCTGTCCGGGCTCGTGGTCGTGATCATGATCGGATCCTGGTTCACCGAGTCGCCGGGCCACGCCGACTTCAAGCTCCGCGGCAGGCTCTCCGAGCTCCTGCGCGTCCTCAGGGACGGGCTGATCGTCGGAGCCCTGGGAGCTCTTATCGGCTGGCTCATGGCCAGCCCGATCGGAGCCGGATCTGTGGGCGCGAGGAACATCGGCCTGCTGTCCGGCATCGGGTTCGTCGTCGTGCTCAGCCTGATCCGCTGGGTCGAGCGCCCCACCACCGCCGCGACCGCGAGATCCCCGCGCTCGACCTGGCGGGCCGACAGGAACCTGACCGTCATCCGGATCATCAGCGGGCTCGTGGTCGGTCTCATGGCCGGGGCCATCGGGCTGCAGGCACAGCTTCCCTGGAGCGTGGCGATCGTGGGCGGGCTGTTGCTGGGACTGCTGTTCGGACTCATGCTGGGCAGCCACCACGCCTGGCTGGCCTACAAACTGACGGTGCCCCGCCTGGCCACCCGCGGGAGGCTGCCCCTGCGGGCCATGGACTTCCTGGACGACGCCCACCGCCTGGGCCTGCTTCGCGCAGAAGGGCCGTACTACCAGTTCCGGCACATCGAGCTGCAGCAGCATCTCGCCCGCGGGCGGCAGGTGACGCCCGAGGAGTCACGGCATCCATGAGAAGGCGCCTGACCTGCCGGGTCAGGCGCCTTGAAGCGGAGCCCAGGTCAGATGGGTTGGCGGAGCAGTACGGCCAGCGGCTTCGCCAACCTCGGCGAGGGCTCCTCGGACACCGTGTAGACCTTTCCGGGACCGTCGCCGACGGTGATCCGGTAGGTCATCAGGTCAGCGCCCACCTCACTGGCCTCACCTCGAGCTGTGGCGGCCTCGATCGCGGCCAGCGCGTCGTACACCTTGGCGGCCTCCTGCTCGGAGAGGTCGTCGGTGTCGTAGACGGCGACGGTCTCCTCGATGCCGGCGAAGCCGCCGGTTCTCTCGATCCTTACCCGCATGTCTGACTCCGCGAGGTTGTCCGGGCTTTACTTGAACGCCTTCTTGAGCGCGGCCAGCTCCCTGGCGAGGATGTCGTCGTCAGCCAGGTCGCCCTTGGTCGTCAACTTGTCCGTGGCGATGACCTGGAACTCGGGCAGCTGCATGGTGCCGCAACAACTCGAGCGGTCCTGTACGGCGCGCAGGCTGGCGGATGATGCGTCGGCGGCCTTCACACTGGTGACGTCCTTCGCGGTCTTGCCGTCGCCGGTGTAGTCGGCGTTCATGAGATCCATCTCGCCGGACAGCATCTCGGTGAACGGCGTGGGCGAGGTCACCACCTCGCGGAAGGCGAACCGGTTGCGGATGAAGGTCCGGTAGATGTTGGGATCACCCTGGGCGGCCGAGATCTGCAGCATCTGGTTGACGACGTCGGTGTAGGTGGCCGCGGAGGCGGGCGCCTTCACGATGGCGTTGAACATCAGGTGGCACAGCCTGTCCGCGACCTCCATGAGGATCACGGTGGGACTCTTGACCGTGCCCTGCTTGGTGCGTTCGTGCGCGTAAATGTCGGCGAGCACGTCGTAGATGCCGCCGGTGAACACCTGCGAGATCGAGTGCACCTCGTTGCCGACCTCGCTCAGCTTGAGGTCGTTGTCGGCGTTGCGCAGGCCGAACGGCAGGCCGAGTGCCTGGCCGAACTGTTCGGCCAGAGCCGACAGGAAGGATTTGGCGTGCAGGTTGGCCTTGGTGAGCGCGACGAGCGCCTCGGCCTGGTCCGGCTGCGACAGCGTCAGGAAGATGGCGGTCAGGTCGCCGAACGACTCGTGCAGGCCACCTGTCTGCGGCGGGTTCCCCGCGCCGAGCCAGCCTGGCTTGAGCCCGTCGAGGATCGCGTGACCGGTCTCGTGGGCGACGATGTCCAGCGAGCGGCAGGTGAAGACCTCCTGCGTGGAACTGGTCGGGGTGAAGAAGAGGAACTTCAGCGCCTTGGCCGTCCTGCTGTAGAAGGCGTTGGCTCCGGCCGCGGCGCGCGGGAAGACGGTGAGCCGGTCGAGGTTCCCCCCGGTGTTCCACGCGAACGGAATGGGAGTGCCGCCGTTGTGACGTTCGTACATCGTCAGCGTCTCCCGGACGACCGCGTACGTGTGTGCGCAGTCGAATTCCGCTGAGTTGGGGACGAAGACGAAGTCGCCGTTGATGCTGCGCGCCACGGGTGTGGTGCCGGGCAGTTCGGTGATGATCCGGGCGTCGGTGGGGCCGTTGAGCACCGGGCTGGGGATGAAGATCGCCCTGACGCCCAGTTCGGCGATGGTGGGATCCTGCTTGTAGATGAGAATCCGGGGCCCGACGATCGGCGGGAGCGGGATCGGGGTCGGGAGCGGGCGCGGACTGGGCGCCGCCGCCATCGTGAAGGGTGGCTGGAGCAGTTGCATCGTCGAGGCGGCTACGGCCGCTCCCGCGACTTCGCGGTATTCAGGGATGGTCTTCTCCCTGACTTCCTGAATAATCATCTGATTTTCTCTCCCCCGTACGGCCAGAGCCTCGGATTTCGAGTTCTCGGGCACCCCTGATAAAATGTAGCGCCTCTCGAATCGTGCCCAGTGCCGGATCATCACGCGTACATGGGATTTCAAAGGTTCAACCAGGCTTGACCAGGGCCGGGGCGGCGCCCGAGGCTCCACATCCGCATATTGTCAACCTGACGGCGCGCTTTGTCTCGCGCGCTGAAAGTGAAAAGTGCAGCGACCGAGCCATTCATTCTGCAAAACCGAAAAGAACGACTCGGCCATCGCGTTGTTCCCAGCACACCCCTGCGACTTGCGGGCTTGCGGACTTGCGCGGCGAGGGGGGTGATCGGCGACCTGGCCGGGGGCTGGTTCGCAATCATGCTCGCCCGGGCCGGCGGGGAACGCACCGACCGGGCGGCCCCGTGGCAGGAGATCCTCCGCGACCTACGCGACTCCTCGCACCTCGAGGTACGTCAGGAAGGCTGGGACACCTCCATCGGCTGAAGATTGGAAATTCCCTAAAACGATCGGCCCCCTGGTCACGGCCGCACGCCCCCTTGGTCGAGGCGGATGAAGGTGGCGCCCTCGGCGGCCGCGCGGGCGCCGAGGACGTGCCCGTCGCACATTCTCGTCTCCGTCCTGGCCCGGTCGATCACCTTCCACGTCACCGGCTCCCGGCACGGCCGGCCGAGCCGGTCGTGGTTCCAGGTGCGGTGGCACACCCGGCATTCGGAGACGCCGGCGCTGGAGGAAAGGGTGTTGCCGTGCTCGGGGCAGACGCCCCATGGCAAGCCACACGGCTGGGCCTGGAGCCTGGCCAGGTCCGTGGCCGCGCGCTGCAGGTCCTCGGCGCCTCGGGCCAGCCAGTCCGCGGCCTGCCGCGCCACGGCGAGGTGGTCGCGTTCCGGCGATCCGTTCGGGGCGCTGTCGCAGAGTGCCCGGACCTCGGTGGTGAGCGCCTCGGCGCGGCTCGCGAGGGCGCGCAGGTGCGCGGGAGTGACGGTCATGCAGGCTTCCATCTCGCAAGGGGCCGCCGTGGGTGCGACCGGGGAACTGGTTGCTGATCTGGACCCTACGTCCTGGCCGGCGGCAGACGGGCGCGTGCGATGTGTCAGCGCACGCGTCGTACCCGGATGCCGTGCGCGTCGGCGCGTTCGGCGCCCGCCGCGTCGACGTTGGTGATGGGGATCAGACCGCGGACCTGACCGGCGCGACCTTCGTCCGTCATGCGGACGATCAGCAGGCCGGGGTCGGTACCGTGCGAGGAGTGCGGGTCGCCGGAGAGCGGGGTCGGACCGCGCGTCGACGCGAACACCCATGCGCGGTCGGGGGACGAGGCGAACAGGTCCACCGTCGGGTCGGCGCTGAACGGCGACGTCAGCCGTACCGTGTTGACACGGGCGCCGGTGCGGCCGTCGAAGACCTCCGCCACGTTGCCGTCGCGGTCGCCCACCCAGACGTGGCGCTCCCAGGCGCTGACCGCGGTGCCGTGGGCGTCACGCTCCGGCGAGTCGTCGTCGTAGAGCCGCTGCACGGGAGGCGTGTTCGGCGGGTTCGAGGCGGAGTAGCCGCTCCGCGGCACCCGGAAGACGCTGAACTGGTCGAGGTTGGCAGGGGTGCCGCCGCCCCCGTCGCCGAAGACGGCGCCCTTCGCTTCGATGAAGCCGCAGCCGTTCGCCGGCACGTGACCCTCGTCGTACTCTCCCACGATGGTCATCGGCGTAGTACGCCAGTCCACGACGAGCATGCCGCCGCCCCGCAGGCTGACGAAGACCGGGCCGTTGTCGGAGGCGATGAACGGGCAGATCGGAGCGTTGTCGGGGCGGGTCCCAGGGGACTGGCACGGCGCGCCGCTCGGGGTGGTGCAGCCCGCCAGGTCGAGCGTCGCCGCGGGCTCCTGCGTGAACGCGCCGGCGGCGTAGTCGGTACGGATCCGCTCCAGCTTCTTGCCGTTCTGGTTGGCGATGACGAGGTATCGGTCGTCCTCGGTGGGCCAGAGGGCGTGTGCCTGCCGGGCGCCGCCCGCTCCGGCCTCGGTGAGGAGACAGGCGAGCGGCCGCCGGGAACCCGCGTCGAAGATCACCACGTGGCCGCTCGCGACGAAGGCGAGCGCCGCGTGGGTGTCGGCCTTGTTGAACACGATCATGTGGGGCCTGACCGGGTTCCGCCCGGTGCTCGCCAGGCACAGGGACGATGTGGCGCCGCCGAGGTCGATCACGCCGGTCGGCCGGGCGGCGGAGAGACGCCTGGTGACGTCGCCGCCGTCGTACACGTACACGGTGCCGCCGTGGGCGAGGCCGTTCGTGTCGGACTGGTCGACCAGCCATATCTCGTAGGAGTCGCTGGGGACTTCGGCCGCCCCCGTGGCAAGCGTCATCAGCAGCGCGACGATCACGGCACGCCATCTCATTGCGCCTCCCAGCTCTGTCTCCCGTACGGCTCCGTCCGGAGTGTCTCCGCGATCTCGTACCAGGACAAGAGTTGATATTTCGCGATAAGGCGGGCGTCCGCGGAGAGGCCGCCCTGGCCCAGGCACGCGAGGCCGCGGGCGACCGAAACGTCGCCATCGCGGGCGGCGCGCGGACAGTCAACCAGTACCTGGCGGCGGGGCTGATCGACGAGCTGCGCCTGCACGTGGTACCGATGATCCTCAGCAGGGGCGAGCGGCTGTTCGACAACGTCGGAGACATCACCCTCGAACAGCTCGGCGACGTGTCGGGCACCGCACTCGTCAGCCACGTACCGCGTGATCCGGTGACGCGGGAGACGGCGGCCGGACCTCCTGGCCGCCGTCGACCGTCAGCACGTCCTGGCTCAGGCGACCTTGGAAGAGCCGGCCGTCCAGGTGTTGCACGCGCCGGGCTTGCCTGCCTTGTAGCCCTTCTCGAACCAGTAAAGGCGGTTGGCGGTCTTGCCCTGGAACCTGTTCTTCCAGAAGTCCGGGATCTTGATCACCGGCTTCCAGTCCTTGACCACCCGCCCCAGGGCCTTCGCCGACACGCCCCCGAAGCAGTCGGTCTGCAGGTAGAACCGGCGGTTCTGCTCGTTCATGACGGATTCCGACGCGCCGTTCTCCAGCGCCCACCAGGCCTCCCCGATGCCGGTCTGCCCGGTCACGACCCCGCTCCACGTCCTGACGATGGACGTGAACACGGTGAGGTCGTTCTTGGCCTTGATCCAGTCATTGGTCAGCCGTACGCGGATGGTCGTGGCGCAGATCTCGGAGAAGGAGCCGGAGACGTCCAGCCCGGTGGAACAGGACTGCTTGTCGCCCGACTCCTTGAACGTCACCTTCACCGGCACGAAATCCTTGATGGCCGGCTTCCATGCCGTGTTCAGACAGCCGACGAGCTTGGTGATGTATTTCCTGGTCGAGGCGCTGCTCGTGCCCTTGTTCAGCTTGCAGGCGACCTTGGGCAGCTTGGCCGCCTGGTAGAGCTCGTTGTGGGTCAGCTCGGGCGCGCCCTTGACCGGCTCGGCGTGCGCGGCCGTGCCGGACAGGAGCGCCAGGCCGGCGGCCGTCTCCGCCACTAAACGTATGATCATGAGGTTGGATGTCAGGGGTTGGCGATCCGCCTTGGCGAGGGAGCCGTCCGTGCCCCGTCCAACGTCGAATAGGTGGTAGCACCCGCTGATCGAGATCTGAAGGGGACCCACATGCGTACTGCCATCAGGTTCGTCATCATGCTCGCCCTGGCTCTGGTCACCGTCGCGGCCGCGCAGGCGGCAGCCTCCGCTGCCACGGCCATCGAGTACGGGCTCATGTTCTAGTCTCCCCTGGAACGAGGCACGGGCCGGCCGTGCCTCGGTCAGCGGCGGATGCCGATGGCCTCCAGGTATTCACCTGCCGCCGGCACGGTGCCGTCGTCGGCCCGGTTGAACTTCTTGGGCACCTCGGCCAGGTCCGCGGCGAATCTCAGGCGTGCCGCTTCGGTGGGGGGCCCGGTCACGTGGGCGGCGGGCCGAGGATCTGGTGGCCGTAGCGCTGGCCGGCTTCGATCAGGCGGGGGATGTCGGGCGGGGTGGGCGCGGGCAGGCCCGGGTGTTCGGCGGGACGGCCGAGTTCGGTGATGAACTGCTCGAATCCCGATGGAGTGGTGATCTGCAGGCCGCGTACCGGTCCGTCGGTGACGAGGAAGGAGTGCGGGATGTGCCGGGGCAGGAAGGCGAAGTCGCCGGGTCCGGCGGTCCAGTGGCGGTCCCCGCAGTCGATGGTGATCTTTCCCTCCAGAACGTAGAACGCCTCGTCCTCGCGGTCGTGGATGTGCCGGGGCGGTCCGAAGCCGACCGGCGCGGACCACTCGATGAGGGTGAAGGCGCCGCCGGTCTGGTCCGCGCCCGCCTTCACGCTCATCCGGGTGTCCAGGAACCACAGCTGCGGCCCGTCGGTGGGAGTGAGCAGGTAGCCGGTGGGATCGAAGCTCATCGGGCGTCCTCGGGGTCGCTCTGCGTGGGGTGGTAGAACCGGATCTCGATGCCGTCGGGGTCATGCAGGCCGACGAGTACCTGGCCGACGTGACCGGTGATGATGCCGCCGTGCGGCTCGGCCAGATCCTCCAGCCGCTGCTGCCAGGCCTTCAGGTCGCCCAGGGTGGGCACGCACAGGGCCATCGGGTCGAATCCGGCCATCGCGGCGGCCCGTACCGGATCGCAGCGCAGGGCCACGTCGACGGTGTTGTTCGCATCCCGCAGGGCGACCCCCATGAGGCTGCCGTCTTCGACGAACTCGATGACGACGCGCAAACCGAGCACGCGCTCGTACCAGTCGCGGCTGCGCTCGACCTCCGTCACTGGAAGTTTGACGTGATGGAAACCGCTGAGGACTGCATCCATGAGCACCTCCCGAGCATCTCGCTAGAGACGACTCTAGCGAATCTCTTTAGAGTAGGCTCTAGCGAATGAGCGATCCTGTCAAGAGCACCGCCGGACGAGGCACCCGCCGGGCAGCTCAAGCGCGTGCCACCCGCAGACGGATCATCGACGCGGCACTGGAGCTGTTCCAGCGGCAGGGGTACGCCGCGACCACCCTGGATCAGATCGCCGCCGCGGCCGGCGTCGCGGTGCAGACGGTGTACTTCCACTTCGGGAACAAGGCCACGGTTCTCAAGGAGATCGTCGACGTGCTGGCGGTCGGCGACGACGAGCCGATACCGGTGCTGGACCGGCCCTGGGCACAGCAGGTACGCGACGAGCCCGACGGCCGCCGCGCCATGGCCATCTGGCTGACCAACAGCCGCGCCATCTTCGGCCGGGTGGCACCGATCATGAAGATCGTGCGCGACGCGGCCGGCGCCGATGCCGAGATGGCCGCCCAATGGGAGACCAACCAGAACCAGCGCTACATCGCCCACCACACCCTCGCCCGGCAACTCGCCGACAAGCAGGCCCTGCGCCCGGACCTGTCGACAGAGGAGGCGGCCGACGTCATCTTCACCCTCGTCAGCTTCGAGGTCTACCTCCTGCTCACCGACGTACGCGGGTGGACGCCCGACCGGTGGGAACGCTGGATGAACAAGATCCTCGCCGACGCGATCCTGCGATGAAGTCGAATCACTTGGGTGGTTCGCTGTGGTCTTCGTCGAAGATGTCGGAGGCGGATCTGACGATGAGCGGGTCCGGGACGCCGACCACCTGGTGGTCCTTGTTGTCGTAGTCGAACAGGCTCAGCACGTGGCGCATCGCCTCCAGGCGGCCCCGTTTCTTGTCGTTGCTCTTGATGACCGTCCACGGCGCCTCGGGGATGTCGGTGCTGAGGAACATCTCCTCCTTGGCCCTGGTGTAGTCGTCCCACCTGTCGAGCGAGGCCACGTCCATCGGCGACAGCTTCCACTGCCGTACCGGATCCACCTGGCGGATGATGAAGCGGGTGCGCTGCTCCGAGCGCGTCACCGAGAACCACAGTTTGATCAGGTGAATGCCGTCGCGCACCAGCGCCCGCTCGAACTGCGGCACCTGCCGCATGAACTCCCGGCACTCGGCCTCGGTGCAGAACCCCATCACCCGCTCCACCCCGGCACGGTTGTACCAGGAGCGGTCGAACAGCACGATCTCTCCGGCGGCGGGCAGATGGGCGACGTAGCGCTGCAGGTACCACTGGGTGCGCTCGCGTTCCGACGGCTTCTCCAGCGCCACCACGGTGGCCCCGCGGGGGTTGAGGTGCTCCATGAACCGCTTGATCGTGCCGCCCTTGCCCGCCGCGTCACGTCCCTCGAACAAGATCACCAGGCGTTGGCCATTGTCCTTGATCCAGTACTGCAGCTTCAGCAACTCGATCTGCAGCAACCGCTTGAAGTGGTCGTATTCCTGCCGCGGCAGGCGCTCGGCATAGGGGTAATACTCACGCCAGGTGTCTACCTGCGTTCCGTCCGGCCGCAGCAGCACCGGATCGTCGTCGTCGCTGTCGTCCACGAGCAGACCCGGAGTGGAGTCCAGCAGCGGAACCTGCTCCATACCTACCGCCTTGCCCATATATCGTGGCGTGAAGCCGTTCCCGCCGGCCCATGTCCGAGGTGCTGCAGCGGCCGGCCACAAAGAGCCGTCGGGCATCGCCGTCAACGTGGTGCTGTCAGCTCGCAACGTTCAGCACCAATGCGGGGTCCAGCGCCAGCGTGGCCACCGCCAGCCCGAGGAAGCCGATCGCCAGGAAGAACTGCGGCGAGAAGTCGCTGACCCGCAGGTGGGTGTAGAGGGCGCAGACGAAGTAGAGGATGAGGCCGGCCGCGGCAGCCGTACCGATCAGTGGCACGCCGAGGAGACCGAGCACCAGCCCCAGCGCGCCGACGGCCTTGAGCGCGCCAATCGGAAAGACCAGCCACGATTCCGGCACTCCCGCCCGCTCGAGTGCTGGACCGAGCGTCCGCATGATCGGCTTGAGGCGGGTCATGGCGGCGAAGCCGGAGAAGGTGTTGGCGGCGGTGGTCACCAAGGCGGTGACGACGTAGGCGGTGGACATGAGGACTCCAAATGGAAGGGTGACGGCGTCCGGTGCCGCACCTGGTCTCTCCTGAGAGAGCCTCGACCTTGGGAGCGTGACATGCACCCTCCGCGATGTGACTCACGTCTCCCGCGCTCACGGCCGAATAATTCCTGTCGTCCGCCGCCGGCACGACGCCCAAAGGTTCGTCCGTACGGCATGGGTGATTCGCGAGTTATTTACGTTTTTGAGCTGATACCTCCCTAGGGTCAGCGCCGATCCAGATCCAGGCACAGGGAGGCGTACCAGATGGAACTGAGCCGCAGGCATTTCGTGGCGGTCGCGGGGGGCGCGGCGGTCGCGGCCGGCGGGATGGGCACGCCCCCTGCCCTGGCCGACTCGAAGACTCCTCAGGGGCAGTGGCTGGCCGGTGACACGCACGTGCACAACGACCACTCCGCGGACGGCAGCCTGCCCCGCCAGCAGTCGAAGCAGACCCTGCCCGGGAACCTCCCCGTCGCCGACCAGATCGGCGAGGCGGAGCGCACCGGGCTGGACTTCCTGCCGCTCACCGACCACCGCACCTACGACCAGCACTGGGACCCGCAGTGGCAGTCGTCCAAGCTGCTCCTCGTGCCCGGCGAGGAGGCGAACGGATCGCCGCACGCGATCGTGCTCGGCGCGGTGGACACGGTGGTGGACGGGGCGAACCCGCCTGGCTCGCCTGCCTTCCGGCACGTGCAGCAGTCGATCTGGGACGCCCACGCCCAGGACGCCGTCTGGTCCACGGCCCACCCCGACGACGGCGAGTACACGCCTGACGGCGGGCCGAACGACAACGCCAGCGCCCAGGGGATGAACACCGTCGAGGTGTGGAACGTCGCCTCCGACCCGGACGCTCAGATCGACTACACGGAGAACCGGTGGAACGCCGGGTTCCGGTTCGGCGCGGTCGCCGCGAGCGACTGCCACTTCCGGGAACTGTGGGGCACCGCCGGACCCGGCCAGCCCACGACCTGGGTGTTCGCGGCCGAACGCTCGGTACGCGGCATCCTGGACGCGCTGCGGGCCGGCCGTACGACGGTCTCCTACCACCGGACCGGCCCCTTCGTGACCATCGAGGCCGACCTCGACGGCGACGGCAAGTACGAGGCGCTCGGCGGTGACGAGATCGTCCTGCGGGACGACCGGCTGCCGAAGAAGGCGTCCCTCCGGGTCCGCGTCCAGCACGGGGCCGGCGCCCGCGTGCTCGTGTACGCCTCGCCGGGCCGCTCGGCCGGGCCGGTGGCGACGTACACGCCGGGCTCGGACGACGAGACCTACCACCTGCCCGTCTCCCTCAAGGGCACGCACACCTGGTACCGCGCGGAGGTACGCGCGCCGGGCGCGCTGTCCGGCCGTGACGCCGACCCGAACCTGCCCGACCAGTTGCGCGGCGCGACCTCCCCGGTGTTCATCTCGGTCGGGGCGCCCGCCAAGCCGGCTCCCGAGATCGCCCTCCCCCCGGCGCCCCGCGGCGGCGACCGGGCGAGCCTGGCGATCGGCGGCGCCGGCCGGTTCACCGGCTTCGCCGACGTGGCCGTGGACGGGGACAGCACGCACGTGGTCGCCGAGGTCCACGACGACTCCCGCACCTCGGTGATGTACCGGCGACCGGACGGGCACCACACCGTGACCCTCTCTGGTGACTCACCCACCGCCCGATTCCCGCGGATCGCGGTCTCCGGGGACGACGTCTGGGTGGTGTGGCAGGACGAGCTCGGCAAGGAGCAGCCGCACCGGCCGGTGATCCTGCTGCGCCACAGCCGGAACGGCGGCCATACGTTCGAGCCCGCCGTTCGGTTGTCCAGCGGCTCGGGCCGGGCCGTGCACCCCGACCTCGCCCTGCTGGACGCCCGGCACCCCGTGGTGGTGTGGGCGGACAACGGCCGCGGGCCCTTCGACGTGTACGCGCAGGTCGTCGGCGTGGACCAGGCCCCGGTCAACCTCTCCGCGCCGGGCAAGAACGTGGACCTCGGCACGCCGCAGGACGCGCGCTCGCCGCGCTTCCCCGCGTCGCTGTTCCCCTCGGTCGCGGTCGGCCGGGACGGGCGGGCCGTCGTCACCTGGCAGGACAACCGCTTCGACCCGGACCCGCTGTGGACCGGGCACACCCCCAAGCCGGGCGAGCAGCCCGGTGGCACCGACCCGGACAACTGGCAGATCCTTGCTGCGGTCCGGTCCGACGGCGCCTGGAGCGAGCCGGCACAGGTGAGCGCGGCCACCGACGTGGCCGACCGGCACCCGAGCATCGCCGCCGACGGCGACGGCGGGTTCGTGGTCATCTGGGAGACCAGGGTGCTGCGCAGCTCCGGCACCAACCTGTCGCTGCGCGCCTCCCGGTCGGCCGACGGCGGCCGCACCTGGTCGCCGTCGGAGCAGGTCGGGCTCGCCCCGGACGCGATGAGCCAGCGTCCGCGCCTCAGCCAGGACCGCGACAAGACCGTACGCGCCGTGTGGTACGACTCCCGCTCGGCCGACTGGCGCTGGAAGGTCTTCACCTCCCGGCGCGAGAGCACCGGCTGGACCGCCGCCGAACAGCTCACCACGCCGGGCAACAACACCTGGCCCGCCGCCGACCGGGGCGTGGTCGTCTTCACCACCGACCGCTCGGCCACCCGCACCCAGCGCGACGTGACCCAGGAGGTGCATCTCCTCCGGACCCGCTGACCGCCGGGCTGGTCTGAGCTGTCCGCGAAGTGTTCACCATCCCTTTGGCGATCTTTGTCGTTATTTGACATGAGATCAGCGATGATCTTTACAGTGTCCCGTCGCACCCCCCACAAGGAGGATTCGTGCACACTCCGCAACGCCCCGGACCAGCCTGGCCGGTAAGGCTCACCGTCATCCTCGCCGCCATCGTGTCCCTCGTCGGCCTGGCGGGCATCACCCCCGCCAACGCCGCGGTCTACAGCTCCTGCACCATCTCGCGGTGCGCCGACGCGCGCTCGGCCAAGTCGATCTGGGCTGCCAAGGGCTACCCCACCAGCAGCGGCTGGTACTCCTGGCCGGACGGCAGGTACAACTACACGGGCGGACGCTTCTACAACCGCGAGGGCCAGCTCCCCAGCGGCGCCACCTACTACGAGTACGACGTGTACTCCCGGGCGCGGGGTGCCGCGCGTGACGCGTACCGGATCGTCGTCAACCGCAGCACCGGCGTGACGTGGTTCTCGCCCAACCACTACACCGACTTCTACCGGCTCTAGGAACTCCATGACCTCCGCCGCGCGTCCGCTGCCGTACTGGCTGACGGTGTCCACCAACCCGGCACCGGCGGTGGTGGACGGGCGGGCTTGCCGGACCCGCGCCGCCTTCTTCGAGGAGGCGGCGCGGGCTCTGCGCCTCCCCGGCTACTTCGGCCGCAATTGGGACGCGCTCACCGACTCCCTGCGCGATACCGGCGCCATCACCCTGATCGTGGAGCACGCCGAGGAACTGCTCAGCACCGAGCCTCCCGACCAGCTCGCCACCTTGCTGGCGGTCCTCGCCGTCGCCGCCGAGGCCGGGCTGACCGTGACTCTGTGCACCGACCCCGGCCATGAGGCTCTGCTGCGGCAGCGGGTCGCCGCCGCGCTGACCTGAGACTCCTCCTTGCGACCCGGCAGGCGCTAAGTTACGGTGATGCCAGACATCAGACGTCAGGTGTCTGGATGGGTCAAAGGGAGCCGCTCGTGACACTTGCCGAGAGCATCGCGGAACGTTTGTTCCAGGAGATCATCGACGGGCGGCTGACCCCGAGCCGGCCACTGCCTCCTGAGGGCGAACTCGCCGGCTCCTACGGCGTGAGCCGGCTCACCATCCGTGAGGCGATCCGCATCCTGCGCACCCAGAACGTCGTGCGCATCCGCCGAGGTCGCGGCACCGAGGTGAACCCGCCAGAGGAATGGACGTCGCTCGAGGCGGTCGTCCGGGCCTCCGCGACGCCGTCGAAGAACCTCGGGCTCGTGCCCGAGCGCCTGCTCGAGGCACGCAGGATGATCGAGATCGGTGCCGTGCAGCTCGCCGCGGAACGCAGATCCGAGGACGACCTCGTACAGCTGGGCGTGCAACTCAAGGAGATGCGCGCGGCCTCGGCGGACGGGGACGTCACCCGTTTCGTTGACGCGGACATCCGTTTCCACGATGTCATCATGCACGCGAGCGGTAACGTCTTCGTGCCTCTGCTCTTCGGCCCCTTCGGCCCGCTGCTCATCGAGGCCAGGCGTCAGACCTCGGCGGTCCCGGAGATCCAGCGGAACGCCATCGAGGAACACGCCAAGATCATCAGCGCGCTCACCGCGGGCGACAGCGAGATGGCGCGCCTGGCGATGGAAGCGCACATGCGGCAGACGCAGCGCGACCTCAGGCAACACGTCCTGGACGGCCCGGAGTGAGCACGAAGGAATCGACCCGTCCGATCGAGGACGTGCTCGACGGTCAGCCGCCGGCCTTCGAGGTCTCCCCAGAGCAACTCGCGGCGGCGGTGGCGTCCGGTCGCCGCATGATCGTGCTCGATGACGATCCCACCGGCACTCAGACCGTCTCCGGCCTGCCCGTGCTGACGCGCTGGTCCGTCGGCGACCTCCGATGGGCGCTCGCACAGGGCGCTCCGGCGGTGTTCGTGCTGGTCAACACACGTGGCATGGCCGCCGCCGACGCGGCGGCACGAGACCGCGAGGTCGTACGGGCCAGTCTGGAGGCCGCCGCGCTGGAGGGAGTCGAGGTCGTCTTCGCCAGCCGCGGTGACTCGACGCTGCGCGGCCACTTCCCGCTGGAGACCGACGTCATCGCCGAGACGCTGGACCGGCAGGTGGACGCGGTCGTGCTCGCCCCCGCCTACATCGACGCGGGCCGCGTCACGGTCGACGGCGAGCACTGGCTCCGCACCACCGGAGGCCTGCTCCCCGTCGGCGAGAGCGAGTTCGCCCGGGACGCGACGTTCGGCTATCGCGCGTCGGCGTTGCCCGCCTGGGTCGAGGAGAAGAGCGGCGGCGCGATCCCGCGGCGCGAGGTTCCCGTGATAACGCTGCGCGAGCTGCGGTCGGGCGATCTGCCGGCTCTCGTGGCCCGCCTGACCTCCCTCGATGCGGGACGTCCCGTCGCGGTCGACGCCGCCTGCGATGACGACCTGCGGATGCTCACGCTCGCCCTCGTCGAAGCGGAGCGGATGGGCAAAACGTTCGTCTACCGGGTGGGCCCCTCGTTCGTCCGCTCGCGCAGCGGGCAGGTGGCCGTGCCGCCGATCGACGACGCGCGGCTGCGCTCGCTCACGGATTCCGCGACCGCCCACGGCCTCGTCGTCGTCGGCTCGCACGTCGCGCAGACCACCCGGCAGCTTGACCGCCTGCGGACGCGCCTGCCGGCTCCCCTCATCGAGCTGGAGAGCGATCGGCTGCTCGACCCCGGCGGTGTCGAGGCCTACGTCGCCGAGGTCGTGGAGCGGGTCGTCGCGCTGCTCGCGAGCGAGGAGGTCGTGCTCTCGACGAGCCGGGTGCTGCTCACCGCCGGCTCGGGCGAGGCGAACCTCGCGCTCTCGCGCACGATCAGCGCGGGCGTCGTGCGCGTGGTGCGCGGCGTCACGGCCCGGGTGCGCCCCGCCTTCGTCATCGCGAAGGGCGGCATCACCTCCTCGGACGTCGCGACCGACGGGCTCGGCATCGTACGAGCCCGGGTGCTCGGCACGCTGCTGCCCGGCATCGTCTCCTTGTGGGTCGCGGCCGAGGGCCGCTCCGCGGGCCTGCCCTACGTCGTCTTCGCGGGGAACGTCGGTGACGACGAGGCCCTGGCCGATGTCACCGACCGCCTGAGAAAGGAATAGTCCATGTCACCAGCAGCATCGCGCGTCGCGCACATCGGGCTGGGGGCCATCGGCCTGCCCATGGCGCTGCGGCTCGCCGGCGCCTTCCCCGTCCGCGCCTACGACATCGACGAGTCCCGGCTGAGTGCCGCCGTCCAGGGCGGCGCGACGGCCGCAGGAAGCGCGGCGGAGGCGGCGGCCGGCAGCGACGTCGTCGTGCTGGCCGTGCGCGACCAGGCGCAGGTCGAGGCGGCCCTGTTCGGGGCCGGCGGCGTGGTGGGCGCCGGGTTCCGTGGGGTCGTGCTGCTGACGAGCACCATCGGGCCCGCGGCCGTACGAGTGATCGCAGAGCGGCTGGCGAGTTCGGGCATCGGCCTCGTCGACGCTCCGGTGAGCGGCGGACCCGTGCGCGCGGGCGAGGGCGACCTGCTCGTGCTCGTCGGCGCGGCGGCCGAGGCGCTCGCGCTCGCCCGGCCCGTGCTCGAACGGCTCGCCTCGACGCTCACGATCGTCGGCGGCGCGGCGGGCGATGGCCAGGTCTTCAAGACGATCAACCAGCTGCTCGCCGGCGTGCACATCGCAGCGGCGGCCGAGGCGATCGCGCTCGCCCGCGGGCTCGGGGTCGATCCGCGGACCGTCATCTCCGCGCTCTCGCAAGGGGCGGGCGGCTCCTTCATGTTCGCCGACCGCGGCCCGCGCATGCTGCAGGCGTACGGCGACGGCGCGGAGGTGAAGTCGCGTCTCGACATCTTCGTCAAGGACATGAGCATCGTCACCGAGGTCGCCCGCCAGACACACGTCGCGACCCCGCTCGCCGCGGCGGCCGAGCAGCTCTACCTGCTCGCCGACAGCCATGGGCTCGGGGCGCGCGACGACTCCTCCGTCGTCACCCTGCTGTCGCCCCGGCACGACGACCCCGAGGCCGCCTGATGCGCCACACCACCCTGGGCTCGTCCGGATGCTCGATCTCCCGCGTCGCGCTGGGCACGATGACCTTCGGGCAGCAGACGGCGGAGCCCGAGGCCTTCGCGCAGCTCGACCGCTTCACCCAGGCCGGAGGCACGCTCCTGGACACCGCCGACGCCTACGGTGGCGGCGCGAGCGAGCACATCGTCGGCCGCTGGCTCGCGAGCAAGCCTGCGCACGTGCGCGACGAGATCGTGCTCGCGACGAAGGCGCGGTTCCCGACGGGGCCCGGCACCAACGATGTCGGACTGTCTCGCAAGCACCTGGCCCAGGCCCTCGACGCTTCGCTCGAACGGCTCGGCGTCGAGACGATCGACCTCTATCAGGCGCACTCCTTCGACCCGCACACCCCGATCGAGGAGACTCTCCGCTTCCTCGACGACGCCGTGCGGGCGGGCAAGATCCACTACGTGGGACTCTCCAACTTCACCGCCTGGCAGGTGCAGCGCGTCGTCGACGTCGCGTCCTTCGGCGGCCTCATCGGCCCGAGTGCCCTGCAGGCGCAGTACAACCTGCTCACTCGCGAGCTGGAGTGGGAGATCATGCCCGCGCTCCAGGCGAACGGCCTGGGACTGCTCGTCTGGTCCCCGCTCGCGGCGGGCGTGCTCACCGGCAGGCGGCCGCTCGACGGGCTGCCGGTCGCGCGGCTGGAACAGGTCCAGGCGGCGCTCGGCGCGCTCGGGGAGATCGCGGAGCGGCGGGGGGTGCCGTCCAGCCGCGTCGCCCTGGCGTGGATCGCCGCGCAACCGGCCGTGTCCTCCGTGATCCTCGGAGCGCGTACCCTCCAGCAACTGGAGGACAACCTGGCGGCCTTCGACCTGGTGCTCGAGGCCGGCGAACTCGCCCTGCTCGGGGCGGCGAGCGCACCCGTCACCGGTGACTACCCGTACGGCGAGCGTGGCCTGGAGCAGCGCAGCCGCAAGCTTGAGGGCGGCCGATAGCTGGTGGAGAGCTGGATCGCGTCGCTAAGATCTCCCAACAGACGTCTGATGTCAGGCGTCAGGTGTCAGATGCCCTTCACGACAAGGAAGTGCGCCATGGGATACACACGTATACCGTTCAGAAGGGGCGCCCTGCCGGCCTTCGGCACCGCTCTCGTCCTCCTCGGCGTCGCCGCCTGCTCGGGCTCGGGGTCGGGATCGGGGTCGGACAGCGGTCCGCAGACCGTCACGCTCTGGGTCGCCTCACCCACCGAGGCGTTCACCACCAACCTCGTGAACGCCTACAACAAGACGCACAAGAACCAGGTCAAGGTCACCGGCATCCCCGACGACGGCTTCCTGCAGAAGGTCGGGACCGCCGCGGGCGCCCACGCGCTGCCGGACATCGTCGTCTCCGACGTCGTCTACATGCCCAACTACACGAGCAAGGGCGTCTTCCTCGACCTGACGAACCGGATCAAGGCGCTGCCGTTCGCCGGCGGCATCGCGCCCGCGCACATCGCGGCCGGCACGTGGAACGGCAAGGAGTACGGCATCCCGCACAAGCTCGCCTCCTCGGTGCTCTTCTACAACAAGACGCTGTTCAAGAAGGCCGGCCTGGACCCGGACAAGCCGCCGGCGAACTTCACCGAGTTGCTCGCCGACGCCAAGGCGATCCGCGCGCTCGGACCGGACACCTACGGCTTCGACTTCGGCGGTAACTGCGGCGGCTGCACCGCGTACACGATGTTCCCGTACATGTGGGCGGGCGGCGTCGACGTCCTCGCCGAGCAGGGCAAGAAGGCGAACTTCGACAACGACACCGTCAAGCAGGTCTTCGCCCTGTACAAGCAACTGTGGGACGCGGGCGTGATGCCCTCCAACGCCATGACGCAGGACGGCTCGACCTGGGCCAACAACTTCGAGTCCGGAAATGTCGGCATGATGGCGCAGGGCTCGGCGATCGTCGGCGCGCTGCAGAAGCAGGACTCCTTCGACTGGGGCGTCGCGCACCTCATGGCGCCGGACGGCTCGGGCGGCTCGACCTTCGTCGGGGGCGACTCGGCCGCGATCTCGGCTTCGTCCGAGCACGCGGATGCCGCGTGGGACTTCCTCCAGTGGACGCTCCAGGAGCAGCAACAGGTCGACATCGTCGCGAAGAACGGTGACCTGCCCGTCCGCACGGACCTGGCGGGCAACCAGTACACCGCCAAGGACCCGCGCACGAAGTTCATCATGGACGGCGTCGCCACCGGCAAGACCCCGTTCGCGCTGCCCTTCGGCCAGGCGTTCAACGACCCGACCGGGCCGTGGATCGCGATGGTCCGCGGCGCCGTCTTCGGCGCCAAGCCGGATGACGCCGTCAAGACGGGCCAGCAGACGATCCAGTCGGCGCTGGACAGCGCGCAATAGCACCAACCCCCGCGCTGCTGTCCTCCTGGGGAGAGGGCGGCACCGCCTGCACGGGAACGAGGAGGGGACGATGGCAGTCTCCAAACGAACATCGCCGGCCGCGCGGACCGGGGCGCTCTTCGTCGCCCCGGCCGGCCTCATCACGCTCATACTCTTCCTGATCCCGCTCGGCATCCTCATCTGGATGTCGTTCCAGGACTATCCGCTGCTCGGCACGCCGAGCTTCACCGGGCTCGACAACTACCTCGCGATCCCGCGCAACAGCGTCTTCACCAAGGCGATCGGGTTCACTCTCGTCTACACCGCGGTGACGACGGTCGTCATGTTCCTCATCTCGTTCGTGCTCGTCGCGATCGCGAACAGCCGCAGGCGCGGGGCGAAGTTCTACCGTACGAGCTACTTCCTGCCGTACGTCGTCGGCACGGCCGCGGCCACCCTGCTCTGGTTCGTCGACTCCGACTCCGTCATCGGCGTCTTCAACCAGGTGCTCGTCGGCCTGCACCTCGTGGAGCGGCCCGTCGCGTTCCTGGCGACCCCGACGCTCGCGTTCTGGTCGATCATCATCCTCGTCTCCTGGAAGTTCATGGGCTTTCAGGTGATCGTGCTGCTCATGGGCCTGCAGTCGATCCCGCCCCAGCTCTACGAGGCCGCGCGCGTCGACGGGGCGAGCCGGTTGCAGCAGCTGCGCTACATCACCATCCCGTCCGTACGGCCGACGCTCGCGCTGCTCTTCATCCTCTCGGTGACCGGGTCGCTGCTGGCCTTCGACCAGTTCCTCATCCTCACCAAGGGAGGGCCGGACAACAGCACGGTGAGCGTCGTCTTCGCCGTCTACAACACGGCCTTCGTCAACTTCGACATGGGCAAGGCCGCGGCGCTGTCGGTCGTGCTGCTCGTGGTGCTGCTCATCATCAGCGCGGTCCAGCTCCCGCTGTTGCGCAGGAAGGACGTCTGACCATGGTCACCCGTACCGCATCAGCCCCGTTCACGCTCTGGTCGGGCGCCAAGACGAGCGCGTTTCACCTCGTCGCGGGAATCCTGGCCGCGCTCTTCCTCTTCCCGCTCATCTGGGCGGTGCTCAACTCGCTGAAGAGCCCGGCCGAGGCGAACACGATCCCGCCGACCTTCCTGCCGCGCTCGCTCTCGCTGGGCAGCTACGAGACGCTCGGCAAATATGGCGCGGGGCTCTCCGCCTACGCGGGTAACAGCCTCATCGTCGCGCTCATCACCGTCGCCGGCACGGTCGTCATCTCGGTACTTGCGGGCTACGGCTTCTCGCGCTACGAGTTCAGGGGCAAGAACCTCACCTTCGTCACCATCCTGGCGATCCTCATGGTTCCGTACGCGACGATGCTGCTGCCGCTCTACATCCTGCTCGGCGTGTTCGGGCTGCAGGACTCGCTGATCGGCCTGGGGCTCGTGCTGGTGATGTTCCAGCTGCCGTTCGGCGTTCTCATCATGCGCAACGCCTTCGACTCGATACCGCGCGAACTCGAGGAGGCCGCGTTCCTCGACGGCGCCGGCCCGCTCGGGGCGCTGCGGCACGTCTCGCTGCGCATCGTGACGCCCGGCGTGGTGACCGTGGGCCTTTTCGCCTTCCTCGCCTCGTGGAACGAGTTCCTCGCGCCGCTCATCTTCCTCAGCACCGGCGAGAAGTTCACGCTGCCGCTCATGCTCGTCAGCGTGCGCGAGGGCACCTTCGGCCAGATCGACTTCGGCGCGCTGCAGGCCGGCATCGTCGTCGCGATGATCCCGTGCATCGTGCTCTACCTCGTACTGCATCGCTATTACGTCAACGGCCTGCTCAACGGCGCGTTGCGCGGCTGACCACCCCTCCGAACGGAAAGGCCCGCTGATGACGACAGATGCCCCGCTGGACGAGATCGTCGCGCCCTGCTCACCCCGCTCCGGCGCGCGCCTGGCGCTGCGGCCGATCTCGATCGGGCGGGCGCGCGTCACCGGCGGCTACTGGGCGCGGTGGCAGCGCGACAACCGCGCGGTGACCACGCCGCACGCGTTGCGCTGGCTGGAGAAGGACGGAGTGCTGGACAACTTCCGGCGGCTCGTGGACTCCTCGGTCACCGCGGAGCGGCGCGGCTGGGTGTTCTGCGACTCCGACCTGTACAAAGTGCTCGAAGGCATTGGCTGGGACCTGTCGCGCGGGCCGTCCGCGGAACTCAGCGCCTTCGTCGCCCACTCCGTCGCGCTGCTCGAGCAGGTGCAGGGGGACGACGGCTACCTCAACACGTTCGTCCAGGCCGGGCTCGAGCAGCGGTACGCGAACCTCACCCGCGGACACGAGCTCTACTGTGCCGGCCACCTCATCCAGGCCGGCATCGCCCTCACGCGGACGACAGGCGATGAAAGCCTGCTCGCGATCGGCCGGCGCTTCGCCGACCACCTCGTGGCCGAGTTCGGCGACGGCCGCCGCGGTGACACCGACGGACATCCCGAGATCGAGACCGCCCTCGTCGAGCTGTATCGCCACACCCGCGAGCGCGACTACCTCGACCTCGCCAAGCAGCTCATCGACGTGCGCGGACACGGAGTGATCGGTGCGGGACCGTTCGGCCCGGCCTACTTCCAGGACACCGTGCCCGTACGCGACCAGCACACGGTGGTCGGCCACGCCGTGCGGGCGCTCTACCTGCTCGCCGGGGTCGTCGACGTCTATCTCGAGACCGGCGAGGACGCGCTGCTGCACGCGGCGCAGAGCCAGTGGCGCTCCATGGTCGCCGAGAAGACCTACCTCACGGGCGCCGTCGGATCCCGCTTCGAAGGCGAGGCCTTCGGGGACCGTTTCGAGCTGCCGCCGGACCTCAGCTACGGCGAGACCTGCGCGTCGATCGCCGGCATCATGCTGAGCTGGCGTCTCCTGCTGGCCACTGGGGACGGCGCCTACGCCGACCTCATCGAGCGCATCCTGTACAACGCGTTCTCCGGCTCGACCTCGGTGAGCCGCGACGGATTCTGCTACGTCAACCCACTGCAGCGTCGCTCGCCGCGGCCCGCGGCCCCTGCCGGAGGCAAGCCGCTCCGCACGGACGCCCCCGGCACCCGCGCCGAATGGTTCGACGTCGCCTGCTGCCCGCCGAACATCATGCGCACGATCGCCTCGCTCGACGGATACCTCGCCACCACCGACGACCACGGGATACAACTGCACCTCTACACCCCGTCCAGCGTGCACACTGAGCTGGCGGCCGGCGAGGTGGCGGTGTCGGTGGCGACGGAGTACCCCGAGGACGGCGTCATCGCCGTGACAGTCGAAAGGTCGATTACGCAACCGTGGACGCTGTCCCTGCGCGTGCCGTCCTGGTGCCACCGGCCGGCACTCATCGTCGCGGGCGAACACGTACCCGTCGAGCGCGACGCGCGCGGCTACGTCGTCGTGGAGCGCGTGTGGGCGCCGGGCGACGTCGTCGTACTCGATCTGCCCATGCCGGCGCGGGTGACCGCCGCGCACCCCGCGGTGGACGCCGTGCGCGGCCAGGTCGCGATCGAGCGCGGCCCCGTCGTCTTCTGCCTGGAAAGCGTCGGCGGTGAACTGGATCTCGACACGGTCGAACTCCTCGTCGGCGGGGACCTCCGGGTCGAGCGGGACGAGGAACTGTTCGGCGGCACGACCGTGGTGCGCCTCGACGGACGGCTGCGCGACGACTCGGCTTGGCAAGGCGTCGGCTGGAGCGACGTCTCCGAGATCCCGGCATCGAGCGGACGGCCACAGGAGGTCACCGCGATCCCCTACCGGCTCTGGGCGAATCGCGGACCGTCGACGATGCGGGTCTGGGTCCCGGCCGCCCACACCGGGTGAGCAGCTCAAGCCGTGAGCGGCGGCGCGTGCCGCCGCCGTCAGGGAGGTGCAGGACGTACTCGGGCGTGGCGGACAGGTTGTGGACGGGCTCTGGACAACGCGGCACTTACGTGATCTGACGGAGTAAGAGCGCCGACGATCAGGAACAGGAGCACCTGGAAATGAGCGATACGCCGCGACTGCACACCGCCGGCACGAGTACCACCCTGCTGGACCGAGCCCGCGACCTGCGCCCGCTGATCGAGCGCGAGGCGGCCACGGCCGAGGCGCAGGGCAGGCTCACCACCCCCGTCGTGGACGCCCTGCACGAGGCAGGACTTTTCGGCATATGGGTCCCCGCGCCGCTCGGCGGCGCCGAGCTGTCCCCCAGAGAACTGCTCGCCGTCTTCGAGGAACTCTCGTACGCCGACCCCTCAACGGGCTGGGTGGTCATGGCCACCACCCTGGAGAACGGTACGGCCGGCGCCTACCTGGGCGACGACGCCGTCGAGCGGATCTTCAAGGGCCCGCGGATGCCGCTCATCGCGGGCCAGGGCACCCGGCCGGGCACCGCCGTACGCGAAGACGGCGGTTTCCGCCTCAGCGGGCAGTGGGGTTTCGCCTCGGGCATGCTGCACGCCCAGTACGCCCACAGCCTGGGCGCCGTCGAGGGCACCGACGAGGTCCGGATCTTCATCACCCCGCTCGAAGACGTCAAGATGCTCGGCAACTGGGACGTCCTGGGGCTGCGCGCGACGGGCAGCATCGACTACTCCATCGACGGCGCCTTCGTGCCGGAGTCGCAGACGCACATCTTCACCGAGAACGAGCCGCTCCGCGGCGGCGCGATCTACCGGCTCGGCGTGCTGGACCAGGCGCTGATCTGCCACTCCGGCTGGGCACTCGGCGTCGGCCGGCGGCTGCTCGACGAGCTGATCTGCTACGCCGGGGCGCGGGCCGGGCGGCCCGGCCAGATCGCGGACAGCGATGCCTTCCACGCCGACTTCGCCCGCGCCGAGGCGAAGTTCCGCGCGGCCAAGGCCCTGGTGCTGGAGACGTGGGACGACACGGAACGCACCCTGGACTCGGGCCGGACGCTCGACGTACGGCAGGAGACGATGGTGCGGCTCGCGCTCAACCACGTCACGTCGACGCTCGCCGAGGTGGCCCGATTCGTCTACGCGTCGGGCGGCACCTCGGCGCTGCGCGACGGGCTGATCCAGCGGCTGTTCCGGGACGTCCACGCCGGCACCGCGCACATCACCTCGGGCCCGCAGGTGCTCCAGGAGTGCGGGCGCGAACTGGCCGGCCTGGCTCCGGATCAGTCCTGGATGATCTTCACCCTGGAGGCGTGAGGGGGTGTTCAGACCCCACAGTCTGCGAGAAGATCGCCTGGCGGTCAGCCGAGGCGACCAGAGGGGCTTGTTGTCCCTGGTGTAGACAACGATCTCGCCGTCGTTCTGCACCGCCAGGTAGGCACCGGGGTTGCGCGCGGTGTCGGCGTTCCACAGCGACCTGTCCGAGGCGGTGTAGACGACCAGGTTGCCGTCGCGCTGCATGGTTGCCTTCGCGCCGGGCTGGTCTGCCGTCGGCGTGGTCCACAGGGGCTTGTTCGCCCGGGTGTAGAGGACGAGGTTGCCGCGCAGCTCGACACGGCCAGCGCCGGTTCCGCGGGCAGCGGCGGCAGGTCGTCGATCCGCGGCAGGACCCGTACCGCGTGGTGCTCTGTCACGGCGGCCGGGCGCGTCGGCTGGCGGCGACGCGGACCGAACGTATGACGGTCCGGGGCGAGAACACGCCGTAGGGGATGAATGCCTCGGCCTGGAGAGCGGCGAAGCTTATCCGGAGAAGGTCGCGGGTAGCCGGATAGATCAGGAACCGAGGCTCCCAGCGGGGCTGGAACTTCGCGTTGAACCTGTACAGCGACTCGATCTGGAACCACCGGGACAAGAAGATCAACATGTCCCGCCACGCACGCAGCATGGGGCCGGCACCCAGGCGTTCCCCCCTGGCCAGCACCGCGCGGAACATGGCGAAGTTGAGCGAGACGGAGGTCACGCCATACTCCGGGGCCGCCTGCAACAGTTTCATGATCAGCCACTCGTTGAGCCCGGGATCACCGCCGCGGTCGCGGCGCATCAGGTCCAACGAGAGCCCGTGCGTGCCCCAGGGGACGAAGTGCAACATCGCCCGCAGGTCACCCCATGGTGGGATGCCCTTCTCATCCGGCATCTTGTGCGCGGTGGCCACCATGCACTCGGGGTCGGCGGCATCGCCGATGCGGCCCAGGGCCATGGAGAAACCCCGCTCGTTCGCGCTGTCGCGCCACGCTTGTGCCGCGCGCCGGAGCCGGTCCCGCTCTTGTGTCTCCAGTTCCCCGACTCGACGGATCTCGCAGGCGTAGCCGGCACGTTCGGTACGGTGTGCCATCTGCCGTACATTCCGCATCGCCCTGCCCTCGAGACGGAACTCGGCCGCCTCCACGATGGCCTCGTCCCCGATCTCCAGCGCGGACAGCTCGGCTTCCCTGCTCCAGACCTTCCCGCCGGTCTCGCTGCAGCCGATCACGGCCGGCACCCAGGCATGCCGCCTGGCCTTCGTCATGAACTCCCTGATCGCTCCCGGCCACGCCTCGACGTCGCCGATCGGATCGCCGCTGGCCAGCATGACCCCCGCCACCACCCGGTAGGCGATCACCGCCTTGCCGGTCGGGGAGAAGATCACGCTCTTGTCGCGGCGTAGGGCGAAATAGCCCAGCGAATCGCCCGCCCCGTGCCGCCTGAGCAGACCTCGTACGGCCTGTTCCTGTTCGGGGGTCAATTCGGCGACCGGTCTTTCCGGGCGCAACGCCAGGTACAGGGTCGTGACCGCGGTGAGCGCGCCCAGGGCGGCCAGGGGGAAGTACACCAGGTCGGCGGCGTGCGCGGTGGTGAAGCGGATCGGTCCTGACACTCCGAACAGGCCGAGCAGCACGTGTTCGATCCGGTCACCGGGGCCGGGCTCGTCTGCGATGGCGCGGGAGTGGGCGTTCAGCACTCCCCAGCCGATGGCGACGTCGACCATGCTCAGCAGCAGCAGCGCCCATAGGGCTCGCCACCGGGTCCGCGGGTCGGACAGTGCGTAGAACTCCTTCCGGGCGGCCAGGAGCACGAAAAAGATCACTATGGTGAGCGCGGCGGTGATGAAGTGCGCCCATCGCACCCATTCGGCCAGCGCACTCACCGGCAGGAGCACCATGATGAGCCGCCAGGCGCGCGCCTTCCGGCGCCGCAGGCCATGCGCGATCATGATCAGCAGAACGCCCGCGACCAGGGACGTCGCACCGGCCAGCGGACCGACCACGCCCGGCAGGACGCTTGTCAGCTCGGCGAACCGGGTCCGCGTGAAGGGTGGGTTCACCGTACGCCAAATGTTCAGGACGCCGACCAGCAGCGCCAGGAACCCTGCCGCGGTGGGCACCCAAGAACGCGACATACCCCACTAATTCCCAATAAATGCCGCAAAACGCAAACGCCGCCACCCCGGCGGCGCGGCAGTGTCCCCGACGGGCATTTCCGCAGGTCAGCAGCGGTTACCGAGTGGTACCGCAGGTGAGGACCGGTGACGCGCCGGCACAGGCTCTTGCGGGCGCCGTTCACCTGGTCGCCCCGGCCCGTTCCTGGGAGAGCGGGGCAGGCGCGAGCTGCCTGATGAGCAGCGCCGCCATGGTGACGGCGGCCACCACGATGCCCAGGTTCGGCCAGGCGAACTCGCCGCGCACGACGTAGCTGAAGATGGAGACCGTGATGACACCGCCCGCCCAGCCGAAGGCGAAGATCATGGCTGGGCGCGCGAGCCGGTGCGGCAGCGCGGCCGCGACCGCCAGGAACACGGCCACGGCGATGTCCGGCCACAGGAACATGTTGTTCGGCCGGTGGGCGCCGTCGACGGCCAGGTACCCGGCCATGATCACACTTTCGGCGGCGGCGACCCACCTCGCTGCGGTGACGACGTTCACGATCTGCTCGCTCTCATCCGGGGAGGCCGCCCCCTTGCCGGACGGCCCTGTCTCACCGGACGAGTGTGCGGTCGCGGACCCGCGCGCCGGAAGCAAGCCAGCCCCCGTCCTGACCCGCGCCACCCGCACCGACCAGGTGCGGCCAGCCGCACCACGGCGGCTCGAATGGCCGGGAAAACGGCAAGCCATGAATCGGGCGTTAACGTGCCCCGACGATGAGCCGAATACCCTGTTGGGACAAGCGAGCGAGGCGGTGAGTTGCGATGCCCGGTACGAGCGTCGATGTCGCGGTGCTGAAGCGGCGCATGGGGCGGGTAGGGGTCTGGAACAGCACGCTGAGCGGAGAGCCGGCTTCGTTCGAGCGGGAGGCGGCCGCCGAAGTGGAGGGTCTGGGCTTCGGAACGTTGTGGATCGGCGAAAGTCCGAAGGGCAAGGAGGCGCTGGTCCATTCGGCGATCCTGCTGGGCGCGACGCAGCGCATGATGATCGCCACCGGCATCGCCAACATCTGGGCCCGCGACGCCACCGCCGCCTCGAACGGCGCGAACGCCCTTGCGGAGGCGTACGACGGCCGGTTCGTGTTCGGGCTGGGCGTGAGCCACGCGCCCATGGTGTCGGCGAGAGGCCACGACTACCGCAAGCCGGTGTCAGCGATGCGTGCCTATCTCGACGCCATGGACGCGACGGAGTACGGCGGCCCGCTGCCGGAACCGGCTCCGCGGATGCTGGCCGCACTCCGGACCAGGATGCTGGAACTCGCCGCGCAGCGCACCCACGGCGCACATCCCTATTTCGTCACCCCCGAGCACACCGCACGCGCTCGTGCGATCCTCGGCCCCGATCCCGTGCTGGCACCGGAACAGACGGTCGTGCTCGACGCCGATCCGGAGCGGGCACGGCGGACCGCCCGCCGTTTCACGTCGGGCTACCTTCGCCTGCCGAACTATGCGAACAACCTGCGCGATCTGGGCTGGGATGACAAGGACCTGGCCGACGGCGGCAGTAACGCCTTGGTCGATGCCATCGTGGCGTGGGGCGACCCGGAGACGATCATCGAGCGGGTACGGGCCCACCACAACGCCGGCGCGGACCACGTCTGCGTCCAGCCGCTCGCCGACACCCCCCACGACATGCTGGAGCACCTGCGCATCCTGGCCCGTAGCGACTTGACCTCCCTCTGACCCTTCGGAGACAAGCCCCGGCCTAGCCTTTACGCAGCCCGAGCGTGTCGGCCGCGATCTCCAGTGCGGCGAGATGTTCGTCGGCCGAGCGCAGCCCTGCTCCCATCGTGTTGATGGCGATGTGAGTGGCACCGGACTCGCGCCACCGGCGGGCCACATCGTCCAGTTCCTCCGGGCTGCCCGTCCAGGTGACCCGGCCTTCCATGCCGAGTCCGGCGGGGTCGCGTCCCGCCCGCGTGGCGGCCTCCTCGACCATCGCCTTGGCCTCATCCAGCTCCGGGCCCGGAGACATCTGCGGGAACCACCCGTCGGCCAACCGTCCGGCACGGCGGTAGGCCGCGGGCGACTGCGCGCCGAACCAGACCGGGATCGGCCGCTGCACCGGCAGCGGCGCCAACCCCGCTCCCGTGACCCGGTCGAAGGCGCCGTCGAACGTGACCGACCGCTCGCTCCACAACCGGCGCATCAGCTCGACCTGCTCTTCCATGCGCCTGCCACGGGTGCTGAAGTCCTGGCCGAGGGCTTCGTACTCGACCTGGTTCCACCCCAGCCCCACGCCCAGCCGCAACCGGCCGGCACTGAGCAGGTCGACCTCCGCCGCCTGCTTGGCCACCAGGACCGTCTGCCGCTGGGGCAGGATGATGATGCTGGTGACCAGTTCCAGCGCGGTCAGCGCGGCGAGGTAGCCGAATAGCACCATCGGCTCGTGGAACGTGGTCCGCACGTCGTAGACGCCCCGCCAGCCCTGGTGGACCGCCGGATCGGCGCCGACGACGTGGTCATAGGCCATCACGTGCCGGAAACCGAGCTCCTCGACCCCCTGCCCGTAGGCGCGCACCGCGCCCACGTCCGCGCCGATCTCGGTCTGAGGAAAGACGACACCGATCCGCATTCATGACTCCTGTCAACGTAAGGCGACTCCTGAACATCATCGCGGGTACGGCACCGATCAACCGCATAGACGCCCCGCGATCTCGAGGGAGACGCCTGCCGGCGCCCTGGTCCTGCCGAACGACTTCACCAGGCCTCTGGCCTCAAGCATCGTTGTCCTCCTTCACCCGCGACAGTGCGGTCTCGATCCAGCGCAGGTCGGCGTCGAGGTGCTGGAGCGCGTAGTCGGCCGCCAGCACCTGGGCGGGCGCACCGGACGCCTTCGCCGCGGTCAACTCCCGCATGCGGGCCAGGTGTGCCTCGCGCTGCCGTACGAGATAGCCGTCCGCGTCCTTTCCGGCGACGGCGACGCGGGCGAACAACGGGCTGGCGACGTACGGCGCCGGTGGCTCCACGGTTTCCAGCCACTGGGCCAGCTCTGCCCGGCCGCTGTCGGTGATCGCGTACATGGTCCGCTCGGGGCCGCCCTCCTGCCGCGTCTCCGCGACCTCCACGAAGTCGTCGCGTTCCAGCCGCTGCAGCGTGGCGTAGACCTGCCCGTAGGCCAGCGGCTTGGCGCCGGCCAGACGGTGATCATGCTCCTTCTTGAGCTCGTAGCCGTGCTTCGGGCGCTCGACGAGGAGGCCCAGCAGCACATGACCGGTTGACATGATCATGGCTATACATTCAATGAATAGTCGCGCAACAGCCCGCTCATCCCTGCGTCGCGCTTCCGTTCACCGAGATCTCGAACCAGACCTCTTTACCCGTACGCGTGAGCTGGACGCCCCAGCGCTGGGCCAGCAGATCGACCATCTGCAGTCCGCGTCCGCCCTCTTCGCAGTCCTCGGGGTCCTCGGCATGCGGAACTTCGGAGGTCTCGTCCCCCACCGCGCATCGGAGGATGCCGTCCCTGATGGAGAGCGTGAGAACCGGCTGCCCCCAGGCGTGTCGCAACGCGTTGGTGACCAGCTCGTCGGCGAGGAGCTCCGCGACGTCGGTTTCGCCGTGGAACTCCCACTCGGCCAGCTGCGCGTGGATCAGCCGCCGGCCGGCAGGCACTGAGGACAGATCATCCGGCAGGACCCACGAGGCCCGGTGGTGTTCGACCGGCCGGCCAATTCCGGCGACCTCACGAAGCCGGCGGATGATCGAGTCCGGCCAGTGGAACACGCGTACGTGATTCAGCCGGAGCTCCCAGCGGCCACAGCCGTCGGCGGCGGCATGGCGAACGCGGCGGTCCGGCACGTCCATCGGAAGCCCATGAAACAGATATGTTGTGGTCATTGGATCGTTCCACCTCCCTGGCGGAGTTACTTTCTCTACCAGGATTCCGCTGCCGGCGCCCGCCGTCTTCGATGCCAGCCCCCATCTTGGGATAGCGGACAGTTGGGCTGCGGGGATTCCAGCTAGCTGCAATGCGGGGACAGGCCGCCGTTGAGATTCTGGAGGTGTGGCTCTGCGTTGCCTCATCGTCGATGACAATGATCACTTCCTCCAGGCCGCTCGCCGGCTACTGGAACGAGAGGGGATCACAGTCGTCGGCATGCCCTCGACCAGCGCCGAGGCGCTGGAGCGCTTCGACGAGTGGCAGCCCGATGTCACCCTGGTCGACATCCAGCTCGGTACGGAATGCGGCGTCGACCTGGCGCGGCGACTGGCCGGCAACCGGCCGGGAGAGCCCTCGAACGTCATTCTCATCTCGACGTACGCCGAAAGCGACTTCGCGGACCTGATCGCGGAAGGCCCCGCCATCGCGTTCCTGTCGAAGTCCGATCTGTCAGCCGGGGCGATCCGTGACATCCTCCGCAGGGCGGGCCATGATCGCGGCTAGCGGGATTCGAGGAACGCCAGCACCGCGAGGATGCGCCGGTGGTCGTCCTCCGTCTCGGGCAGCCGCATCCTGGACATGATGCTGCGCACGTGCTTCTCGACGGTGCCTTCGGTGATCCACAACTGGCGGGCGATCCCGGCGTTCGAGCGTCCTTCCGCCATCAGGGCGAGCACCTCCCGCTCCCGTTCGGTGAGCGACTCGAGCGGGTCGTTCCTGTGACGGGCGGCGATGAGCTCCTGAACCAGGGTGGGATCGACGACCGACCCGCCTTCGGCGACACGCCGGACCGTTCCAATGAAGTCCGCCACATCGATCACCCTGCTCTTGAGCAGGTAGCCGACCCGATGCCCGGTGGCCAGCAGCTCCAGCGCCCGCTCGGCCTCGACGTGCGCCGACAGCAGCAGGATCCCCGTCTCCGGCCACTGCGCACGTATCTCGCGGGCCGCTTCGAGGCCCTCGGTCGTGTGGCCCGGGGGCATCCGGATGTCGACGATGACCAGGTCCGGCCTATGGTCGCGGACCAGAGAAAGGAGCTCCGGCGCGTCCCCGGCCTGGCCGACCACGGTGAACCCGGCGCGTTCGAGCAGGGTGGCGAGCCCTTCACGGAGCAGCACGTCGTCGTCCGCCACCGCCACTCGCGTCGGGCTTCCGGTCATGTCCCGTCCTGAAAGATCGTTCTGATGGACGCACATCCCGCCCGGCGACTCCGCCGAGCCTGCTACCAGCGATGATGAGCGTATAGTTACCTATTATGAGCAAACGGTTGCTGCCGTTGCTGCTTCGCCCGAGACGCCCACCGTTCGCCCTCGGGATCGCGGTCGGCGCACTCAGCGTCGCGGTGGAGACCCTGCTGGCCACAGCACTGGTGGGCATGGCGCCGGCGCACGCTCTAGGGGAAGTCTATATTCCCGGCATTCTGGCGATCTCGCTGGTCTGGGGCCTGTGGCTGGGAGTGGCGACCGCCGTTGCCAGCGGACTGGTCTTCGCCTATTTCTACATCGCACCTGCTATGTCCCCCGGCCTCGCCGGGCCCAGCGAGTGGCTGGCGCTGGGGATCTTCATCGTCGTGGCGCTGATGGTCGCCCTGCTCGCGGCGATAGTGCGGAACCTGGTCACCGAGATCGACGAGCGCCGCCGCGAGGCCGACCTCGCCGCTCGCATGGCCCGGCTCGTGCTCGGCGCACAGGACCTGCGCCCGGCGCTGTCGGCGGGCTCGCGCCTGCTGGCCGAGGCGCTGAAAGTGCCCGGCCTCACGATCGAGCTCGGGACGGTGAGCGCCCCCAAGGACTGCGCGGCCGTACCGATCCAGGAGGGCCCGTCACGGTTCGGGACGCTCCTCGTCCCCGCGGACGCTGAGGCGGCGCTGAAACGCCCGATAGAAAGGCTGATGCCCTCACTCGTGGCCCTGCTGCGTTCGGCGAGCGATCGCGCGGACATCTCGCGCGCGCTGGACAGGAGCCGCGACGAGCTACGGCACATCATCGAGGAACAGGCCGCCCTACGGCGGGTCGCCACGCTGGTCGCCCGCGGGGTTTCGCCATCGGAGCTGTTCAACGCGGTGGCGGGCGAGATGGGCCGCATCCTGAAGGTGGAGACCACCGCGATTGTGCGGTACGAGCCGGACCGCACGATGGTCTACGCCGGAACCTGGAGCGCACGAGGGCCCGACTTCCGCATGCCAGTGGGCTCGCGATTTCCGGTTGACGAGCCGAGCGTGGGCGCGATGGTGTGGGAGACCGGGCAGCCGGCGCGCAAGGCGGACTACAGCACCACTCCCGGCGAGGTCGCCGAGTGGGCCCGGAGGCAGGGAGTGGCCTGCGGGGTCGGCTGTCCCATCGTCGTGGAGGGACGGATGTGGGGCGTGATGATCGCCGTCTCCTCCGACCCGGACCTGCTGCCCGAGGGCGTGGAGAAACGCATGCTGGAGTTCACCGAGCTGCTCGCCACCGCGATCGGAAACGCTCAGGCGCACACGCAGCTCGCCGAGTCCCGCGCCCGCGTCGTGGCGACCGCCGACGACACCCGCCGCCGCATCGAGCGTGACCTGCACGACGGCACCCAGCAACGCCTGATCTCGCTCGGTCTCGAACTGCGTGCGGCCGAGGTCGGGCTGCCGCCCGAGTGCGTGCAGTTCAAGGATCAGTTGTCGCGCGCCGTGCAAGCCGTCAAGGGCGTGGTCGAGGAGCTCCAGGAGGTGTCCCGCGGCCTGCATCCGGCCGTCCTGTCCAGCGGCGGCCTCGAACCTGCGCTGAAGATGCTGGCCCGCCGCTCCCCCGTACCGGTCGAGCTCAATCTGCACCTCGGCCGGCGGCTGGCCGAGCGGGTCGAGGTGACCGCCTACTACGTCGTGTCAGAGGCCCTGACGAACATCGCCAAACACGCGCACGCCTCGTGCGCGCACGTCGCTGTCACAGCGGCGGAGGGGGCGGTGCGGCTTTCCATCCGCGATGACGGGGTGGGCGGCGCTGATCCGGGCCGCGGGACGGGCCTCGTCGGGCTCACCGACCGGGTCGAGGCGTTCGGCGGCACGCTGGAAATCTCGAGTCCGGCAGGAGGCGGCACGTCACTGCTGGTCAAAATTCCCCTCAAAGACGCATGACCGCCGCTCGGTCCTGGGTGTTCCAGGGCCGCTGAACGAGGCACGGAGCGTTCTGTCCAGGTCGATGCTGCGTTACTGCTGGGCGGCAGCACCCGAATCGACCTGGACAAGCAGCGCCACTGCGGCTTCTGGTCCTAATGGATCACGCCGGGAAATCCTTCGGGTTGATCGAGCTGGTACGCGCGTTGCCTCCCCTGACCGGGTTGAGGGTCAGGGTCCAGATGGTCGACTGGGTGGCGGTCGTGGTGTACTTCAGCCGATCGTTGAACCGCTGGTACGTGGCCCCCCGGCCGAACCTGCCCTTCGACGTGCTGAACCGGGTGCCGGTGGTGAAGTAGATCCGGTACGTTCCGTCCCTGACGTCCTTGATGCTCGCCGTGGACCTCGCGCGAACGTAGATGCTGATCGCCTTGGTCTTGCCCTTGACCAGGGTGACGACCCCGTCCCTCGGGGTGCCGTTCTTGATCTTGAGCCTGCCCAGGCCGCCACTGATGCGGTCGTACAGGATCCTGCCGTTGCTCGGACGTGCCGCGGCGGCCGTCTGCGACACCGAAGCGACGGTACGCTCGCCGGCCACGACGGCGGCGCCGGCCGGAGAGGAGGTCAGCAGTCCACCGGCCAGCGCGACGGCCGCGACGACACCGGCACGCAGAGGGGTTCCTTCGAGCAGCCTCTTCACAATGAACATCTCCTTTGGGGGCGCATGATCAGGCACAAAGATAGAAGAATCCACCTGATCGCGCATCTGGTATGTCTCAGGGCCGGGCAGTGGTCAGGTCGTCACCTGCGCGGGCCTCCGGCGTGGGATGACCTGGTTGCGCAGCCATCCGGCGGTGGCGGCAGCGGGCCAGAGCCGGGATGCCAGGTTCCTGGTGGCGATGCCGACGCGGGTCGCGGGGACCATCAGCGCGGCGGCCATCGCGATGTTCGCCTGTCTGGGGTCGACCAGGGTGCGGTGCTGGGTTTCGTAGCGTGCGAAGGCGGTCTGGGGGGCGGCGGCCAGGTGATCGGCGAGCGTGTGGGCGCCCGCCATGGCCAGGGTGGAGCCGTCTCCGAACAGCGAGACCGATGAGGCGGCGTCGCCCAGGAGCGCGACGCGGCCGTTGTTCCAGCGCTCGATGCGTACCTGGCTGACGGAGTCGAGCCACAGGTCCTCGGCGGCGCGTGCCTGCTCCAGCAGCTCGGGCACGCGCCAGCCGCCGCCGGCGTAGGCGTCGGCCAGGATCCGCTTGTGCTCCCCGAACGCACCGCCTCCCTTCGAGATCCGTGAGGAGTGGCTTGCGCAGTTCGACCTGCAGGAAGACAAGTCCACAGACGACGTCACCTCGGCGTGACCTGGGCCTTCCTGTCGCCTGTGGCGGCGGCGCGCTCGGCTAGGAACTGCTCGAAGGTGATCCGGCCGACCGCGTGATCGGGTGCCAGCTGGCCGCCTCCCCGGTAGCCGGCGAAGACCGGGCCGGGGAACGGCACCGGCAGCACGAGCCGGTACCGGCGGGCGGCCCGGAGGTATGAGCGTGCCAGCTCGCGGGTGCTGAGCACCTGGGGCCCACCGATGTCGGGCACGCGCCCGGCGGGTGCGGCCAGGGCCAGCTCGACGAGGTGGTCGGCCACGTCGCGGACGTCGATCGGCTGGAAGCTGGTGGCCGCCGGCACCGGCATGACGGGTGAGCGGGCCAGCAACTGGCAGGCGCTCAGCATGAGGTCGTGGAACTGGGTGGCGCGCTGCACGGTCCACGGCAGCCCCGAATCCGCGATGAGCCGCTCCACTTCCAGCTTGGCACGGTAATAGCTGAACGGGACGCGGTCGATGCCGACGATGGAGATGTAGACCAGGTGCGGGCCCCCGGCGCGCCGGGCGCCGGCGATCAGGTTCCGGGCCGCCTCGACGTCCCCGCGGCGGCCGCTGGCGCAGTGGACGATCGTGTCCACGCCGCCGACGACCGACTCGGGCACCTCCCCGCCGAGCAGGTCGACCGCCATCCAGGTGAACGCGCGAGGCTCGCCGCGCGTCGGCGCGTGCCGGCTCACCGCCCGCACCTCGTGCCCGTGCGCCGCCAGCCGGTCCACCACCGCCCGGCCCAGCGGGCCGGTGCCGCCGGTCACCAGGATCCGTTTCGCCACAGTCATCCCTCCCCAGAGCGTGGCCGGTGAGCGCGGACCTCGCCGCTATCTGTCTTCATCCGGATGCGCCGGCCGTACGTGATAGTCCTCTCTGCCCCGCGTGTGTATAGCCGCGGTAGGGGGTCTGGGGTGCGTTGGCAATTTCTGGGGTTTTATCCCCTGCGAAACGGGATTGACCAGCGTGATCGCGACCCGGGCCGGCGACGTTCCGGGCGACGACGCAGGGCATCGCCACGTGAGGTGAACGCCCATTTGGGAAGTTGTTAGTGTGGGATGAGATCACCATGCCCGTCCTACGGGGCTGAGATCCGGGACCGGGGATCCCGTGCCGCATCGTGATCCTATTGTTCGGGGGGACGGTCACCATGAGGGTTGTCGTCGATCTCACGCGGTGTCAGGGCTATGGGCAGTGTGCCTTCGCCGCGCCGGATGTTTTCCGGATGGCTCGTACGGAAGCGTTGATGTACGAGCTGAATCCCGATGACCGGGAGCGTGAGCAGGTCCTGCGGGCTGTCGCGGCCTGCCCGGTCCAGGCCATGGTGATCGATGAGATGGGCACCCTGGGACGGCCGGAGAAGGCCGATGCGGCCGGGCCCGGCATGCCTGATCGAGTCGGTCGTATCGTCATCGTCGGCGCCTCGCTGGCCGGGTTGCGGGCCGCGGCGACGCTGCGCAAGGAGGGCTACCAGGGATCGTTGACCCTGATCGGGGACGAGTCGTGTGAGCCCTACGATCGGCCGCCGCTGTCCAAGCAGGTCTTGAATGGGCAGGTCCTCGCGGCGCAGACCATGCTGCCCCGGCGGGGTGAACTCGATGCCGGATGGCTGTTGGGGACGCCCGCGACCGGGCTGGACCTGGCAGGCAAGCAGGTTCTGCTGGCCGACGGCCGCCACGTCGGGTTCGACCGCCTGCTGATCGCCACCGGCGTACGTGCCCGGCCGTGGCCGAACGCGGCGGAGGGCGCTCTGGACGGGGTGTTCGTGTTGCGCAGCCGTGAGGACGCGTCTCTGCTGCGGCAGCGGCTGGGTGACGGCGTCAACCGGGTGCTGGTGATCGGCGCCGGCTTCACCGGCTCGGAGATCGCCTCCGCCTGCCGGGACCTGGGTCTGGCCGTGACCGTCGCCGAGCGAGGCCCGGCGCCGCTGGTGGGGGCGCTGGGCGGGGTGATCGGCTCGATCGCCGGGGAGATCCAGCGCGAGCACGGCGTGGACCTGCGTTGCGGGGTGACGGTGACGGCGCTGGAAGGAGACGGGGACGGACGGCTGCGCCGGGCGCAGTTGTCCGATGGGAGCGCGGTCGACGCCGAGGTGGCGGTGGTGACGCTGGGCGCAGAACGCAATGTCGAATGGCTGGAGGGCTCAGGGCTGGCCGCCGGCGTGTGGGGCGTGGGCTGCGATGCGGGCTGCCGCGCCTTCGATGTCAACGGCATCGTCTGCGACGACATCTTCGTCGCGGGTGATGTGGCGCGATTCCCGCACCCGGTCTATGGATACCAGTTCCTGACGCTGGAGCACTGGGGCAACGCGGTGACCCAGGCTCAGGTGGCGGCGCACAACATGATCAGCGCTCCGACCGGTCGCTGGCCGCACCTGTCCCTGCCGGTCTTCTGGTCCGCCCAGTTCGGCGTCAACATCAAGTCGGTCGGAGTTCCGACGTTCGCCGACGAGGTCGTCATCACCCAGGGTTCGGTGGCGGACCGCCGGTTCGTGGCCGCCTACGGGTACCGCGGCCGCGTCACCGCCGCGGTCACGTTCGACCAGGCGATGTGGCTGGAGTTCTACCAGGACCTGATCGAGAAGGCCGCGCCCTTCCCGCCCGCGTTCGACATGGTCGGCCGGCCGAACGGGGTACGGCCCGTACCGGCGCGGATCCCGGAGCGGGTCAATGCCATTCATGACGCCACCGTGGTGGTGACCGGCCACAATCCGGACGAACGGCGCGCCACGCTGGTGACCGGGCACGAGTGACACGAGGAGCCGCATCATGGCACCTGGGCTTCGGCGGCGGCATCCACTACTGCTTCGGCGCCCCGCTCGCCAGGCTGGAGACCCGGATCGCGCTGGCCGAGCTCACGCGCCGGCTCGTCAACCCCGCCCTCGTCACCGACCCTCCCCCGTACCGCCACACCGCGAACCTGCGGGGACCTGAGCACCTCCTGGTCGACGTCGACGGCGTTCAGCCTGGATAGCAGATCCGTACCGACTCTGGAGGTTCTCAGCTGGATCATCGCTGGTTACACTCCAGTCCGGAGCCCAGTCGTCCCACCGGACGGCCGTTCCCGCTCGTCACCCACCGGGGAGGGTCAGTGATCTCTCCGGTGTGCCTCTGGACGGGTGACATGACGCCTCCCGGGTGGCCTGGCGAGTCCACGCAGCCCCTCGAAGAGGAGGTTCTCCGTGTCATCCAGCACCCTCTTACCCCGCGTGCGGCGGCTTGTCTCGGTCGTCGCCGGCCTGGGCGTGGTCGTGGCCATGAGCCCGGCGGCCCTGGCCAGCCCCACGCCGTCCCCGTCCCGGTGGACGGCCACTCCCCTCACCGGCGCCGAAGTCGTCGACGGCGCCAAGTCCCCGACGGGCAAGCTCGCCAAGAGCGACCAGGCCCTGCTGCGCAACACGTCCCCGACGCCGGTCAACGTCGTGGTCAAGCTCGACTACGACTCGCTCGCCGCCTACCAGGGCGGCCTGCCCGGCCTGCCGGGTACGAGCCCCGCCGTCACCGGCAGGGCGCTCGACACCAGGAGCGCCGAGGCCAGAAGGTACGGCGAGCACATCCAGGAGGTCGAGAACGCCTTCCTGGGCGAGCTGGCCAAGAAGGTCCCCGGGGCCGTGGTCGGCCAGCGCATCAGCACGGTCTACGGCGGCATCGCGCTCCGCGTCCCGGGTAACAAGGCGGCCGAGGTGCTGAAGCTGCCCGGCGCGGTCGCCGTGCAGGAGGACACGCCGCAGCGGTTGCTCACCGACTCCAGCCCGGCGTTCATCGGCGCCGGCACCATCTACGGCCAGCTCGGCGGCAGCAACTCGGCGGGCAAGGCTGTGATCGTGGGCGTGCTGGACACCGGCGCCTGGCCCGAGCACCGGTCCTTCGCCTCCCACTCCGGCCTGCCCGCTCCCGGGCCGACCAAGGACGGCACGCCACGGGTCTGCGACTTCGGCGACAATCCCGTGACACCGGCCAACGACCCGTTCACCTGCAACAACAAGCTGATCGGCGGGCGGCCGTTCCTGGAGACGTACAACGCGGTCTTCCCGGGCGAGGTCTACCCCGACAGCGCCCGCGACTCCAACGGTCACGGCACCCACACCGCCAGCACGTCGGCCGGCGGCCCGGTGGCAGACGCGAACCCGCTGGGCATCAGTCGCGGCCCGATCAACGGCATCGCGCCCGCCGCCGAGGTCTCGGTCTACAAGGTGTGCGGCGCGCAGGGCTGCTTCCCCTCGGACTCGGCGCAGGCGGTGGCGCGGGCCATCCTGGACGGCGTCCGGGTCATCAACTTCTCGATCTCCGGTGGCGGCGACCCGTACAGCGACCCGGTCGAGCTGGCGTTCCTCGACGCGTACGCGGCGGGCGTGCTGGTCTCGGCGTCGGCGGGCAACTCCGGGCCCGACGCCAACACCACCGACCACCGCGGCCCCTGGGTGACCACGGTGGCCGCCTCCACGCAGTCCAGGACGTTCCAGTCCACGATCACGCTGACCGGCGGCGGCGCCACAGCGACGATCAAGGGCGCCTCCATCACCGCGGGGATCGCCTCGCCGCTGCCCGTGGTGCTCGCCTCGGCGCCGCCGTACTCGCGGCCGCTGTGTGACGTCCCGGCGCCCGCCGGGCTCTTCACCGGGAAGATCGTCGCGTGCGAACGCAGCCCGAACCGGGTGCTGAAGAGCTTCAACGTGCTGCAGGGCGGCGCGGCCGGGATGATCCTCTACAACAGCTTCGCGTTCGACGTCTTCACCGACGCACACTGGATCCCGTCGGTGCACGTCGACAAGCCGGAGGCCGACACCTTACTGGGCTTCCTGTCGGCGCATCCGGACGCCGCCGCGTCGTTCACCCAAGGGGCCAAGGCCACCTGGCAGGGCGACGTGATGACGTACTTCTCCTCGCGCGGCCCCGGCGGGGACTTCCTCAAGCCGGACGTCACCGCGCCCGGCCTGCACATCATGGCGGGCATGACCCCGACCCCCGAGTCGCCGCTCGAAGGGCCGCCCGGCAACCAGTACCAGGTCATCGCGGGCACCTCGATGTCGGCGCCGCACGTGACGGGCTCGGCCGCGCTGGTGTTCGCCCTGCATCCGAACTGGACGCCGGGACAGGTGAAGTCGGCCCTGGAGACCACGGCCAAGACCGCGGTCACCAAGCCGGACCGTACGACACCGGCGGACCCGTTCGACATGGGCGGCGGGCGCATCGACCTGACCAAGGCCGGTGACCCCGGGCTGACCCTGGACGAGAGCGCTGCCCGCTTCGTCGCCTCGGCCGCCGACCCGCTCGACCGGATCGACCTCAACCTGCCCTCGGTGAACGCCCCGATCATGCCCGGCGTCATCACCGCCAGGCGCACGGTCACGAACGTCACGAACAAGACGCTCACGTTCACCGCCTCGGCCAAGACCGTCGGCGGCGCCGACATCACGGTGCTGCCGCCGCGCTTCTCCGTCGCGCCGGGCAAGAGCGCCAAGCTGAGTGTGGTCATCACCGCGCCGGAGCTTCCCGACGGGCAGTACTTCGGGCAGGTGGACCTCAAGCAGGCCGGCGGCTCGCGCGCGCTGCACCTGCCGGTCGCGTTCTTCCGGCAGGAGGGCGCGGTGCCGGTCGACCAGACCTGCGCGCCGTCCGCCATCGCCAGGAACACCGGCGAGTCCACCTGCACGGTCACCGTGCAGAACAACACCCTCGAGAACGCGGAAGTGACCGCGCTCAGCACGTTGGACGCCCGCCTGCGCCTGAACAGCGTCACGGGAGCCACCAGGATCGGCAGCCAGATCGCGACCACCAGAGCGACGCTGGTCGCCAAGCAGCCCGCCAGGCCGACGATCGCACCCGGTGCCGGCCCGGCCGGGTATCTCCCGCTGGACGCCTTCGGCGTCACCCCGATCCCGATCGGTGACGAGCAGGCGGTGAACTTCACCGTGCCCGCCTTCGCCTTCGCGGGCAACAGCTACACCAGGCTCGGCGTGACCTCCAACGGCTACAGCGTCGCGGGCGGCGCCACCGGCGGCGACATCTCGTTCACCCCGCAGACGCTGCCCGACCCGGCGCGGCCGAACGGCGTGCTCGCCCCCTACTGGACCGACCTCGACGGCACCGGCGCCCCGGGCCTCCTGGCCACGATCCTGTCCGACGGTGTCAACCGCTGGCTGGTGGTGGAGTGGCGGGTGAACATCTTCGGCACGACCGCCACCAAGGTGTTCGAGCAGTGGATCGGGCTCAACGGCGTGGAGGACATCAGCTACGCCTACGACCCGGCCAACCTGCCCGGCGCCCCTCCCGCCGCCGCGGGCCTGACCGTGGGCGCCGAGAACGCAGAGGGTACGGCGGGCGACCAGATCACCGGTCCGCCCACCGAAGACCTGGTCGTCAAGAGCACACCCGCGGTTCCCGGCGGCGCCTTGACGTACTCGATGAAGGTCAAGGGAGTCAGTCCGGGAGCCGGCAAGGTGACGACCGCCACCTCGACACCGCAAGTGAAGGGAATCACCGTCGAAGTGGACAAGATCACCGTCCAGTGAGCAGGTAGAGCCGCGGGCGGCAGGCCCGCCCGCGGCTCAGCACTCGACTGGGCGCGTAAAGGGGTCCGGCCGATTCACTGAGAACTCAATCGGCCGACGCCCCGGCACCTCGGCGAAGGAGATAAGTCGCCAGCGCGGCGAGCCAGGCGAATCCGATGATGATCGTGAGGCGCTGCAGCAGCCCGCCCACCGGCATCAGCGCCGGGTTCTGCGCGAACCCGAGGCTGGTCAGGACGAAGGCGATCAGGAACGCGACGGCACTCGCGGCCGAGTAGGCCGCCCACACCTTGTTGCCGAGCTTCGCGAACCGGTAGGCGAGCACGAGACCCGCCGCGGGCAGCGCCGTGAACACCGGAGTGGAGAACAACTGGTGGAGCGCGCCGTCGGTGGTAGGAGGCAGCGGCTGCATCGGAGTCCCCGGCGGGTAGCCGCTGATCGGGTCGGTGACGAAGACCCCGGCTCCCATCAGGCCGGCGCCGACCAGACCGATCAGTAATGGGCTCCATATCCCGCCGCCCCAGCGCCGCACCACCGGCGCAAGACCGACGGCGAACGCCAGCACCAACGCCCCGGCGACCAGGAAGTCGGCCCTCTGCACCCACCCCGGCTCCCCGATCGCCAGCGAGCTGACCGGATGCCGCAACGGGTTGTAGCCGGGACGAACCGCTCCCTCGACGAGGAACACGACCACGAACAGCACCGGGCCGATCACCCCGCAGGCGAGCAGCGCCCGCCGATCGGAGGTCGAACGCACTGGACGATCCATACGTGCCCCTTCATTGCCCATACATGTGAATGGTAACCCGATCATACGTATGGTTTGCAATATAGCTGTATGGGCGATCAGAGGTCGTTGCCGGCGTAGGAGAGGTTGAAGCTCTTGTTGACCAGGGGGAAGTCGGGGACGATCGCGCCGTTGAGCGCCACCGGGAGAGCGGGCCAGTTGAAGAACGACGGGTCGACGATCTTCATGCGGGTGATCGTTCCGTCAGGTGCGAGCTCGACCCGGTGGGCAATGGTGCCGCGCCAGCCCTCGACGAGTCCGACTCCTGAGGACGATCGCTCAGCCGGCAGTCGGCCCGCCGGTGCCACGGCCGATCCGCCGACGAGATGAGTGATCAGGGCGATGGAGGTGGCGATCTCCTCGGCCCGGATCTGGAAGCGGGCGAGCACGTCCCCGCTCGTACGGCGGGCGGGGGTGAAGTCGCCGAGGTCGGTGAACGGGTGGTCGCGGCGGGCGTCGAGGTCCAGGCCGCTGGCCCGGGCCACGTAGCCGAGCGTGCCGAGGTCGCGGGCGGCGTCGCCGGACAGTACGGCGGTGCCGGTGAAGCGGTCGGCGACGACGGTGTGCCCGAGGGCGAGTTCGACGATCTCGGCCACGTCCGCGCTGATGGCGTGCAGCCGTTCCGGGTCGGGGAGGGCCCGCAGGTCGGCCCCGCCGAGGCGGACTCCGCCGCGCAGCAGCCGATGCCCGGTCACTTCGGCGTTGGTACGCAGCAGTTGCTCGCGGATTCGCCCGGTCTGCGCGTTCAGGATGCCGAAGCCGACGTCGTTGCAGATCGCACCCAGATCGGTGACGTGGTTGTAGAGCCGTTCCAGCTCCAGCAGCACGGCGCGCAACCGTTGCGCTTGTTCGCTCACCGGGGTACGGGTGGCTTCTTCCACGGCCAGGCAGTAGGCGAGCGCGTGCCCGACGGAGGTGTCGCCGCTGACGCGCTCGGCCAGTTCCAGTCCGTCGCCGGGTTGCCGGCCTTCGAAGAGTTTCTCGATGCCCTTGTGCACGAACCAGAGCCGGGCCTTGAGCTTGATGATGGTCTCGCCGACCACGGAGAAGCGGAAATGCCCGGGTTCGATGAGGCCCGCGTGGACGGGCCCGACGGGGATCTCGTAGACGCCCTGGCCCTCCACGGTGACGAACGGATAGGGGCCTTCGGGGTCGCCGAAGGAGGGCGGTGCCCCGGCGTCGGTGCGCATCGGGTACCAGCCGCGTGGCCAGTGATGGTGGCGGACGAGCCGTCTGGGGAGCGGGTGGCCGAGCGGGGTGATCCCGTACAGGTCGCGGATCTCCCGCTCGAACCGGCCCGCGGGGAAGGAGAGGTGGGCCAGGCTGGGCACGGCCGGTTGCTCGGGCGGGAGGCGGAGCCGCAGCTCGGTACGGCGATCCGGATCACCGGCGACGAACACGTAGGCCAGGCCGAACCCGTGAGCCTCCTGGCGCGCGGAGACCAGCGCCAGCCGGTGACCGTCCGCCAGCAGCCGGGCGGCCTCGTCGGGCAGCTCGCCGGGGCTGATGTCGGCGGTGGTGCGGATGCTCATGGGGTCGCTCCGGCGATGGTGGCGGCGGCCTGTAGCAAGGAGTGCAGCGGCCAGATGGTGATGCCCAGGACGGCGCACGCCGCCAGCCCCGCGACCAGCGGGACGGCCACGCTCCGGGGCAGCGCGATGGCCTCGCTCTCCCCGCCGCCCAGCAACATCCGCCGGGTGTGCCGCCCGACGGCGGCGACGATGACCAGCATCAGCACCAGGGCCAGCGCGACCGCCCAGCCCAGCCCGGCGGTGAAGCCCGCCCGCGCGATGCCCAGCTCGCTGGCGAACAGGCTGAACGGCGGCAGCCCGAGCAGGGCCAGCAGCCCGAGCGAGAACGCCCCCGCGAGCAGCGGCGCCCTGGCGGTGAGGCCGCGGACCGCGTGGATCCGGCTGCTGCCGACGGCCTGGTGCAGTTGCCCCGCGGACAGGAACAACACCGACTTGCCGAGCCCGTGTCCGAGGATGTGCAGCAGCACGGCGACCAGGGCGAGGGAGTTGCCGATCGCCGCGCCGAGGGCGAGCAGGCCCATGTGCTCGATGCTGGAGTAGGCCAGCAGCCGTTTGTAGTCGCGCTGGCCGAGCAGCAGCGACGCGGCCACGGCCAGGGAGGCCAGGGCCACGATGACGAGCAGCGTCCGGACGAAACCAGCGCCGAGCGCCACGTCGGCGATGACCTTGACCCGCAGGATGGCGTAGAACGCCACAGACAGCAGCACCCCCGACATCAGCGCCGACACCGGGGCCGGGGCCTGGCTGTGCGCGTCTGGCAACCAGGCGTGCATGGGCGCGAGCCCGGCCTTGGTACCGAACCCGAGCACCAGCAACATGACCGCGATGCGCATCACGCCGGGATCGAGCCGGTTCGCGTGCTCGGCCAGCACCGCCCAGTCCAGGGAGGCCACGCCCGCGTGGGTGCCGGCGTAGTGGACCATGACGACGCCGAGCAGCGCGAGCGCGATCCCGACCGAGCAGATGACCACGTATTTCCACGCCGCCTCCGTGGCCCGGCGGGTGCGCCGATGCCCGACCAGGAACGCGGTCAGGATGGTGGTCGCCTCGATGGCCACCCACAGCAGGCCCAGGCTGGAGGCGAGCACGGCCAGCGCCATCGCGGCGATGAAGGACTGGGTCAGCACCCCGTAGCGGCGCATCGCGCGCGGGCCGGTGTGCCCGTGGGCGAGCTCGGTCGCCAGGTAGGCCGGGCTGGCGAGCATCGCCAGCAGCGCGACCGCGCCGATCACGATCAGCATGAAGGCGCTCAGCGCGTCACTGAGCAGCAGCCCGCCCAGCGCGTCCGACCGGCCCGCCGTGGCCAGCGCGATGGCGCAGGCCAGCAGCCCGGCCGCGGACAGCGCGCCCAGCCAGGCGGTGATCCGGTTCCAGCCGAGTACGGCGTACGAGCCCGCGGCGGCCGCGGGCACCAGCACCGGAGCGATCACCAGCAGGCTACCCATCAGTCGTGCAACTCCCGCAGCTCGTCGAGGTCGGTGCCGCCGAACGCGGCCCGCATCCGGGTGGTCAGCACCTGCAGCACCAGCACGGCCAGCAGGATGTCCAGCGAGATCCCGAGCTCGACGACGAGCGGGACGCCGCTGGTGGTCAGGAACGCGGTGGCGGTGATGGCGTTGTCCATCAGCAGGAACCCCACCAGCTGCGACAGCGCCCGCCGCCGGGTCACCAGGACGAAGAACCCGATCAGCAGCACGGTCAGCGCGATCGGCACGGCCTGCGTCGCCGGGGTGGGCGACAGCCGTACCAGGGGCTGGGAGACCGCGTAGGCCAGCATCGCGAGCACCGCCGCCACCAGCAGCGAGGTCGCCACGTTGACCAGCGGTTGCGTCTCACGGCCCTCCCCGCCCGCGACCAGCGCGCGGCGCATCAGGTACGGCAGCAGCCCGGCCCGCAACGCGCCCACCCCGAGACCGATCAGGATCAGCTCGAGGTCGTCCTGCCGGACACCCAGCACCACGATCAGCGCGGTCAGGGCCACCCCCTGCAGGGCGAACAGCCACACGATCGCCGACAGGTCACGTCTCCACAGCACCAGCACCCCGGTCAGCAGGAACGCCCCGCAGGCCAGGTCCAGCAGCTGGATGTACATCGCATCAGTCATGTTCACGCCAGGAAGAAGGAAGCGGCCACGGCCAGCAGCGCCAACAGGAACGAACCGGCCAGCAGCTCCGGAACGCGGAACAACCGGAGCTTGGCCATGAACACCTCACCGAGGGCCAGCAGCACGCCCAGCACCGCCACCTTCAGCACGAGCACGATCACCGACAGCAGCAGGGCGAGCATTCCCGTGCCCGCGGTGGCGATCCCGAGCGGGAAGAACAGGCTGGCCAGCAGGCCGAGCAGCACCGACAGCCGCATCGCCGACGCCCACTCGATCAGCGCCAGATCCGGTCCGGCGTACTCCAGCACCATCGCCTCGTGGATCATCGTCAGTTCGAGGTGCGTGGACGGATTGTCCACCGGAATCCGGCCGGTCTCGGCGATCGTGACGATCACCAGCGCGACCGCGGCCAGCACGCTCGCCGGGGAGATCACCGCCAGCGGATCCTCCACCGTGGCCGTGACGATCGCCCCCAGGCTGGTCGAGCCGACCCTGATCGACAGCGCGAACACCGACACCAGGATCGTCGGCTCCACCAGGGCCAGCACGGTCATCTCCCGGCTGGCGCCCATGCCGCCGAACGCCGTACCGGTGTCCAGGCCGCCCAGCGCGAGCGCCACCGACCCCAGCGCCAGCAGCGCGGTCACCGCGAACAGGTCGGCGACGCCGTCCAGCGGCGAGGCCGTGGTCACTAACGGCACCACCGCGGCCACCACCAGCGCCGTGCCCGCCAGCAGCAGCGGCGCGGCACGGAACACCCAGCCGGTGCCGTGCGGGGTGATCGGCTCCTTGCGCATCAGCTTGCGCAGATCCCGCCACGGTTGCCAGATCCCGGCCCCGGCACGTCCCTCCAGCCGGGCGCGGACCTGCCGCATCACGCCCACCAGCAGCGGCGAGCCCACCGCCACGACGATCACCTGTACCGCCGCCCCGATCGCGCCCGTCACCACAACACCACCAAGACGATCAGCGCCCCGGTCAGCGCCCAGAACCCGTAGCCGAGATAGCGGTGCACGCTGCCGGTGGCCAGCCCGCGGGCCCCGCGCCCGGCGGCCGCCACCGCGGCGATCAGCGGATCGTAGAGCCGGTGCTCGATCCGGTCCGGCACCCGGGCGTGGAACCGCACGCGCTCCACCAGGTAGTCCGACTCCTTCACCGGGGTGACGTCCACATCGCTCTCCGGGGCCAGCACGTCGTCGAACACCCGCTGCAACGGCTCGGCGAACGAGGTCGCGGTGTACTCCATCCGGGCCGACATCGGTCCGGCGCCGCAGTCCCAGAGCCGGGCGGCGCGACGTACCCGCCGGGCCGCCAGCACCCGTACCAAACCCAGCACCCCCGCGACGGCCACCACCAGGGCGACGGCGATCAGCAGCGGCGAGATCACCCCCGAGACCCCCACCAGCCGCAAGGTCAGCTCCCCGGCCACCACGTCCCGTCCCGGGAACACCGTGGCCACCGCCCGGCCGAGCGCGGGCACGACCTGCGTGGGGGCCACCGCCAGGACCACGCAGAACACCGCCGCGAGCCACATCCCGCCCAGCATGGTGGGCGGGCTCTCGCTCGCCCGCTCGGCCTCCGCGCTGCGCGGCCGGGCCAGGAACCCCACTCCGAACGCCTTGACGAACGTGGCGACCGCGAGCCCCGCCGACAGCGCGATCACCCCCACGGCCAGCGGCATCGTCACCGCACCCGCCACCCCGGAACCGGGCAGGGCGTGGATCAGGCTCTGCAACAGCAACCACTCGCTGACGAAGGCGTTGCCGGGCGGCAGCGCCGACGCGCACAACGCGCCGATCGCGAACACGACGGTCGTGTACGGCAGGCGGGTACGCAACCCGCCCAGCGCGTCCAGATCCCGCACCCCCGTCGCGCGCAGCACCGAGCCCGCCGACAGGAACAACACCGTCTTGAACCCGGCGTGGTTGACCACGTGCAGCAACGCCGCGGCCAGCGCCAACGCCGCCAGGACGGGCAGCTTCGAGGCGGCGAAGAACCCGGCCGCGCCCACCCCGACCAGCACCAGGCCCATGTTCTCCGTCGTGGAGTAACCCAGCAGCCGTTTCAGATCCGAGGCGACCACCGCCTGCAGGATCCCGAACAGGGCGGACGCCGCGCCCGCCGCCAGCACCAGCAGCCACCACCAGGCCGGACCGCCGTGCAGCAGGTCCAGCCCGACCCTGACCACGCCGTACGCGCCCATGTTCACCATCGCCGCGCTCATCAGCGCCGACACGTGACTCGGCGCCTCGGGGTGCGCCCGCGGCAGCCACACGTGCAGCGGCACGATGCCGGCCTTCGAGGCGAACCCGGCGAACGTCGCCAGGAACACGACCGACTTGACGGCCGGTGACAGCGCGGCGGCACGCAATTGCTCGAAGCTCTCCCCGCCGGCCCCGGCCGCGAACGCCACCAACCCCACCAAGATCGTCACCAGGCCGAGGTGGGTCATGACCGCATACCACAGCCCGGCCCGCCCCACCGCCGCGCGGCGCCGGTGTTCGGCGAGCACCAGCAGCAGCGACGACACGGCCATCAGCTCCCAGGCCACCAGGAACGTGCTCACGCTGGCCGCGACCGGCACCACCAGCATGGCCGCCACGAACATCGGCAACGCGGACTGGAACACGCGGCCGTCCAGGCCGTGATCGCTGTAGCCGATCCCGTAGATCGCCGCGCACACCGCCACCACCCCGGCGACCGCGACGAACACGCCGCCCAGCGGATCGAGCGCCAGCCGTACCCCGGCCAGCGGCAGCAGCTCCGGCAGCCAGGCCGACCAGCTCTGGCCCGCCATGGCCGCCACACCCGCCGCCGCTCCCAACGCGCCCGCGCCTGCCGTGCACAACCCCGCCGACCACCGCCGCGCCCGTACGGGAGTCGCCAAAGCAGCCAGAGCAGCCACCGCGCAGCCGGACAGCGCCACCACGTACAGCGTGCCGACCAGGTTCATCGACCGGTCAGCCCCCGCAACGCCGCCACGATCGCCTCAGGCTCCGGCGGGCAACCCGGCACCTCCACATCCACCGGGACCACGTCGCTCACCGCCCCGGCCACCCCATACGCCCCGGCGAACACCCCGCAGTTGCGCGCGCAGTCACCCAGCGCGATCACCAACCGCGGCTCAGGAACCGCGTCATGGGTACGGCGCAGCGCCACCTCCATGTTGCGGGTCACCGGGCCCGTCACCACCAGGGCATCCGCGTGCCGCGGCGAAGCCACCAGCCGCGCACCGTACCGCTCCGCGTCGTACACCGGGCCGAACGCCGAAGCGATCTCCAGCTCGCAACCGTTGCACGACCCCGCGTCCACATGCCTGATCTGCACCGATCCGGCCAGCTCCGCCGCCTTCGCCGGCGGCTCACCCTGAACGCGCTCCGGCGCGGGCTCGGCCACCCGGCCCGTCTTCGCGATCTTCCGCCACAACCCCATCGTTGTCTCTCCCCTGCCTCACGAACCACCCGGACGATCAGCAGGAGATCATCCGGGCCGAGGCTGGTGCGGCGACTGCTGCAACTCGGCCAGGAGCCCGTTCTGATCGGCGATCAGCTCGCTCAGCAGCCGGCGGGCCGCTCTCAAGAGCTCGGCCACCTCACCTCTGCTGAGCGAGTAGACCACGCTGCCGCCATCCCGGGTCGCCGTCACCAGCCCCGCCATGCGCAACACGCTCAACTGCTGGGACATGGTGGACGACTCGACCTCGGCGGCAGCGGCAAGATCACGCACCGCGAGCGGCCCTTGCTGCAACAGCTCCAAGACCCGAATCCGTACAGGATGCCCCAGTGTGCGGAACATGTCCGCCTTCGCCTGGTACAGAGGGACCGGCATCGGTCACCCCGCCCCACCCTCGGCCTCGACGACTATTCCATGCTCAGCGGCCAGGCGCAGCATGTCCTCGAGATCCGCGGCATGAACCTGAATCCCGTGCTGATCACCGGACTCTCGCGCGACCCGAAGAGCCTCACGCGCCTCGCGCACCCGGCTGCGCACGCTTCCCGCGAAATCTCCCACCCGCGCCTCCGATTCCCAGGACCTAGCGAAGACATGATGTCGATAATTGAAGACTTCTTCAACTCTTTGAGCTGGCAGCATCGCACGAGAACCGCACCCGCCGCAACGTCCGCACCCGACCCTCAAGCGCCGCCGCCGGTCCATGGCGGCGGCAGTGGTCTCAGCGGGTGGCTCGCCGGTCGAGGTAGGTGAGGACGGCGAGGACGCGCCGGTGGTCCTCGTCGCTGGCGCTGATGCCGAGCTTGCGTCGACGTGACCATCGCCTCACGAGGGGCGGGCTTCGCCGCCTGGAACACCCTCGACGTGTCGACGAGCCTGCTGCTCGCGGTCGGACTCGCCGGGGACCGCCACCCGGCCGCACATGGACGCTCAGTAGATCAGGCCGGGATCATCGGTCGTTCGTTCCGGCGGGATGTCGAGCAGCTCGGCGAGTTGAGCGCGTCTGGTGATGCCGAGCTTGCCGTACACCCGGGCCAGATTGTTGTTGACCGTGGCGACCGACAGCCCGAGCCGCTCGGCGATGTTCCGGCTGCTGTGCCGTACGGCGAGCAGGGCCACCTCGCGCTCGCGCCGGCTGAGCACATGGGAGATCCGCTCATGATTGAGCAACGGGGTGACGGCGCCTTCGCATTGCGCGCGCAGCGCGGCCGCTCGCTCGCGCGCCAGCGCCTGTTTGCCGACCAGGCCGGCCTGCCGGTACGCGCGGACCGCGCACGTCGCGGCCTCGGCGGCGAGCAGGTGCTGGCCGAGCCGGGCGAAGTCGAGGGCGGCATCGGAGAGCGTCTCGCCGTCCAAGTGCTTGAGCCCGCGCGCCGCGGTCGCCAGTGCGTGGCTCAGCGGAGTGCCCAGGGCCGCGTCGAGCTCGTCGAGCCGGTGGCACTCGTTGCTTCCACCGAGCCGGACCACGTCGTAGCGGGCCAGTGCCTCCACGGTGGGGAGCCCGATGCCGGCGGCCAGGTCGGCCGCGTAGCGCGCTGAGACCGCCGCGTCGGTGACGCGGTCCGCGGCGGCCAGTGTCCATGCGTTGCCGAGCAGGATCCATGGGGCGAAGATCCGGTTGGCGTCGTTGGCGGCCTGGTCGGCGCGGTCCATCCAGATCCGCGCGCTGACCGCCTCGCCGCCCAAGGCGGTGGCCGTGGCCAACCCTGCCAGGAAGCCGCGGGTGAGCCGGAGGGTGTCTCGGCCTTCCAGGGCGCTGATCGCCTCGCGCAGGGATCTGCTAGCGCTGGCCGGCTTGCCCTGGGCACACTCCACGAGCCCGCGGAAGCCGATATAGCCTGCCGACATCATCGGGCTTTGTTCGGACAGGACCTGCCGGTACCCGTCGTCCGCGACGTTCCAGGCCGCGGGCAGGTCGCCCATGGCCAGGGACGCGAGACACCGGGCGATGCCGAGTTCGACCACACCCCAGGGCAGCTCCGCCTGGCGCGCCGCGGCGATGGCCAGTCCACGTTCGTGGTAACCGGCGGCTGCCGTGGCCCGCCCGAGGAAGCCCGCGGCTGCCGTGGCCGCCACGGCGGCCCAGATGAGAGCCTGCGCGCTTGCCGATTCCGAGGCCAGGAGCCGTTCGGCGACATCCAGGACGGCGGCGCAGCGTCCGTCGAAGAGCAAGATCCACGACTGGATTCCCTGGGCCAGGTCCTCTCCCGGCCGGCCGCTGAGGAGGGCCAGCGTCTGCTCGGCGGCGACGGCGTCGCCGTTGCCCCAGTACATCGTCTCGGCGCGGACGAGGGCCCAGCGGAGCAGGTCGTCACCGGGTGGGGGTTCCTCCGGCAGTACGGCTGCCGCCTCGGCGCTGTGGCCACGGTACTCGAGCACCTCGGCGAGCAGCGCGTCGGCGTCCGGGGATGGTTCGGCGTCCCGGGTGGCCCGCGCGAGTCGTTCGGCGAGGGCGAGATCCGCCCGGTCGATGGCCTGACGAGCGCCGATTCGCACGATGTCCGGGCGTACCACCGCGCCGCCTTCGACCTGCCAGAGTGCGGCGCGCAAGAGATCGTCCCGGCGGCGCAGCGGGGTGCCGAGCAGCGTGACGGCCAGCCGCCACCACAACTGCCGTGCGCGGCTGACCGGTAAGCCGGCGCGCAGCACCTCACCGTAGAGCGGGTGGGCGAGCCGTACCTGCACGCGCCTGCCCGCGCGCTCCGACACGGCTAATCCGTGTGCTTCGGCCTCGTCGACGCAGGCCAGGTCCACCAGTTGGGCCAGCAGGGCGAGCGGGAGTGGCTCGCCACACGCCAGCAACTCCAGCGCCAGGCGTGTCTGCGGCCCGAGCGGGCGCAACCGATCCGCGAGCACCTGCCGCATGGCACCCCTCGGACGGTAATCGCCGGTGAAGTGCCACACGCCGTGCCGCTGCCGAAGCGTGCGATCCTCCAGAGCCGCCGACAACAGCTCGCGTAACGCCAGCGGGTTGCCTGCCGCCATGCTGCGCAGCCGGCCCCTGGCCACCCCGTCGACATCCCCGCCAAGCGCATGGTCGACCAGCCGGTCCACGGCAGGCCCCGGCAGGCTGGGGAGATCGAGCCACGGTGCCTGGCCGTCCTTCCACAACATCGTGATCGTGTCGGGAACGGGGGCTCCGGCGCGGTAGGTCGCGACCACGAACGCCAGCCGTTGGGTTGCGAGATAGCCGATCAGGGCGGCTGATCCCTCGTCGAGCAGGTGGGCGTCGTCGACGCCGATGACCACGCGCCGCTCCATGGCCCGCCCCCGTATCTGGGCGGCCGCCGCCGTCAGCACCGACAGTCCCTGACCTTCGGGGAGCCGGCCCGCGGGAAGCAGGGCGGCCACCGCCCCGAACGGGATCGATGCCAGGGCCGCCGTGGCCGTCACCCATTCGGTATGGCAGCTCTCCGACCCGAGCATGGCAAGGATCTCCTGGGCCAGCCGGGTCTTGCCGATGCCTGCTTCGCCCGAGATGACCACGCCGATCGCTTCACCCCGCCGCAGGCACGACCGGACGATGTCCAGCTCTTCGTCCCGCCCCACGAATGGCCAGCCCCGCATGGCCTCCTCCTCGCTGCGCCCGCATGAGCTATTCGTGACACATTGATCGGTGGATGACTCTGACTACGCAGTGTTGAACCCGACGCCTCTGACCAATAACGGTTCGCCACCCTGGACCGGTTCAGCGGCGATGGGCGAGGGCCGGCCGTTCCTCGGCGGGTCGCCACACCAGATCGCTACTCGACGACCAGGGTGACCGGAATGTTGCCGCGGGTGGCGTTCGAGTACGGGCACACCTGGTGGGCGGCCTCCACGAGCGCGCGGCCGCTCTCGCCCTGCAGCTCGTCGGGCAGCTCCACGCGGAGGGCGACGGACAGGGCGAAGCCGCCGTCGCCGTTCGAGCCGAGGCCGACCTCGGCCGTGACGGACGCCTGCGACACATCCGCCTTCATGCGCTTGGCGACCAGGGTGAGCGCGCTGGCGAAGCAGGCGGCGTAGCCCGCGGCGAACAGCTGCTCGGGGTTGGTGCCCGCGCCGGTGCCGCCCAGCTCCTTCGGCGGGGCGAGCGTCACGTCGAGCCGTCCGTCGTTGGTGACGGCCCGCCCCTCGCGGCCGGTCGCGGTGGCGATGGCGGTGTACAGCGTGCTCATGATCCGTCTCCTTCTTAGATTGCCTACAACTTGATTGTGCACAATTTAGTTGTACGCCGTCAACCCCGGGTATGCTGGGTTCCATGAACGCGTTGCTGCTGGACAATCAGGTGTGCTTCGCCGTACACGCCGCCTCCCGGGCGCTTGACGGCGTCTACCGGCGCGAGCTGGCGGAGCTCGGGCTGACGTATCCGCAGTACCTGGTGATGCTGGTGCTGTGGGAGCGCGAGCGGGTGACGGTCAAGGAGCTGGGCGTGGCGCTGCGGCTCGACTCGGGCACCTTGTCGCCGCTGCTCAAGCGCCTGGAGGCGGCCGGGTTCGTACGGCGTGAGCGCAGCGCGAGTGACGAGCGGTCGGTGCTGGTCCGGCTCACGGACAAGGGCACGGAGCTGCGGCAGGCCGCGGTGCGGGTCCCGGGCCGGATCCTGGAGGCCACCGGGCTGGAGATGGGCGAGCTGGCCGACCTGCGCCGCACACTCAGCCGGATGACCCTCTCTCTGACGGAGGCCGCCTCTTGATCTGACATCAGCGGCGGTCGGGCGGCGGCGACACGTGGTCGCGGTCCCGCCGCCCTCGACTCTTCCTAGCGTCTGACGTCCACGACGACGCTGACCACGAAGCCGGCCATGAGCAGCACGCCGCCCACCACCGCCGTGACGGTCAGGGAGACCACGCCGGACAGCGCCACGCCGAGCGTGACCGCGAGGGCCAGTACGACGGCGGCGGCGATCTTCCAGTCGTCGCCGATGATGAAGTCGTACCAGAACCTGCCGAAGCCCTTCAGGAACCTCATCGGGCAACGACCTCCTTTCGCTTCTTGACGCCGGACAGCCAGCGCACGAGAACGTGGGCCACCGTGACCCAGCCCGCCAGCAGCGCGAGGATGGCCCAGTCCGCACCGGGCCACTCGAGGTGCTCGCCGCCGAGGAAGACGCCCAGCCCCTCCACCGCCCAGTAGGCGCCGAAGGACGCGAGCAGCAGGCCCACGCCGTACTTGAGGGTGTTCTCCGGCACCATCGACAGCGGCTTGTGCAGGATCGAGCCGACGATCACGACGAGCAGGCCCGCGACGGCGGCGCCGCCGATGGCGGCGGGCAGGTTGTCCGCGCTGAGCCCGAACGTGATCACGATGAAGACGACCTCGACGCCTTCCAGGAACACCCCCTTGAACGACACGACGAAGGCGAAGCTGTCGAGGCCGAACCGCCGGCTGGAGCCCGCGTCACGCGCGGCGGCGCGCTGCTCGGCGAACTCGTCCTCCTCGTCGTGCAGCGCCTTCAGCCCCGAGGAGCGGAGCACGGCCTTGCGCAGCCACTGCAGGCCGAAGATCAGCAACAGCGTGCCGACCACGAGTTGCAGCAGGGACTCGGGCATCCAGGTCCGCAGCGCGTATCCGGTCGCGAAGGTGAAGGCCGTCAGCGCGACGAGGGCGGCCGCGACCCCGGCGATGGCCGAGCGCCAGCCACGGGTGACGCCCATCGCCAGGACGATGGTCAGCGCCTCGACGAACTCCACGAGCGAAGCCACGAACACCGAGGTCACCAGGCCCCACGTCGCCCCAGTCACCGGGCATCCATGACTTGTAACGTTAGTTTCATGAAACAGATGCTTCATCACTAGAGGCGGAGTTGTCAATGGATAGGATGTGGATTCATGACGTTCGGCGAGGTTCCCGACGAGCGGTTCCTCCTGCTCGTCTACCGTGTGCCTTCCTCCACCTCGCGGGCCCGGGTGGCCGTCTGGCGCGAGCTCAAGCGCATGGGGGCGCTCTACGTCCAGCAGGCGGTGTGCGTGCTGCCCGATCGGCCGGGCGTGCGCGAGCGCCTCGGCAAGATCCGCGCGCGCATCGGCGAGCTCGAGGGCGAGAGCATGCACTTCGTGCTCGACAAGGTCGAGGAGCAGGAGCGGCACATGCTGGTCACCTCCTTCAAGGAGAACTCCGCGAAGGAGTACGCCGAGATCGTCGAGGAGTGCGAGACCAAGTTCTTCAAGGAGATCGAGTTCGAGCGCTTCCGCGAGAACTACACCTTCGAGGAGGCCGAGGAGATCCGGCAGGACCTGGAGAAGCTCAAGCGCTGGCTGCGCAAGGTCGAGGAGCGCGACTGGATGGGCGCGCCCGGCCGGGATGTGGCCACGGCCAAGGTCGCCGAGTGCGAGCAACTGCTGGAGGCGTTCGAGGCCGACGTCTACGAACGCGTGGGCGGCTCCGAGCAGGGCTAGCGCACCGAAGCACGGCGCGAATCTCGTCCGCGCGCACCAACGAGAGCGGGGTCCCGGCCGGGTACGTTGCGTTGATGGACACCCATGATCTCGTGCTGAGCGCAGCCCGGGTCCTCGACCCGGAAACCGGTCTCGACACTGTCGCCCACGTAGGGGTGACCGGCGGCGTCGTCTCGGCCGTCTCGACGGAGCCGCTGTCCGGCCGTGAGCTCGTCGACATCTCCGGGCTGGCGCTCGCGCCCGGCTGGATCGACCTGCACAGCCACTCCCACACCATCGCCGGGCACCGGTTGCAGGCGCTCGACGGCGTCACCACGGCACTCGACCTGGAGGCGGGGAACAGTCCCGTGGCGGAGGCCTATGCCGCGGCGGCGGCGGAAGGGCGCCCGCTCAACTACGGCTTCTCCGCCTCCTGGGCCATGGCCAGGATGGCCGCCGTCGGCGGTCTGCCGCACGGCGGCGGGCTGAGCGCCGCGCTCCGCGCCATCGGCCACCCGTCCTGGCAGGCGCAGGCGAGCCGGGCCCAACTCCAGGCGCTGGCCGGGCTGCTCGAAGCCGACCTCGCCGGCGGAGCGCTCGGGATCGGGCTGCTGATCGGGTACGCGCCCCGGGTGGACCCGCAGGAGTACGTCACGATCGCCGCGCTCGCCGCCGGAGCCGGAGTGCCCACCTACACCCACGCCCGCGACCTGGTCGAACAGTCTCCCGACCTGCCCGTCGACGGCGCCGAGGAGATCGTCAGGGCCGCCGCCGAAACCGGCGCGCACATGCACTACTGCCACGTCAACAGCACGTCACTGCGTCAGGTGGACCGGGTGCTGGCACTGGTGGAACGGGTCCGGACCGAGGGCGCGCGGGTGACCACCGAGGCCTACCCCTACGGCGCGGGGATGACCGGAATCGGCGCCGCCTTCCTGGCTCCCGAACTCCTGCCCGCCTCCGGCATCGGGCCGGAGGCCATCGTGTACGTCCCCACGGGAGAGCGGGTCGCCGACGCGGAGCGCCTGCGCCGGCTGCGGGCCGACGACCCCGGCGGGCTCGCGATCATCCACTTCTTCGACGAGGGCGACCCCGCCGACCTGGCCTTCGTCGACCGGGCACTGCTCAGCCCCGGCACCGTCGTGGGCTCCGACGCCATGCCGCTGGCCTGGGTCGGCGGACCGCCCGAGCCCCTCGCCTGGCCGTTGCCGCCGTCCGCCGTCACCCATCCCCGTACGGCGGGAACCTTCTCGCGCGTGTTGCGGCGCCACGTCAGGGAGACGGGCCGGCTGACGCTCCTGGACGCGGTGAGCCGCTGCGGCCTGCTGCCCGCCAGGGTGCTGGAGGACGCCGTGCCCGCCATGCGCCGCAAGGGCAGGGTCCAGCCTGGCTGCGATGCCGACCTGGTCGTCTTCGACCCGGCTACGGTCGGCGACCGGGCCACCTACGCCCGCAGCACCACGCCCTCCACCGGTTATGCGCACGTCCTGGTCGGCGGCCGCTTCGTGGTCCGATCGGGGGAACTCGTCCTCGACGCGCTGCCCGGCCGTGCCGTCAGGCGGTGAGCGCTCGGGCTGCCTCCCGCTCACCGCGTTGCCCGGTCGTGCCGCCGGGCGGTGAGTGCTCAGCCGGCCTCCCGCTCACCGGGCAGCAGGCGGAGTTCGAGCGCGGCCACCAGGCGTACGTCCGGATCGGCGAGGTCGAGGCGGAACAGCTCGGTGATCCGCCGCAGCCGGTACCGGAACGTGTTCGGGTGCACGTTGACCCGGGCGGCCGCCGCGGGCACGTCACCGAACGCCTCGATGTACGCGCGCAGCGTCGGCAACCAGGCGGTTCCCCTGGCGGTGTCCTGCTCGATGAGCCCGTCGAGCAGTCCCTGCCTGAGGTCCGGGTGCCGTTCGGCCAGCCCTCTCAGCCGATGGAGCGTCAGCCGGGCCCTGACGTCCTCGACCCGTACGACGGCGGGGGCGTCCGGGCCGGCGACGTCCAGCACCAGATCGGCCTCGGCGCGCGCGGCGGCCACGCCGGTGAGCGCGGGAGCGGTCTGCCCGACGCCGGCCCGCACCGGCACGGCGAAAGCCCGCGCGGCCACGTCCGCGATCTCGCCCGCGAGGGCGCACGCCCGCGACCTCGGGCCCGCGACCAGGGCGTAGGCCCGCAACCCCAGGGCCGTGGAGGCGAGCCTGCGGCGGTAGGCGGAACCCGACAGGGCGACCAGATCGGCGATCCGCCTGGCCGCCGCCGCGTCCGCCGGGGCGTCGCCGGTGCCGGTCCCGAAGGCGATCACCGTCACCGGCCCGGAGAGATCGAGGCCTGGTGCTTCCGGCGACGTGCCGTCCAGCAGCCGCCCCAGCGACTCCTCGCGCCTCCTCCGCTCGGGGTCGGCCTCCGCCCGGCGGCGCAGCAGGTGCAGCGCCACGCTCTCGGCGGCCGACTGGAGTGCCTGCCGCGCCTCCCGGCCCAGCGGCTCCTCTCCTTCGACCACCCAGATGCTGCCCAGCACCTCGTCGCCCGCCCTGACCGCGATTGCCAGCCGCCCCCGGTAGCCGCGCACGTCGAACCCGGTCACGCTGACGGCTTCCGTACTCTGCCGGATCCGGTGGAACACGCCGGCGTCGTACAGGCGGCGCAGCCACTCCTCCGGCACCCTCCGGCTCAGGATCGCCTGGCGGCGCGGCGGGTCGATGCGGTGCCCGAGATCGGAGTAGGCGAGCACCTTGCCGTGCGGATCCTCGATGGTCGTGGCCGCACCCGCGGCCGCGGCCACCGCGTTGGCCAGGGCGAACAGGTCGCCCGCCGAGTCGTCCGGGCCCGCGGCGCCGAGCAGCGCCGTGTAGAGCCCGCCCCACGGCAGCTCGGGGCCCGCCGCCAGCAGGGTGATCCCCGTGGCCGCCGCGGCGGCCACGACCGCGGGCGACACCGGACGCCGCAACACCACCGCGGTGGTACGCGCGAGGCGGCCGAGCAGGCGGGTCTGCTCACCCTCGCCCGTCACACCGACGGCGAGCACGATCCCGCGGCCGTCGACGGCCTGCGGATCGCCGGGGTCGAGGATGACCGGCGGACCGGCGGGGACGTCCAGCCCGGCCGCGGTCAGGACCTCGATCCCGGTTCCCGGCGGAAGCCGCTCGACCAGGCTCCTCAGCGTAGGCACGGTGGTGGATCCCTTCTGTTGGTGCCCGGACGAGAAAGCCGGGCCTGGAGTGTGGCGGCCGACACAAGACCGGGACGATCCGCGCGGACCTAGCGTCGATGACATGTCACGTCCACCAGCCCCGTACTCTCCGGCCAGGCGCGCCGGTGATCTGCTCTTCGTCTCCGGCCAGCTCGGCTACCTGCCCGAGGGCCGGCTGCCCGAGGGTCTGGCCGCCCAGGCGCGCCAGGCGCTGGCCAACCTCGACGAGGTGCTCGCCGAGCACGGCCTGAGCCGCGACGACGTCGTCAAATGCCAGGTCTTCCTGTCCTCGATCGAGGACTGGGCCGCCTTCAACACGGTCTACGAGGAACACTTCAGCCGCCCCTATCCCGCCCGTTCGGCTCTCGGCGTCCACCTGCACCCCGGTGCCCTGGTCGAGATCGAGGCCGTCGCGGCCCGCAGGACGCCATGACCCCGACGATCGCGGACGTGCGGCGGGCCGCCGACGCCCTGCGCGGCCAGGTGATCCGGACTCCCGTGCTGTTCTCCGAAGCACTGGACGCCCTCGCCGGGTGCCCGGTGTTCGCCAAGGCCGAGTGCCTGCAACATTCGGGCTCGTTCAAGGTCAGGGGCGCGCTGTACCGGCTGCTCACCCTGCCTCCCGAGGCGCTGGCCGACGGGCTGATCACCGTCAGTGCGGGCAACGCCGCGCTCGGATTGGCCCATGCGGCCCGCGAGTTCGGCGCGGAGCTGACGGTGGTCATGCCGGCGAAGGCGGTGCCGGAGAAGCTCGCGGCGGTGGCCGCGTACGGCGCGACCGTGGTCACCGAGGGCGTCGTGGACGCCGCCGCGGCCTTCGCCAGGGCCGAGCGCCTGCGTGCCGAGCACGGGCTCACCTTCGTCCATCCCTTCGACGACGCCATGGTGGTGGCCGGGGCGGCGACCGCCACACTGGAGCTCCTGGAGGACCGGCCCGGCCTGGAAAGGCTGCTGGTGCCGGCCTCGGGTGGCGGCTTGCTGGCCGGCGCGATCATGGCGAAGCGCGCCGCGGGTTCCGCCGTGGAGGTCGTCGCGGTGCAACCGTCGGGGGCGGCCGGGTTCGTCGTCTCGCTGGCCGCGGGCGAGCCCACCGCCCCGCCGGCCATCCGCACCGTCGCCGACGGGCTCACCGCCCCCATGCCCGGACGCCTCAACTTCACGCTGGCCGCCGAGGCCGGGATCGAGGTTCGCACCGTCCACGACCAGGACATCCTGGACGCGATGGTGACGCTGGTCAGGACGCTGCGCGTGGTCGTCGAGCCATCCGCCGCGGTCGGCCTGGCCGCTCTGACGTACGAGCCCGGCCTGCGCGACGGCCGTCCAACGGGCCTGATCCTGTCCGGCGGCAACGTCAACTGGCGGCTGCTGGCGGACACGTTCCGGGTGCTCCCCGGTGTCGCATGACTGAAGGAGTTCGCATGCGCCTGCGCATCCACCCGCACGTCATGGTCGCCAGGGACGGCAGCCGCCGGGTGCCCTGCGAGATCGGCACGCTGGAAGTGCCGGAGAACCGGACCCGGCCGGGCTCCAGAACGATCGAGCTCGCCTTCGCCCGCTTCGCCGGCGGCAAGCAGGGCCTCCCGCTGATCTTCCTGGAAGGCGGGCCGGGATCGCCCGGCCTGTCCACGTGGAAGGAGCTGCCCGACCGCTACCTGCCCTTCCTGGAGTACGGCGAGGTCGTCGTGTTCGACCAGCGCGGCACGGGGAGTTCCAGGCCCTGTCTGGAGAGCCCGTTCACCAGGGATCTGCCGCTCGATCGGGCGGTGGGCAGGGCGGAGTTCCTGGCGGAGTGCCTCACCAAGGCGGCGGCCACGGCCGCCTTCTGGCGGGCCCGAGGCGTCGACGCCGACGGCTACACCACCGAGCAGAGCGCCGACGACGTCGCCGACCTGATGTCGGCGCTCGGCTACGAGACCTTCCGAACGGTCGGCGGCTCCTACGGCTCGCACCTCTCGTTGTCGGTCATCCGCCGCCACGGGGACCGCCTGGACCGGAGCATCCTGTACGCGGTCGAAGGTCCCGACGACACCTTCAAGCTGCCTTCGGCCACCGACCGCCACCTGGCCAGGCTGGCGGCCATGGCGGCCGAGGCGCCCGAACTGGACGGACGGGTGCCCGATCTGCTGGGGCTGATGGAGCGGGTCTTCGACCGCCTGGCCAAGACCCCGGCCGAGGTCGACGGTGTGGTGATCGGGGAGTTCGACGTCAAGTACCTCACCACGTCGGGGCTGGGGCTGGCCCCGTTCCTGCGTCGGCTCCCCGGTCTCTACCTGGCCATGGACCGCGGGGACTGCACCCCGTGGGCCGAGCACGTCAGGCAGTTGCGCACCGGACCGGCCGAGGCGCTCATGCCCCTGGTCATGGACTGCGCGTCGGGCGCGACACCGGCCCGGCTGCGCAGGATCGAGGCGGAGGCGGCGGCCTCGCCGCTCGGCGATCTGATGAACCTGCCCTTCCCCGACATCGGCGCCGCGGTCCGCGGACCCGATCTGGGAGACGGCTTCCGGGCGCCGGTCCGCTCCGGCGTACCGGCTCTGCTGGTCAACGGCACGCTCGACGGGCGCACGCCGGAGACCAACGCGCACGCCGTCCTGAAGGGTTTCGCCAACGGTCATTTCATCCTCGTGGAGAACGCGGCCCACCAGTTCGCGTACGAGCAGCCGGAGGTGTCGGCCGCCGTCCGCGACTTCCTGGGCGGCCGCACGCCGTCGCTCTCGCGGGCCCGGATGGATTTCGCCTTCGTACCGGATCCGCGAGAGCTCGCGCCGCGCGGCTTCTGACGTCAGGAGATCTTGGGCGCCACCCGGCCCGACCACTCGACGGCGACGACCTTCCCGCCGACCCTGACGAACCGGCCGTCCGGGCGTTTGCCCGGACGGTCGGTCTGGTGGAAGGCGTCGCCGGCGAGTGGGACCAGGGTGATGGGCTCCTGTACGGGCACCTCTAGATCGGGCATGAGCTCGCGATACCGGGCGATCATCTCCTCGCTGAAGCGCCGGTCGACCGTGACGCGGTCACCGTCGGCGCTCATCACCAGCAGGTGGCCTTCGCCTCGGTCGTAGACGCCCACGAGCTCGGCCAGCTCCTCTTCGTCGAGGCGCGCGGGGATGAGGGGTTCGGGCTGGGCGCCGAGATGGTCTTCCAGTACCAGCGCCCTGATCTCCTCCAGCAGCTCACCCGCTCCCGCTCCGATGGAGTTGGCGAGCACCGCCAGGACGAGCCCGTGCTCGGGGACGAGGGTGAGCAGGGCCACCCCGCACGTCGTGCCGCCGGTGTGCTCGACCACGCCGACGCCGCCGACGTCGCGGAGGAACCAGGAGATTCCCACGTCGCCGGCCGTCGACGTCTGGGGCGTGGAGGGTAGCCGCATCAGCTCCAGCGTGCCGGGTTCGAGCACGCCGTCACCGCCGCCCAGGTGGAAGCGGCCGTAGTCGAGCAGGTCCCCGATGCCGCAGAAGAGCCCGCCCGCGGGAGCCGCGCTCCGTTCCATGAGCCACTGGCCGACGACCTCGGCGGGGCCGTCGGCCCTGCCCTTGCTGCCGTGGCCGACCACGAACCGGCGGGTGATGATGTCGGCGACGTCGAAGAAGCTGTGGCCCAGGCCGAGCGGGCCCAGGACCAGGTCCCGCACGGCGGCCTCGTACGTCGTGCCCGTCACCTTCTCGACGACCCGGCCCGCCAGCGACAGTGCCGCGTTGTTGTAGGAGACGACCGAGCCCAGGGGCATGACCTGCTCGAACTCCGCCATTCTGGCGACGTAGGCGGCCAGGGCGCCATCGTCCCTGCCGGTGTCGACGACGCGGTCGCCCTCCCAGCCGGCCGTGTGGTTGAGCAGGTGGAGCATCGTGACGTGCTCGGTCGCGCCGGGGTCCTTGAGCCTCAGCTCGGGAACGTACCTCTTGACCGGCGCGGCGAGGTCTATCGCGCCGCGCTCGACCAGCCGCATCACGGCGGTGGCCGTGACGGTCTTGGTCACCGAGCCGATGGCGAACAGGGTGGTCTCGTCGACGGGCAGCGGGTTCGCCGTGGAGGTGACGCCGTGGCAGCCGACGAACCGCTCCCCCTCCTGGGCCACGCCCACGGCGACGCCGGGCACGCCGAGCGGGCCGGCCCGGTCGGCGATCAGGCGTCGCAGACGTTCGCGTAGGTCGCTCATTAGATTCTCCTCAATTGCTTCTCATCGAGCTCAATTGCTCTCATCGGGCTCGATCTGTCGAAGGGCGCGCAGGTCGTGGGTCGCGCCCTCGTGGAAGACCACGACGCCGTCGGCGCCGAGGCGGGTCCAGGTGCCGTCGGGCTCGCGTACGACGGCCGCGTGCTCGGGCACGGCGACGATCGGCACGTTCGTCGGCGTGCAGGCGAGCAGGCTGGTCAACATGTACTGGCCCTTGGTGGTGTCGCTGTGCGGGACCACCCGCAGCCCCGGCAGCAGGCCGAGGCCGGGCCGGTTCCAGGAGTAGGAGAGGCCGTCCGCGGCGGGTTCCTCCTCCAGGGAGGCGACGATCCTGCCGGTGAGCGCCATCGACCCCGCCGACTCGCCCGCCAGCACCGCGCCCGCCTTCCAGGCCGCCACGATCGCCCGCCACACGGGCGTGCCGTCCAGGATGCGGGTCAGAGGTCCAGGCCGCCCGCCGGCCAGCAGGATGTAGCGGGCTCTCTCCACCAGCGCGACGTTGGCCGGGTCGGCCGCCTCCTCCCTACTGAAGATCATCGGGGTGGTGACGCGGGCGCCGAAATGGTGCTCGTACTGCTCGACTCGGGCCTTCAGCAGCCGCAGGAGCTCCTCCCGCGCCCATTCCACCCCGGCGGTGGGGAGCATCAGCACCTCGTCTCCGCCTGATCGCGCGAGCAGCTCGGCGTCGATCTTCGCGTCCGCGTCGATGTCGCTCAGCCCGATGAGGGCGAGAGGACCTGGCATGACAACCTCCACTGTTTCTGGGTGAACTCAACGGGCTGAGATCCTGGCCGCGTCGATGTCACCGGCCACCGAACGCGTGGCGGCCAGCTGCACCAGAGCCGCCACCACCACGAACGGCACCAGCCACAGCAGCACGTGCCGCAGCGCCGGCCCCTCGGTGAGCGCGAGCAGCAGCGGCCCCAGGGCGCTGCCCAGCAACTGGAACGGCACGGCGAGCTGGAACCCGATGCCGCGGTACCTGGCGGGCAGGACGTGCGCCATCATCGCCAGGTAGGTGGGCGTCTGCATCGCCACGATCACCGAGAACACCACGTTGGCCGCGACGAACACCGGCAGCCCGGGCAGCAGCCCGACCGCCAGCACCAGCACGGCGATGCCGAGCGTGCCCGCGCCCTGGATGAAGGCCAGCGCCGACGGCCGACGCTCCACGAAACGATCGTTGAGCAGTCCCGCCAGCAGCACGGCGACCAGGCCGGCCACCAGCTGGGCCTCCAGCAACATCGAACGCTGGAAGGGGCTGAGGGCGTAGTCCCGGGCCGCGATCAGGGCGATCACCATGGTGAGCGGGCCGCCGATCAGGCTGTAGACGAAGCCGCTGATCGCCTGCAGCCTGAGCGTCCTGACCGCCCACGCCGCGCGGATGCCCTCCCAGAACCGCGGCGGCGGCGCCGGCTCCGACGCGGGCTCCAGCCCTGCCGCCGCTCTGTCGGTGCCGCCTCTGACCGGTTCCTTCAGCAGGAACGTGGTGCAGGCCACGGCGGTGGCCAGCACCGCCAGCAGGAGCGTGGCGTGGCGCCAGCCGTACGCCGTGACCAGCAGTCCCGCGACCGGCGCGCCGATGAGGCCGCCGACGGTGGCGGCCGCCTTCAGCAGCGCGATGACCCGCCCTCTCGACGACGGCGGATAGTAGTCGGCGAGCAGCGGGAGCTGGGTCACGCCGTCGGGGACCCTGGCGATGGAGCCGAGGGCCCGGCCGGCGAGCAGGACCGCGCCGCTGGGAGCCAGCGCCTGGATGAAGTCGCCGAGGTTCGCGGTGATCTCGCCCCACTGGAGGAGCCGGACGCGGCTGCGGATCCGGTCGACGAGATAGCCGAGCGGCAGCCCGGCCACGGTCGTCACGACCATGGTGGCCGAGGCGATGGCCCCGGTCGCGGTCAGCGAGAGCCCCAGGTCGTCCTGGATCTCGGGAAGGGCGAGCTGGAGCGCCTTGTCGTCCCACCCGGCCAGCAGGGCGGTCAGGCAGAAGACGAGGAGGGGGATCCGCGGGCCGCGGATGGTGCGTGGATCGAGCCCGGCGAGCAGGCCGCGACGGCGCGCGACCGAGGGGGGTGGGGCCACATCGACTCCAAACAGGAGATGAATCAGCCGTTACAACGAACTGAGTGTTGCGATCTTAGGAATGACCCGCGTGATCGGAAGCGGCCGACAAGCCGCTCTTCGCGGCCACATGGAGGAGGCGCGACCAGCGCGGACTCTCCCACCATCAGCAACATGACGATCACTGTGCTGCGGGCGGCGCGCGTTCTGGACGTGATGCGCGGAGTATTGCGCGAGGGAGTCGACGTAGCCGTACGCGACGGCACGATCGTGGCCGTCGGCCCCGGCCTCGACGGCGACTCGACCCTCGACCTGGGCGACACGTCCCTGCTGCCCGGCTTCTTCGACGTGCACCTGCACCTCACCGGCCTGCGCTCCTACGACGAGGGGCGGCTGCCCGACCGCGAGACGGCGGCCGTGCGGGCGGCCAAGGACTGCGCGGCGCTGCTCGCCGCCGGGTTCACCACCGTGCGCGACTGCGGCAGCGCCATCGCGCTCACGCTCAGGCCGCTGGTGGCCGACGGGACGATCCCCGGCCCGCGGATCTTCGCCGCGGGGCCCGCGATCTGCCAGACCGGCGGCCACGCCGACACCCACCATCTGCCTCTCGAAGAGGTACGCCGCCAGCCGGACGCGCTGATCGCCGACGGGCCCTGGCAGTGCAGGCAGGCCGTACGGCAGGCCATCAGGGCGGGCGCCGACTTCATCAAGATCTGCACCACCGGCGGGGTCGGAACCGAGCGCGACCACCCGCAGGACGCGCACTTCACCCCCGAGGAGATCACCGCCATCGTCGAGGAGGCCCACCGGCTCGGCCGGAGGGTGGCCGCGCACGCGCAGGGCACCGCGGGCGTCAGGGCGGCGGTGCTCGCGGGCGTGGACTCGATCGAGCACGGCTACTACCTCGACGAGGAGTGCGTCGCCGAGATGCGCGAGCGGGGCACCTTCTACGTGCCGACCTTCGCCTTGAAGACCTTCTTCGAGCGCACGTCCGAGGGGGGTCACGGGCTGCCCGAATGGCGCCTGCGCAAGCAGCGGGAGGTCGTGGGAGCCATGTCGGCCTCGCTCAAGCTCGCCCGCGCCGCCGGGCTGACGATCGCCACCGGGTCCGACTACTACGGCCCCCCGCTGCGCCGGCACGGCGACAACGCCGACGAGCCGATCTCCATGGTGCGCGACGGCATGCCACCGGCCGACGCGCTGCGCGCGCTCACCCTCCACGGAGCGCAGGTGCTGGGGCTGGCGGATCAGGCGGGCAGCATCGAACCCGGCAAACGGGCCGATCTGGTGGCGGTCGGCGGGGATCCCCTGCGTGACATCGAGGCGTTGCGCCGGGTGGGCTTCGTCATACAGGGCGGCAACGTGGTCCACGACCGTCCGCTCCGACGGCCGTAGCGCGCTCGACTCCCTCGAAGCGATGGGCCGGCTCGACGCCTATGCGGGCACTGAGGAGGCGCGCGGGACGAGGCGCGTCGGGTGGACCGCGCCTCTCGGCATGGTGGGCGCCCGGCCCTCCACGATCTCGATCAGCAGCTGCATCGCCAGCCGGGTGATCCCGAGCGGGTCGAGGGAGAGCGTGGTGACCGGCGGCGAGGTCGTCTCGTAGGAGCTGGACTCGCTGGCGCACACCACGAGGAGCTCCTCCGGCACCCGGAGGTTCATGCTGCGGGCGGCCGAGAGCAGGACGTGGCCGCACCGGTCGTACGGGCCGAAGACCGCGTCGGGCGCGGGGCGTCTGGCGAGCAGCCGGGCGACCGCGGGAGCCGGATCCTTGCACCTCATCAGCTCGATCAGCGGCGGTTGCCCGCGTTCCGCGCACCACTGCCGGTAGGTCGCCATGCACGACTGGATGTAGTAGTCGGTGGTGTCGCCGCCGAGCAGCGCGATCCGCGCCGCGCCGGCGGCCGCCAAGTGGTCCAGCACGCCGCGCACGGCGCTTTCGACGTCGTTGTCGATCCAGACGTCGTCGTGCTCGGGCACCGGAGGCCGTCCGGAGAACACCACGGGGATGCCGTGGCGGCGCAGCTCGGCGCGCACCGGGTCGCCCTGCGGGCTGTCGATCAGCATCATGCCGTCCACCGCGAGATCGGTCCAGCGCTCCGGGCCGACCGCGGTGGGCCGCACCACGAGGCTGTAGCCGTGCTCGTGCGCGACCGCGGTGGCCGCCTGCACCGCCTGGGAGAAGTACGCGATCTCCGCGAAACCCCAGGACACGGGATGGTCGGTGGTGACGGCGAGGCCGAGCACCCGGCTCTCCCCCGCGACGCCCTGGTTGCCTCCGTAGGGGATGTAGCCCAGCTCGCGGGCGATCGAGCGTACGTGCCGCCGGGTGGTCTGTGACATGCGCCCGACCGAATTGAGCGCGTTGGAGACCGTCGCGGTCGACACTCCAGCCACCCGCGCCACATCGGCCAAGGTAACGGCGGCCGAAGCTCTCCGAGGCACATCGGCAGTGTACGCCGCTGTTCACGCGCCGTGTATCGCCCCGATTAACAAAGGTTACAACAGAGGATCAGCCGACCCGGCGCGAAATCCGTCGTCACCCCCGGTGTTCCGCTGTCGAAACCGTTTTCTTCGATGCCTTGTAGTTAATTGATTAATCAACCTCAATGACCTCACCGGCACTTTTGGTCCGCAGGAGGTAACGGATGAACATTACGTTCCGTTCGATCGCCGTCGCGGCGGTCGCGGTGATGTCTTTGGCCGCGTGCGGGTCCGTGTCGGAGCCGGCCGCGCAGGGAGCGGCGGCGGTGAAGGCGGTGGTCGCCCCGCCCGCTGTGATCAAGGGAGGGGAGATCGTCTACTGCTCGGACATCTCGGCCCCGCCACTGGAGTTCTACGACAAGGCCAGGAAGCCGCAGGGTGCGGACGTCGAGATCGGCAACGCGATCGCGCGGAAGCTCGGCGTCAGCCCGGTGTGGCGCAACACCAAATTCGCCTCCATCGTCCCCACGCTCGTGGCCAGGCAGTGCGACGCGATCCTGTCGCAGCTCTACATCAAGCCCGAGCGTGAGAAGGTCGTCGACTTCGTTCCCTACATGTACTCCGGGCAGTCGATCCTGGTGCCCAAAGGCAACCCCAAGAAGGTCGGCGGCCTGGACGAGAGCCTGTGCGGGCTCACCGTGTCGACCCTGATCTCCACCACCGCGGCGACCCGGATCGACGGGCAGTCCAAGAAGTGCGAGGCCGCGGGCCGGCCCGCCATCAAGATGAACCGCTTCGACCAGGACATCGCCGCCCTGCAGGAGCTGGCCCTCGGCCGGTCGGAGGCGTACGCCACGACCAGCGAGACCGCGGCCTACTACATTGGCCAGCAGCCGGGCACGTTCGAGTTCGCCGGCGGTGCCTTCGACAAGGTCAAGGCGGGCATCGCGGTACGCAAGGGCAACACCGGCCTGCGGGACGCGATCTCCAAGGCGTTCGACGAGATCCGGTCTGAGGGCGCCTACGACCAGATCCTCACCAAGTGGAACCTGCAGGTAGACAAGCTCTGACACAAGGGAGACCCCCCTCTCGTGCACGCCATCTCCGCCCCTGAGGGAGGCTTGAGTTTCGACTCGGCGTTCTTCTGGGACTCGCTGCTCCACCCGTCGGCCGCCTTCCTGGAAGGGCTGTGGCAGACGGTGTACATCTCCGTCGTCGCCCAGGTGCTGGCCGTTATCATCGGTCTGGGCATCGCCCTGATGCGCCGTTCGAAACGGCGCTGGGTCGCCGGGGCGGCAGGCGGCTACATCTGGGTCATCCGGGGCACCCCGCTGCTGGTGCAGCTGGTCCTGGTCTACAACGGCCTGGCCGCGGCGGGACTCTACACCTTCGCCGACGCCACGCTGTTCGGGCTGGTCGTGCCGGGAGTGATCCAGGCGGCGTTGTTCACCCTGGCGGTGAACGAGAGCGCCTACATGGCGGAGATCATCCGGGCCGGCATCGACTCGGTGGGCAAGGGGCAACTGGAGGCGTCGCTCGCCGTCGGCATGACGCCGAGGTCGGCGATGAGATGGATCATCCTGCCGCAGGCGCTGCGCTTCATCGTGCCGCCGCTCGGCAACAACTTCAACGCGATGATGAAGACCACCTCGATCCTGAGCGTGATCGGCGTGGAGGAGCTCTTCCTCAACACCCAGGCGGTCAGCTCCACCACCTTCCACACGTTCGAGATCTTCATCGTCGCGGCGCTGTACTACCTGCTGCTCACCACGCTCTGGTCGTTCGTCCAGGCGTGGATCGAGAGCAGGCTCAACGCCTCGGCCGGAGCGCCGCGGCCGCCGACGGTCATCCAGCGGCTCTTCGGCGGCGGACGCGGCGCTCCCCCGCCGGCCCAGGCCGCGCTCCCCCAGGGCACTGCTGCGACACCGGCGGAGATCCGATGAACACCGATGTGATCGTCCACGCCGAGGACGTGACCCGCTCGCTGGGCGGCCACGTGGTGCTCGACCAGGTCAACCTGGAGGTACGGCGGGGCGAGGTCGTCGTCCTGATCGGCCCTTCCGGCGCGGGCAAGACGACGTTCCTGCGTACCATCAACCACCTGGAGACGATCGACAGCGGGAGCATCACGGTCGGCGGCCGGCTGGTCGGCTACCGGCAGGGCCGGGGCGGCCGGCTGGTGGAGGAATCCTCCTCCGCCATCGCCAGGCAACGCAGGGACATCGGCTTCGTGTTCCAGCACTTCAACCTGTTCGGGCACATGACCGCCGCCGAGAACGTCTGGCACGGGCCGGTCCGGGTCAAGGGGGTGCCGAAGGCGCAGGCCGTACAGGATGCGCACCGGCTCCTGGACCGGGTGGGCCTGGCGCACAAGGCCGGCGCGCACCCGGCCAACCTGTCCGGCGGTCAGCAGCAGCGGGTGGCCATCGCCCGCGCGCTGGCCATGCAGCCGGCGCTGATGTTGTTCGACGAGCCGACCAGCGCGCTCGACCCGGAGATGATCGGCGAGGTCCTGGAGGTCATGAAGGAGCTCGCCCGCGAGCGGATGACCATGGTCGTGGTGACCCACGAGATGGGGTTCGCCCGCGAGGTCGCCGACCGGGTCGTGGTCATGGACGAAGGACGGGTGCTGGAGATCGCCCCTCCCGCCGAGCTCTTCAATTCACCGCGACACGCGCGCACCAGATCGTTCCTGTCGAAGATCATCTGAAAGACGTCATGACACACACCTGTGCCATCGCCAGTCCGCATGCCCTGGCCACGGCCGCCGCCGGCGAGGCGGTCCGCCGCGGCGGCAACGCCATCGACGCCGCACTGGCCGCGGCGGCCACCCTCACCGTCGTCTATCCCCACAACACCACCGTCGGCGGCGACCTGATCGCCCTCGTCCGCACCCCCGACGGGCGGATCACCTGCGTCAACGCCAGCGGCCCCGCCCCGGCCGGGGCGGACCCGGCCGCCGTCGCCGCGCGGCACGGCGATCGCATGCCGGTCAGCGGGCCCGACACGATCACCGTCCCTGGCGCGGTCGCCGGCTGGGCCGCCCTGCACCGGGCCGGCGCCCGGCTGGACTGGGCCGAGCACTTCACCGCCGCCACCGGGTACGCGCGGGGCGTCGCCGTCGCCCCCGGCCTGGCCGTGGCGATCGCGGAGGCCGCCGAGCTGATCGCCGACGACGCCGGGATGCGGGCCGTGTTCAGCCCGGGCGGCACGCTGCTGGCCGAAGGGGAGACGCTCCGCCAGGAGGCGCTCGGCGCGACCCTGACCGCCCTCGCCGCGCACGGCCCCGAGGCCCTGTACGGGGGGCGCGTCGGCGAACTGCTGGCCGCCGGGCTGCGCTCCCTCGGCTCGGCCGTCACCCTGGCCGACCTCGCCTCCTACCAGGCCGAGCTGACCGCGCCGCTGTGCCGTGCGTTCCGCGGGCGGCAGGTGTTCACCAGCCCGCCCAACACCCACGGGTTCCTGCTGCTGCAGGCGCTGGGCGCGGTGGCCGAGCACGAGGACGCGGCCGACCCGCTCGGCGCCGGCGCCGGGCGGCTGGCCCGGATCTTCCACCGCGGCATCGGCGACCGCGGGCGGCACCTGGGCGATCCGAGGTTCGCGACGGTCGACGTGGACGCCCTGCTCGACCCCGGCTACCTGCGCCGCCTCGCCACCGAGCAGGCGGAACCCGCGACGAGCGGGCGGGCCGGCGGCGACACCGTGGCCGTGGTGACCGCCGACGCCGACGGGTGGGCGGTCTCCCTGATCCAGAGCCTGTTCCACAGCTTCGGCTCGGGCGTGCTGGAGCCGTCCACCGGGATCCTGCTGCACAACCGGGGATCGTTCTTCTCCCTGGATCCCGCTTCTCCCAACATGCTGGCCCCCGGCAAGCGGCCCGCGCACACCCTGATGCCGGTCATGGTTACCGAGGGCGACCGGCTCGCCTGGGTCACCGGCACCATGGGCGGCAAGGCGCAACCGCAGATCCTCACCCAGGTGCTGCTGCGGCTGCTCGCCGGCGCGAGCCCGGCCGAGGCGGTGGCCGCGCCTCGCTGGGTGGTCGGCGGGCTGGAGGTGGGCCAGCCCGAGGACACCATCAGCGTCGAGGCCGACGCCGGTCCGCGGACGGTCGCGGCGCTGGCCACCACCGGCGCGCCGATGATCGAACTTCCTGCCGGCTCCGAATGGGTGGGCCACGCCCACGTGGTCGCGATGGCCCTGGACGGCCGGCCGGTCGCAGAGAGTGATCCCCGCAGTGACGGCGCCGCCGTCGTCATTCACCACCCCATGGAGGTACGCCCCCGATGAACGCCGACCCCCGCTTCTCCTCCGACCGCTCCGACCAGGAACTCGGCATGGACCGGCGGATCTCCCGCCGCGACTTCCTGGACGGCATGGCCCTCACCGTGGGGGCCACCGCCGCGGGCGGGCTGCTCGCCGGCACCGGAACCGCGTACGCGGCCGCCGGCCATGACTCCTATCCGCCTGAGCTGACCGGCCTGCGTGGCAGCCACGCCGGCTCGTTCGAGGTCGCGCACGCCGTACGTGACGGCGAGTTCGACGTCACGAAGTTACGCGACACCGGCGAGGAGTACGACCTCGTCGTGGTCGGCGCGGGAATCAGCGGCCTGTCCGCCGCCCACTTCTACCTGCGCGACATCGACCGCCGGGCCAAGATCCTGATCATCGACCCGCACGACGACTTCGGCGGGCACGCCAAGCGCAACGAGTTCCGGGTCGGCGGGCGCAGGCTGATCGGCTACGGCGGGTCCCAGTCGATCGACACGCCGAGCGCGTACCCGCAGGAGGCCAAGCAGCTCCTGCTCGACGTGGGGATCGAGGTCGACCGGTTCACTACGTACTACGACCAGGGGTTCAACCAGCGGCACGGCCTGGTCAACCGGGCGACGTACTTCCTCAAGGAGAGCTGGGGGCGCGACCACCTCGCGCTGCGCCGGCCGGGGATGACCAACGCCCAGCTCCTCGCCGACGCGCCGCTGACCCCCGAAGCCCGCGGGCAGCTCGCCGGGTTGCTCGATAGCCCGCGTGACTGGCTGGCCGGCCTGGACCAGCAGCAGAAGCTCGCCGAGCTGCGCAAACGTACCGTCATGCAGTTCCTGGACGACTACGTCCATCTGCTGCCCGACACCCGCAAATACCTGATCCGGTCGATCTCCAGCGGGACCGGGCTGAACATGGACCAGTTCCCGGCCCTGGACGGCGCGGCGCGCGGCTACACCGGCGTGAACGGGCTCGACCTCGACCGCTCCGGCGGGCCATGGCCGGGCCTGGGCAAGACGAGCACCCGGTTCTGGGGGCACGACGACCCGTACATCCACCACTTCCCCGACGGCAACGCCGGGGTCGCCCGCGCACTGGTGCGCGGCCTGGTGCCGGGCGCGATCCCGGGCGGCACGATGGAGGACCTCGTCACGGCCCGCTGCGACTACTCCCAGCTCGACCGGCAGCGCAACGAGGTCCGGATCCGCCTGAACAGCACGGCGGTACGCGTCGCGCACCGCGGCGACCCGGACCGCGCCACCTGGATCGACGTGGCCTACGCCCACGAGGGCAAGGTCTACCGGGTGCGCGCCCGCAGCGTCGTCATGGCCTGCTGGAACGCGATGATCCCGTACATCGCGCCGGACTTCCCGGCCGCGCAGCGGGCCGCGGGTCGCGAGGCGGTGAAGTACCCGCTGCTGTATGTCAACATCGCGCTGCGCAACTGGCGGGCCTGGCAGCAACTCGGCGTGGCCAACATCGGCTTCCCCGACGGGTTCTGGTCCAGCATGGCGCTGGACATGCCGGTCAGCATGGGCTCGTACAAGTTCTCCAGCGATCCCGGCCAGCCGATCGTCGTCCATGCCGGCGCCTGCCTCACCAAGCCCGGCATGACCGCGCAGGAGGGGGCGAGGGCGGGACGCGGTGAGCTGACGCGGATCTCGTTCGCCGACTTCGAACGCGGGCTGCGTGATTCGCTCGCCCGCGCGCTCGGCCCGTCGGGCTTCGACCCGGCGGCCGACATCGCGGCGATCACCGTGAACCGGTGGGCACACGGTTACGCGCGGTACTACCGGCTGCCGGCGGACGAGGCGTTCTGGCCGGAGGGCCCGACTCCGGCGGACATCCTGAGCGAGGGAGTCGGCCGGATCATGGTCTCCACCACGGACGCCGCTTATCACGGGTTCGTGGACGGGGCGATCGAGACGGCGTACCGGGCGGTGCACCGCATCGGCGAACGACTGTGACCCCACAGCCGCATGGTCGAGCAGGACGACCACCGCTGAGCGGACGGTGCCTCCCCTACGATGGGGACGTTTCTCAACGTTGTGTGTGATTTGTGGCTCGACCGAGGCCGCGGAGAGCACTGAGGGAGTATGTGTGAGTTTCAGCCAGCTGTCCCACCTGGAATGTGGCCGGTGCGGAGCCGAGCATGACAGCGAACGGCCGCAGAACCTGTGCGCGAAGTGCGGGTCGCCGCTGCTCGCCCGCTACGACCTGGCGGCGGTCGGTGCCTCGGTGAGCCCGGACGAGTTCGCGCGGCGCGCGCCGGACCTGTGGCGCTACCACGAACTGCTGCCGGTCAGGGACCCGCGGGCGGTGACCACCCTCGGCGAGGGGATGACGCCGTTGTTGCCGATGGCACGATACGGCGAGCGGATCGGCCTGCCGCGGCTGCTGATGAAGGACGAGGGCCTGATCCCCACCGGCTCGTTCAAGGCCCGCGGCGCCGCGGTCGGCGTGTCACGCGCGGCCGAGCTGGGGATCGAGCGGCTGGCGATGCCGACCAACGGCAACGCCGGTGCCGCCTGGGCGCTCTACGGCGCCCGGGCCGGGCTGACCGCCACGGTCGTCATGCCGGTGGACGCGCCGGAGATCACCCGGCGGGAGTGCGTGGCGTCGGGCACGGACCTGCACCTGGTGGACGGCCTGATCAGCGACGCCGGGCGGATGGTCGGCGAGCTGGTCGCGGCCTCGGACGGCCGGGTCTTCGACGCCTCGACGCTCAAGGAGCCGTACCGCATCGAGGGCAAGAAGACCATGGGCATCGAGATCGCCGAGCAGCTCGGCTGGCGCACTCCCGACGTGATCCTCTACCCGACCGGCGGCGGCGTGGGCCTGATCGGCATCCACAAGGCCCTGAACGAGCTGCGGGAGCTCGGCTGGATCTCGGGTCCGCTGCCGCGGCTGGTCGCGGTCCAGGCCGAGGGCTGCGCGCCGATCGTGCGCGCGTTCGAGCGCGGGGAGCGGGAGAGCCAGTACTGGGAGGGATCCCGTACGGTGGCGTTCGGCATCAACGTGCCCAAGCCCCTCGGCGATTTCCTCATCCTGGAGGCGCTGGCCGAGACCTCGGGGACCGCGGTCACGGTCACCGACGCCGAACTGCTGGCCGAGCTGCGGCAGGTGGCGGCCCTGGAAGGGGCTTTCGTCTGTCCGGAGGGCGCGGCGGCCTTCGCCGCGGCCCGCAAGCTGCGCGCCTCGAGCTGGATCGGCGCGGACGAGCAGGTGGTGGTGCTGAACACCGGAGCCGGACTGAAGTATCCGGGGACGGTCCCGGTGGATGCGCCGGTCCTGGCGGTGGACGCCCACCTCGTCTAGTTGAGTGTGACTCCTCCACCCGGTGAACGGGGTGGCTTCTCGCTACGCCGCGCGGGCGTTGCGGAGGACCAGCCCGGCCCTCAAGACGTTGTGCGCTGCGACGACGTTCATTCTCGTGGAGTACCGCCGCCAGCAGGGCCAGGACGAGTTCCTGCCCGACCAGGGCGTCGCCGTCTACATGGTGGACGAGGCCATCGAGGACAACGACGACGAGAACGCGCTCGCGGTCGAGCTCATCCAGGCGGACGGCCGCCGGGACCTGGCCAAGTTCGATCCGCGCAACCGGGGGGACGTGGGCGACCTGTACCCCTCGAACGGGAACGCGACGCTGAGCGCGCAGACCCGCCCGCCGCTCCGGCTCCCCGGCGGCGGCGACACAGGCGTGACGCTGCAGATCTCCGGCACGCCGGGAGACGACGACATGACCGTGGACGTCATCTTCGACGCCTGACCCCGTAATCATCTCGGTATCGACGTTTAACGCGGGCCCCTGACCAGGTACTGGTCAGGGGCCGCGGCTTGACACCCGCGCCCCGGCCGGCGACGAGGCTCAAGGTCATTTACGAGCTTGCAAACGGGCCGTAACACGCCCAGGCGGTCAACCGCGATCTCATTTCGGTCGTACTTACACAAACCCCACAAATCTCGCCTGTAACCCGTGTTACGCGACATCTTGGGGCATGCTCAAAGGGGTACGACATGCGCTTACACGCGCGGGTTTTGACGCGGACGATCATCGGGACCATGACGGCCGCCCTGCTCTCCACCACTCTCCTCGCCTTGCCCGCGCACGCCGACCCGCCGGCCTCGGGCACCGGAGCGGACGGCGCCTGGTCGGTCGAGAGCCTGGAGGGCGGCTACCGGGTCACCCTCCGCCTCGACGAAGCGCTGCCGGTCCGCGACGCCGTACCGGAGCTCGCCGTCAACGGCACGTCGCTCGGCGCGGCCGAGGAGTCGCCGGACGGCACCACGCTGACCGTCACCACCACCGACCCGGCCGCGGCGGCGGCCGCGTCGGTGGACGTGGCCTGGAACGGCGAGGTCCCCGCGCCGGCCGCGCAGCCGGTCACGCCGCAGGTCACTCCCCCGCAGGCCAGGAAGAAGCCGGGCCATGACCTGCCGGTCGATCCGTCGGCCCGCGGGCGCTACACCGTGGTGCACGACCAGTACGACCTCGGCGACACCGCGATCACCCTGCAGGGCCTGGGCGGGCGGCCCGCGGAGATCCGGGCGAAGGTCTACCTGCCCAAGGAGGCCAGGGGAGAGCGCCCGCTCGTCGTCTTCCTGCACGGCCGCCACTCGGCCTGCTACAACCCCGTCACCAGGACGACGTCCAACTCGACCTGGCCGTGCCCGGCCGAGCAGCAGCCGATCGCCAGCTACACCGGCTACGACGGGCCCGCCGACGTGCTGGCCAGCCAGGGGTACGTGGTCGTGTCGGTGAGCGCCAACGGCGTGAACGCCGCCGACAACCCCTTCAGCGAGGACCGGGGCGCGCTCGCCCGCGGCGAGGTCGTCATGCGCCACCTGGACCTCCTCTCCGCGGCCGAGAAGGGCCACGGCGACCCTGCGATGGTGCGGCTCTTCAAGGACCGCCTGGACCTGGACGACATCGGGCTCATGGGCCACTCACGCGGCGGCGAGGGCGTGGTCAAGGCGGCGCTGATGAACGCCGGGCGCCCCAAGCCCTACGGGATCAAGGCGGTCCTGCCGCTGGCGCCCACCGACTTCGCGCGGGCGAGTCTGCCCGGCATCCCGATGGCGGTGATCCTGCCCTACTGCGACGGGGACGTCTCCAACCAGCAGGGCCAGCACTTCTACGACGACTCCCGGTACGCCGTGGACGACGACCCGGCCTTCCGCTCCTCGTTGATGGTGATGGGCGTCAACCACAACTTCTTCAACACCGAGTGGACCCCGGGGGTGGCCACCGCTCCGGCGTCCGACGACTGGGGCGCCAGGACCGACCCGGTGTGCGGGACGAGCGCCCCGGACCGGCTGAGCGCGGCCGAGCAGTACGCGGCCGGCACCGCGTACATCGCCGGGTTCTTCCGCCTGGTCCAGGGTGACGAGGAGTCGCTGCTGCCGCTGTTCGACGGCAGCGGGGGCAGCGCGCCCTCCGCCGGGCGGGCGGTCGTGCACGCCGTGGCGCAGGCTCCGGCCAAGGACCGGCTCGACGTGGCGCCGTTCACCTCGGCGTCGTCCGCCGTACGGGTGTCCGGATCGGCGACGGCCTCGGTCTGCGCGAGCATGCTGGACCGTTCGCCGCAGAGCGGCCTGCCGGCCTGCGCGAGCAGGCTCACCACCTCGCAGGCCCCGTCCTGGACGCCCGCCACGTACGCGGGGAACGTCACCGCGACCCCCGTCCTGCGGTTCGGCTGGACCGACACCACCGGCCAGGTACGCGTCTCGGTGCCGAAACGGAACCTGGGCGACCACGACGCGCTGACCTTCCGGGCCGCGCTGGACGAGAACGCGGCCGGCGCCGACCTCGCGGTCAGCCTGGTGGACGACCGCGGCAGGTCGGCGACGGTCAACGTCTCGGAGGTGAGCGACGCGCTGACGCCCTTCCCCGGTGCGGCCTCGCCGCTGCCGAAGACCTGGCTGCGTACCGTACGCATCCCGCTGTCGTCGCTGCGTGGGATCGACACGCGTGACGTACGGGAGATCAGGCTCAAGGGCGTGAGCCCGACCGGCGGCGTCTACCTGGGCGACCTCGCGTTCTCCGACGTCGAGGTGGGCCGGACCGAGCTGGACGAGCTGCCGCAGGTCTCGATCCAGGGGGTCACCGTCCCCGAGGGCGACGGTCCCGGCACCGCCACGATGCGGCTCACCCTGTCGGAGCGGGCCAAGGAGCCGGTGACGGTCAGCGTCCAGTCGATCACCTCCGGCACCGCCCCGGTGGTCACGGCGCTGGCGCAGCAGGTCGTCATCCCCGCCCGGGCCACCTCGGTCACCTTCACCGTGCCGATGACGGGCAACACGACCCCGGCCACGGCCGAGCAGTCCTACCAGGTCGTCGCGTCCGTACCGGCGAACGCGACGATCGGGAGCGGCTTCACCCGCCTGGTGGTCACCGACGACGACGCGCTCTGACCGCCCCGTGGTGCGGTCGGCTGGTGGCCGGCCGCACCATGTCCGGAATTTCGCTTTTGTTACGACAGTGGCGAAACATGAGAGAAACTTGACCAACGATCTACCGCAACAGATCGCGCTCACACTCACCTCCAGAGATCTTGGAGGTGCCCGATGGGCTACAGCAGGCGTGGTTTCTTGACAGCGGTAGGCACGACGGGCGGCGCGGGCGCGCTGCTCGCCACGATGGGCGCGCTCGGCCTCGCACCCACCGCCGAAGCGGCGGCCCGTACGGCCTTCAGCCCGCCCGAGCCGTCCGACTTCACCCTCACCGGGCGGGGCGCCAAGAAGGTGGTCGTGCTCGGCGCGGGCGTCGCGGGCCTCGCCACCGCGTACGAACTGGGCAAGGCGGGCTACGACTGCACCATCCTGGAGGCGCTGGACCGGGTCGGCGGCCGCAACTGGACCATCAGGGGCGGCGACCGGCTCACCGAGCTCGACGGCTCCACCCAGACCGCCCGCTTCTCCGACGGCCTCTACTTCAACGCCGGCCCGGCCCGGCTCGCGCAGTGGATGGTCACCGTGGACTACGCCCGCGAGCTGGGCGTGCCCCTGGAGGTCTTCACCAACTCCAACGCGCAGGCCTACATCTACAACGCCAACGCCGGGATGACCGCGCCGGTCCGCTGGCGTGCCGCGAAGGCGGACGTCTACGGGTACGTCTCCGAACTGCTCTCCACGGCGACCGACAGCGGCGCCCTGGACGGCAAGCTCACCGCCGCGGACAAGGAGCGGCTCATCACCTTCCTGCGCGGCTTCGGCTCGATCGGGAACAAGGCGGCCGGCTTCGCGTACGAGGGCGGCGAGCGCCGGGGGTACAGCGTCGATCCGGGCGCGGGCGAGCAGCCGGGCGAGGAGCTGGGCCCGGTCCCCTCGCTGTCGGAGGTGTTCGCCAGCGGGGTCGGCCAGCGCTTCTCCTTCGAGTTCGGCTACGACCAGGCGATGCTCATGTTCCAGCCGGTCGGCGGCATGGACGCCATCCCCAAGGCGTTCGCCGCCGCGCTCGGCAAGAACAAGATCCAGCTCAGGTCCAAGGTCACCAAGATCACCGACCTGGCGGACGGCGTCGAGATCGAGTACCAGGACAAGAACGGCAGGACCCGGAAGATCACCGCGGACTTCTGCGTCGCCGCGATGCCGCCGCACATCCTGGCCAAGACCCCGCACAACCTCGGCCCCGACGTACAGGCCGCCCTGGCCACGCCGACCGTCAACGCGGCGGGCAAGATCGGCCTGGAGTACCGCCGCCGCTGGTGGGAGACCGACGACAACATCTACGGCGGCATCACCAACACCGACCTCGACCTGGCGACCATCTGGTACCCCTCCTACGGGTACGGCGGGCGGCGCGGCCTCGTCATCGGCTACTACAACTTCGGCGCCCAGGCCGACGCGTACGCCGCCCTGCCCCACCGCGAGCGGGAGAAGCGCGCGATCGAGCAGGGCATGAAGATCCACGGCGAGAAGTACCGCGACGAGCTGGTCTCCTCGGTGTCCATCGCGTGGAAGCTCCAGCCGCACATCGAGGGCGCCTGGGTCGGCTGGCCGTCCCGCACCGGGGCGTACCAGTTGCTGAACAAGCCCGCCGGGCACGTCCATTTCGCGGGCGACTGGCTCAGCTACATGATCGCCTGGCAGGCGGGCGCCCTGGAGTCCGCCCGCAAGACGGTCACCGACCTGCACAAGCGCGTACTGACCTCCTGACCCCTGGAACGCCGAGGGCCCGCACGGGCCCTCGGCGAGTCTCGGCCGCCGGCCCGGGACGATCCAGGTCAGCAACCGGACATGGTCGCTCGTCCTCGAAGAATTTCGCCGGAGTTGTCACAGGCCGGAGGGCTGTCCTGTCTTAGCTGGCGACCGGATGGCGACGGATGCCCCGGCGAAGGGGAAGGCTCTCCATGAAGATCGTGGTAGCCGGCGGCACCGGCCTGATCGGCGCGATTCTCGGCGAGACCCGGTACAACGACTGGCCGGGCAAGTAGGACATCGCACCCCGAACGCTGCTAAGAGGAAACCGGTAATCACACCCATGTCCATCTCGACATCAAGCCATGCCCGTGGGTCCTTTGAGCGGACGCGGCAGTTCGCGGCCGACGCCTCGCACGAGATGCGTACCCCGCTGGCCGGACTGCGCGCCGAGTTGGAGGAGGCCCATCTGCATCCCGACCAGACCGATCTCCCCGAACTGCTGAAGCGCGCCCTGCGGGACGTCGACAGACTCGATGCGATCATCTCTGACCTGCTCCTGCTGGCCAGGGTGGGGGCGGGCGCGCCCGAGGAGCGGGAGCCGGTGGATCTGGCCGAGCTGGTCCGGGCCGAGGTCTCCCGGCGGTCGGACGGTGTCGAGATCCACCTGCGGGTCGAGGGCGGGGTGACAGTCAGCGCCGTCCGCACCCAGGTCGACCGGTTGCTGGCCAACCTGCTCGACAACGGGCAGCGGCATGCCCAGCATTCGGTGCACGTCCAGGTACGCCGCGATGGCGATCAGGTCGAACTGGCCGTCGCGGACGATGGAACAGGCATCGCCGAGGCCGACCGTGAGCGGATCTTCGACCGGTTCGTCCGGCTGGACGGCGCGCGGTGCCGCGACCGTGGCGGCACCGGCCTGGGCCTGGCGATCGCCCGCGACATCGCCCTGGCGCATCAGGGGACCCTCCAGGTTGAGGATTCGCCCATCGGCGGCGCCCGGTTCGTGCTCCGGCTGTCAGCAGCTGGATTTGACCTGTAACACGATGAGGCATGAGCCGGCTCCCCGCCACCGAGATCACGGGACATCGCGACTTCGTCGCGGTCGCCGAGGGCGGGCCGGTAGCCGTTGTCCCGAGGTCGTCGCGAACCGCCGGTCGGTCCTGTCATAGCTGCTCAACGGGCAGTTGGCGGATAAGGTCGTGGGTCCGGGGACACCCGCGGGGGCAGGGGCGATGACGGGGGTGGATGCCGTGCCGGCGAACGATTCCGGTGGGCCTGAGGATCTCGAACAGGCCGCGGTGATCTTCGAGGGTGTGCGGCCTCGACTGTTCGGGATCGCGTACCGGATGCTGGGGAGCTCCACGGAAGCCGAGGATCTGGTGCAGGACGTCTGGCTGCGCTGGCAGGCCTGTGACCGCGGTGCCGTGGCCGACCCGGCCGCGTTCCTGGCGACGGTGACCACGCGGCTGGCCATCAACGCCGCCCAGTCCGCGCGGGTCCGCCGCGAGACCTACATCGGCCCGTGGCTGCCCGAACCCGTCGACACCAGTGCGGATCCGCACCTCGGCGCCGAGCGGGGGGAGGCTCTGGGGTTCGCGGTCCTGCTGCTCCTGGAGCGGCTCTCGCCCACCGAACGCGCGGCATACGTGTTGCGGGAGGCGTTCGACTACCCGTACCGGCTGATCGCCGACATCATCCAGCTCAGCGAGGTGGCGGTGCGTCAGCTGGTCAGCAGGGCGCGCAAACGTGTGGTCGGCGAGCGTCGCGCGCCGGTGACCGGAGCCGAGCAACGCAGGCTGCTGAAGGCGTTCGTGGCCGCCGCCCGCTCCGGCGACCTAACCGCGCTGGAGGAGCTCTTCGCGGCGGACGTGACCAGTTACTCCGACGGCGGTGGCGTCGTGCGGGCCTCGCGCATCCCCGTCGTGGGGGCGCCGCGGGTGGCGAAGTACCTCAGGGCGTTCGCGAATCGGTTCTGGGCCGGGGTCACGGTGGAGTGGGGGAACGTGAACGGGCAGGCGGCCGCTCTGCTGTGCCACGACGGCGAAGTGTTCACGGTGCTCACGGTCAACGCCTCGGACGAGGGCATCGACCAGGTGTTGTGGATGATGAACCCGGCCAAGATCACCGCAGTGTCCGGGCTCAGGTGAGTTCCAGACCGCCGTCAACGGTGAGGACCTGGCCCGTGATCCACGTGGCGGCCGGGTCGGCCAGGCGCACGATCCAGGCGGCCACCTCCTCAGGGGTCCCCCGGCGGCCGAGCGGGATGCGCGCGGTCTCGTCCTGTTTGATCTGCTCGACCACGGCGCCGGGCAGCCCGGCGGCGGCCAGGGCCTCGCTTTCCGTGGGACCGGGGGCCAGCGCGTTGACCCGGATGCCGTCGGCGGCCAGCTCCAGCGCCCAGCTGCGAGTCAGCTGCTCCAGGGCGGCCTTGGAGGCGGCGTAGTGGGCCGCGCCGGGCAGTGGACGGTGGCCGTATGTGCTGGAGACGTTGACGATCGCGCCGCTACTGGCGCTCAGGTGCGGCAGGGCGGCGCGGGCGAGCAGGCTGGGCGCGGTGACGTTGAGGGCCAGCAGGTCGCCGATGCGCTGGGTATCGGCCTCGGCCAGCGGCATCACCGCGGTGGCGCCGGCGTTGTTGACCAGGACGTCCAGGCGCCCCCACCGTTCGATCGCCGCGTCGACGATCGTCCGGGCCGCGCCTTCGGCGGTGATGTCGGCGGCCAGGTCGGCGATGCCGGGATGCTGGGCGGCGGTGTCCCGCAGGGCGTCGGCGCGGCGGCCCACGCCGAGCACGTGCGCTCCGGCGGCGGCGAAGGCGAGCGCACTGGCACGGCCGATCCCGGTCCCGGCTCCGGTCACGATCGCGGTCCTGCCCCGCAGGCTGGTGGGCTGGTCGGGCACGGCTTCCTCTTTCCTTCGATGTTCGTGAAACATCGAACAAGCTACCATGAGGGGATGAGACAGGCGCATCACCCCGAACCGAGCGAGATCACCCTGACCGGGGTGATGGCCGCCCTCAGCGATCCAATCCGCGTCGGGCTGGTACGCGTGCTGGCCGACGGGCGCGAACGCGGCTGGGGAGAGTTGCGGGCGCCGGTGGCCAAGTCGACCCTCAGCCACCACCTGCGGGTGCTGCGCGACGCCGGGCTCACTCGCACGCGCCAGGAGGGCACCCGCTGCTTCGTGCTGTTGCGCCGCGAGGACTTACAGACGCGTTTTCCCGGTCTCCTCGAGGTGGTGCTGGTCGCGGCGGAGGCCGACGACGTGGGCCGGCAGGTCGGTGTGAAGGACGGCGCCTTGTCCCGTTAGCCGGTCGTCAGCCGAGGAATGCGGCGACGGTCGCCACGAACTGCTCGGCGTCGTCCAGCCAGGGGAAGTGGCCCGCTCCGGACTGAACGACGAGCGTGGCGTTCGGGAACAACTCGGTGTACTCGGCCATGACGGGGGGCGGGGCGCCCACATCCCCCTCTCCGGCGAGCAGCAGGACCGGCGCGCCGAACGTGGCGAGTGCCGCGCGCGTGACGTCCGGGGTGAAGGCGCCTTCGGCGCCGAAGGCGGCGGCGGCTTCCCAGTTCCGCTGCTTGTCCTCGGCCGCGTGGTGAGCCTGAGCCACCGCGTCCCATCGGCCGTAGCTGAACGGCGCGATGGCCGCCCAGTCGCCGTCCGTGCCCTTGCCTGCCGTCACCGTCTCCAGCGCCGCGTACGCTCCCGGGAACCAGGGCTCGTCCGTACGGAGCCGCGCGACCTCGCGACGCGTCTGCCCGGTGATCTCGATGCCGACGGCCATGGCGCTCGGGGTGATCAAGGCTAGCTTGCCGATGCGCTCGGGGTGCCGGGCCGCGTAGAGCACCGCGAGGTTCGCGCCGCCGGAGTGCGCGAGCAGGTCTGTCCGATCGAGACCGAGGTGATGGCGCAGGGCCTCGACGTCGTCGACGAGGCGGTCGCAGCGGTAGGAGGTGGCGTCCTCCGGGATCGCGGACTCGCCGGTGCCCCGGAGATCCAGCATGATCAGCTGCCGGTGAGCGGACAGGCCGCCGAGTTCGCCGAGGTAGGCCGAGTCCTGCATGCCACCGGGTAGGCAGATCACCGGGGATCCGTCGCCGTACATGTGGTACGCGAGATTGGTTCCGTCATGTGCGGAGAATGTGGGCATGGTGGGATGTTGTCAGTGGCGCCGCGGCGGGAACAACCTGTTTTCAGCCCGTAGGGTGCAGCCATGGACTGGCAGGCGTGGCACGACGAATACGATCGCCCGGATTCAAGGCTGGCACGGCGGTTGCGGGTGGTTCAGGATCGGATAAGGCTGGCTTTGGAGTCCTGTTCACCTGGTCCGGTGAAGGTGATCAGCCTGTGCTCGGGACAGGGCCATGATCTTCTTGACGTGCTGGTCGATCACTCGCGTCGGGACGACGTGCGGGCGCGTCTTGTGGAGTTGGATCCGCGCAACACCGCGGTCGCCCGGAGCGCGGCCGCTGCCCGGCTGGATCGGGTCGAGGTGGTGACGGGTGACGCCGCGCTCGCCGATCATTACCGGGGCATGGTGCCGGCCGATATCGTGCTGACCTGCGGGATCTTCGGCAATATCACCGATGAGGACATCGAGCGCACTATCGGCTTCTGCCCGCGGTTGTGCGCGACCGGTGGCACCGTCATCTGGACTCGGCATCGCGGCGCGCCGGACCGGGTTCCGCTCATTTGCGACTGGTTCGAAGAATGCGGATTCGAGCGGGAGTGGGTGTCGGATCCGCAGGCGGGATTCGGCGTCGGCGTGCATCGATTCACGGGCCGGCCGCAGCCTTTGGCGATGGGCGAACGCATGTTCCGCTTCATTGGTGACGCTACGGCCACTCCGTGTTCATGATGCGCTCCATCCGGGCGGTGGCCGCCGCCGGGTCGAAGCCTGGCAGGCCCTCGCGGATCAGCTCCTCCGTACGGCGCGTCACGTCCTGACCCGCCTGCGCGACCGCCGCGAGCACCTCCTCCGACAGCGTCTGACTGTCCAGGCGCATGGCGCGGGGCGCGATGGCGACGTCGAGCACCCTGCCGTTCGCCGCCACGGTGGCCGTCACCGTGCCGGACGGGCTCTCGCCGGTGCCCTTGAGCTCGTCCAGGTCGGCCCTGGCGCGGTTGATCCAGGTCTCGATCCGGTCCGCCTCGTCCTCGGCCCGGCTGATGTCCTCGTCGCGGATGTCGGCCGGGTCCATGCGGGAGTCGTACACGTTCACCTCTCAGTCGATCAAGTTGCGGGCCACCTGCTCGACCCGGTCGCGGACGAAGGTCTCGTCGAGCGGCGCGGGCAGGTGCGCGGTGTCGGCGAGGGCCTCGTCCACGATCCGCTGGGCCCGCGTCTCGGCGTCCTGCTGGGCCGCCTGCAGCACCGCCGTCACCTGCCGGCTGAGGACCGCGTGGTCGAGCCGCATGGCGCGCGGGTCCAGCCGCAGCCGTACGATGCCGCCCTGCCCGTCTGCGACGGCCCGCACCAGGCCGTCAGAGGTCTCCGCGGACCCCGTCACCTTGCGCATCTCGGCCTGTGCCTGGCGCAGGCGGGTCATCATCTCCCCGCCCTGTCGCAAGATCCGCTCCAGTTGTTCGACATCGGCCTCGGGTGAAGGCGCCGGCATGATCGACTCCCGCAGTTAGGCAGTGACAAGTCGCCAGTTTGACACAAAGTCGTATTGATCTTGTCCATAGGGAGATGGATCACGAAATTTATGATCATCGTGTATTCATCGGGTGTTCCGCGTTAGGGTCTCCTGCATGAGTTCGGGGTTTGAGATCGACCACGAGTCTGTGGAGCGGTACGGCTCCCAGATGCGAGCACACGGTGAGGACTACGCGGCGGCGCTGCAACGGCTCAGGGAACGCGGCCTCGGCGGCGCCTCATGGGGAGACGACGGACTGCTGTCGATGCTCGTCGGCCCGTACGCCGAGGCCAGCATGATGGGGCTGCAGGCCATGACCGGGCAGTCCATGGTCATGGGCGACAGCGGGGATGGGCTGACCGGCACCTCCGCCACCATCCAGGCCGCCGACGATGCCGGTGGGCAGCAGGTGAGCGGCGTCCAGGACAGGTGGGTCTGACATGGGCGTGACGCTCCCGGAAGAAGCCCACGCGATGCTCATCGCGCTCGGCGTGCCGTGGCCGAACGTCGACGAGGACGAGATCCACAAGGACGCCGACGCCTGGCGTACCGTCCTCGCCATGGCCGAGCCGTCGGCGGCGCGGGCCGACGCGACGATGCGCGGGGCGCAGGAGTCCTACCGTGGCGAAGGCAGCACCGAGCTGGCCGGCTACTGGAACGAGACCGGCGGCAACGGCGGCCACCAGAGCCAGGCGATCGCGGCGGCCAGATCGGCCCCGGTCGTGCTCGACAACACCGCCTGGCTCACGACCGGGGTCAAGGTCGCGGTCGGCACCGCCGCCGTCATCACGACCGTACGCGTGGCCAGGGCGTTCCTGGCCGGTGGGCCGTTCGGCGGCGCCATGGCGACGGCGGAGATGCTCCGCTCCCGCGCCCTGATCGGCAAGATCCAGCGTGAGGGCGCCGAGGGCGCCGGCAAGGTGATCGCCCCGGCGCTCGCCCGCGGCGTGACCCAGCCCTTCCGCCGGGTCCTGGAGAACATGCGCCGCCCGGCGCTCGCCGGAGCCGGCGGACCCAGGATCACCTGGCCGCGCACGGTGGGCCCGAGGGCGACGACCGGTCCCCGCCACGCTCGCGACTACATGGCCTCGATGGGCCGCAGCAACAACAACGCGAGAAGGGGCGGCAACGGCCGCCGCGGCGGCGGCCGGCGGAACAGCGGCGGGCGGGCCGACAGCACGGACGGCACCACGGCGCATGCCGCCGACCGCCAGGCCCAGCGGGGCATCAGCGACGACATGATCGAGCAGACGAAGCAGAGCGGGAAGAAGAGGGCCGGCAACCAGCCGGGCACCACCGTCTACGAGACCGAGAGTGTCCGCGTCGTGGAGAACAAGAGAGGCGGCATCATTTCTGCTATCTGGAAGAGGAAATGACCATCGCCGAAGGACCTGACTTGCGGATCGAACACGACGCCGAGAACGACGTCGCCTACATCTACCTGGTGGACGAGATCGGCCAGGACGAGGCGGAGTCGCAGTTCCTGGTGGAGCGGGAAGGGATGCCAGGGGAGATCGTGCTGGACTTCGACGCGGACGGCCGGTTGCTGGGCGTCGAGGTCCTGGGGGCGTCGGCCATCCTGCGGCCCGAGGTCCTGGCGCTGGCGGACGAGGATGAGCCTCCGCCCTCCGCGTACGGCCCGACCTCCCAGTGAACTGGGACTGTTGACGCGAAGGGGAGGAAAGGATACGTTCCGGTAGATTTCACGGTTGTCCAAGGGAAATCCGGTGAGAAGCCGGTGCGGACGCGCCACTGTATCCGGGACGTAGATCCCGGGAGCCAGGTCGCTTGGCGACCGTGACCTCGCCGGCGGGACGCGTCATCCCTGAGGAGGCTTGTATGAGTGGCCTGACCACTCCTTCCACCATTCCCTTCCCACGCCTGCGGCTCTGGCTGCTGGCCGTACCCCTGTTGCTGCTCGTCGCCTACCTGGTGCTGATGGACAACGGCGCCGTCTCCCAGGCGGGCACCTTCCTGCACGAGTTGATGCACGACGGGCGGCATCTGCTCGGCGTGCCGTGCCATTAGGCGCGCCGGATGGTACGCACCCTGCTGGTCAGGGGCCTGCTCGTGGGCCTGCTGGCCGGATTGGTCGCGGGCGGCTTCGCCTTCGCCTTCGGCGAGCCGCGCGTGGACGGCGCGATCGCCCTGGAGGAGGCCGCGCAGCAGGCGCCTCCGGCCGAGAAGGCCGGGCAGCAGGCGGCTCCCGCTGCGGAGGCCGGACATGACCACGGCGAGGAGGCCGTGGTCAGCAGGCCGGTGCAGAAGGCCGGCCTCTTCCTCGCCACCGGGCTCTACGGGCTCGCCGTGGGAGGGGTCTTCGCCCTCGTGTTCGCCGGCTTGCGCGGGCGCGTCGGTCCCCGGTCGGACGGGGGGTTGGCGCTCGCCGCCGCCGGGACGGCGTTCGTAGCGGTCATTCTCGTGCCGTTCGTGAAATATCCGGCCAACCCGCCGGCGGTGGGAGACCCGGAGACCATCAACGGCCGCACGCTGCTCTACGTGGTGATGCTCCTCGTCGGCCTGGCCGCCACCGCGATCGCGGTGGCGACCGCGCGCCGGGTCTCCGCGGGCCCGTGGGCACGGTGGAGCGCGGCGGCCGGCGCCTTCCTGGTGCCGGTGGTGGCGGCGTGGCTGCTGCTGCCGGCGGTCGACGAGGTGCCCGAGGGGTTCCCCGCCACGTTGTTGTGGGAGTTCAGGCTGGCGTCGTTGGGGACGCAGCTCGTCTTCTGGGCGGCTTTCGGCGTGCTGTTCGGCTGGGTCAGCGACCGGGCGGCGCGCCGCTCCGGGGCCGTTCCCGTGGCTGCGGCATCGGGCTGAGCGGGGTGCTGTTCGTCCGGCACGCCAGCACGCCGGGGATGCGGGCGGCCCGGTTCCCCGCGGACGAGCCGGCCGACGCTTCGAGCCTGGCCAAGGTCGCGGCCGTGGCCGGGTCGAAAGCGTGGGTCGCGCCCAGCCGGGCGGCCCTGCAGACCGCCGTCGCCATGGGGCTGGAGCCGGTCACGACACCGGCCCTCGCGGAGGCGGACTGCGGCCGGTGGCGCGGACTGGCGTACGAGCAGGTGGCCCGGGAGGAGCCGGACGCGCTGGCGAGCTGGCTCTCGGACCCGCACGCGGCGCCGCACGGCGGCGAGAGCCTGGCCGCGCTGGCGGCGCGGGTCGCCGGATGGCTGGAGGAGGTCCGCTCGCAAGCCGGACGGCTCGACGAGACGCGCTCGCAACCTCCCGGGGTCGTCGTGTGCGATGCCGGAGCGATCCGGGCCGCGCTCGGCCACGTGCTGGGGCTGGGCCCGGTGGCAGCCGCCCGTTTCGACCTCGCGCCCTTGTCCACCACCGAGCTGACCGTCACCCGGGGCGGCTGGCGGGTCGCCCATGTCAACCGGAAGGTTCTGTTTTGATCGTCACCTACCCGTTCAGCGCCGTCGTCGGTCTCGATGACCTGAAGCTGGCGCTGGTGCTCAACGCCGTCTCACCGCGCGTGGGCGGGGTTCTGGTACGCGGTGAGAAGGGCACCGCCAAGTCCACCATCGTCCGGGCGCTGGCCGCCCAGTTGCCCTCCGTGGACGTCGTACCCGGGTGCCGGTTCGCCTGCGACCCGGTCGCGCCCGATCCCGAGTGCCCGGACGGCCCGCACGAGCCCGGCTCCGCAGCGGTGACCCGCCCGGCCGCGCTGGTCGAGCTGCCGGTCGGCGCGTCGGAGGACCGCCTGGTCGGTGCCCTCGACGTCGAGCGGGCGCTGACGGAAGGGGTGAAGGCGTTCGAGCCCGGCCTGCTGGCGGCCGCGCATCGCGGCGTCCTGTACGTGGACGAAGTGAACCTCCTGCACGACCACCTCGTGGACCTGCTGCTCGACGCGGCGGCGCTGGGCACGTGCTATGTGGAGCGCGAGTCGGTGTCGGTACGGCATCCCGCCCGGTTCCTGCTGGTGGGAACCATGAATCCGGAGGAGGGCGAGCTGCGGCCGCAACTGCTGGACCGGTTCGGGCTGACGGTCGAGGTGAAGGCGTCCCGTGATCCGGCGGAACGAGCCGAGGTGGTACGGCGGCGGCTCGCCTTCGACGCCGACGCCGAGTCGTTCGCGGCCCGGTGGACGGCCGAGGAGTCGGCGCTGGTGGTCAGGATCGCACGGGCGAGGGCCCGGATGCCCGCCGTCCGGCTGCCGGACGCTCGGCTGCGGCAGATCGCGACGGTGTGCGCCGCGTTCGAGGTGGACGGCCTGCGCGCCGACCTGGTCACGGCGAACGCCGCCATCGCCCATGCCGCCTGGCACGGCCGCGACGCGGTGACCACGGAGGACGTACGGGCGGCGGCTCGCCTGTCGCTGCCGCACCGGCGGCGGCGCGATCCATTCGACGCGCCGGGACTGGACGAGTCGCTGCTGGAGGAGTTGCTGGAACGCACGTCGGACGACGACGATCCCGACGACCCGCCAGGTGGCGGCCGGCGCGACGGGGAGCCGGGCCCGGCGGACGACGCCACGGAACCTCCGGCACCATCGGCGAACGACAGCGCGGGACCTCCGGCACCATCGGCGGATGACGGGCCGGGACCCCAAGCGGCACCGGCCTCCGAGGACGGCGCCGCCGCAGGACGGCACGAGCCGTCGGACGGTCCCGACGGTCAACCGCGACAGGCGCAGGGCTCCGGGGAGCCGGGTTCGGGGCAGGTGGCCGTGGCAGGGGTGCCGTACCGGGTGCCTTTGCTGGAGGTGCCGGGGCTGGGTGAGGGGGTGGCGGGGCGGCGGTCGCGGTCGCGGACGCCGCGCGGCCGGGCGACCGGGGCGCGACGTCCCGGCGGGCGGGTCCGCGATCTTCATGTGGTGGCGACGGTGCTGGCCGCGGCGCCGCATCAGGTGGCGCGCGGGCGTGGCGGTCCTGGGCTGGTGTTGCGCGCGGACGATCTGCGTGAGGTGGTGCGCGAGGGCAGGGAGGGCAACCTCGTGCTGTTCGTGGTGGACGCGAGCGGTTCGATGGCGGCGCGCAGGCGGATGACGGCGGTGAAGACGGCGGTGCTGAGTCTGCTGCTCGACGCCTACCAGCGGCGTGACAAGGTGGGCCTGGTCACCTTCCGGGGTGCGAGCGCCGAGGTGGCGCTGCCGCCGACCTCGTCGGTGGAGGCGGGCGCGGCCCGGTTGCGTACGCTGCCGACCGGTGGGCGCACGCCCCTGGCGGCGGGGCTGACGCGGGCGGCGGAGGTGCTGCGCGTGGAGCGGCTGCGTGACCCGGCGCGGCGGCCGCTGCTGGTGCTGGTGACCGACGGGCGGGCCACCGCGGGCGGTGACGTGGACCGGGCCGCCGACCTGCTGCGGGGCACGGCGAGCGTGGTCGTGGACTGCGAGAGCGGGCCCGTGCGGCTGGGCCTGGCGGTCAGGCTCGCGTCGCGGTTGGGTGCCCGGCTGGTCACTCTCGATTCCCTGACCGATCTCGGTTCGGTCGTACGCGACTACAGGAAGGCAGTCTGACCATGCCGCAGGGAAAGCCCGCCGTCGTGCCCGATGACGGCCTCACCACCCGGCAGCGCCGCACCAGGCCGCTGCTGATCGTCCACACCGGCCCCGGCAAGGGCAAGTCCACGGCCGCGTTCGGGATGGCGTTGCGGGCCTGGAACCAGGGCTGGCCGGTCGGGGTGTTCCAGTTCGTGAAGTCGGCCAAGTGGCGCATCGGTGAGGAGCGCGCGCTCAAGGTGCTCGGTGAGACGGGCGAGGGCGGCTCGGTGACCTGGCACAAGATGGGTGAAGGCTGGTCGTGGATCCAGCGTCCGGGGACCGAGGAGGATCACGCGGCCGACGCACGTGAGGGCTGGGAGCAGATCAAGCGGGATCTGCTGGCCGAGACGTACCGGTTCTATGTGCTGGACGAGTTCACGTACCCGCTGAAGTGGGGCTGGCTGGAGCTGGACGACGTGCTGGACGCGCTCACTGCGCGCCCGGGCAACCAGCACGTGGTGATCACCGGTAGGGACGCGCCTGAGCGGCTGATCGAGGTCGCCGATCTGGTGACGGAGATGGGCAAAGTGCGCCATCCCATGGACGCCGGCCAGAAGGGACAGAAGGGCATCGAGTGGTAGTCCCCCGGCTGGTCGTCGCGGCGCCGTCATCGGGCAGCGGCAAGACGACGGTGGCGACCGGGCTGATGGCGGCACTGCGGGCACGCGGGCTGAAGGTCTCGCCGCACAAGGTGGGGCCCGACTACATCGATCCCGGTTATCACGCGCTGGCCACCGGGCGCCCCGGTCGCAACCTGGACCCGTGGCTGACCGGCGAGGAACGCGTGGCGCCGCTCTTCCTGCACGGCGCCGCCGGATGCGATCTCGCCGTGATCGAGGGCGTGATGGGGCTGTTCGACGGCAAGGGAGAGACGGACTTCGCCTCGACCGCCCACGTGGCCCGGCTGCTGGACGCGCCGGTGGTGCTGGTCGTGGACGCGGCGCGGCAGAGCAGGTCGGTGGCGGCGGTGGTGCACGGGTTCGCCACGTTCGACCCGCGGGTGCGGGTGGGCGGCGTGGTGCTGAACCGGGTGGGGTCCGACCGGCACGAGGAGTTGTGCCGGGCGGCGCTGGCCGCGGCGGGCGTGCCGGTGCTGGGCGCGATCCGCCGCGACGACGCCGTGGCCACCCCTTCCCGGCATCTGGGATTGGTGCCCGCCGCCGAGCGGGAGGCGGAGGCGGTGGCCGCGGTGGACCGGCTGGCCGCGCTGGTGGCTCGCTCGTGCGACCTCGACGGGCTGGTACGGCTGGCGCGCTCGGCCCCCGCACTGCCCGCCACCGCCTGGACCCCGGACGCCGCACTCGCCGTCGCCCCCGAGCCCGCGAGAGCCGGGAGCGGGGGTGCGGTGCCAGTGGTGGCGGTCGCGGGCGGGGCGGCGTTCACCTTCGGTTATGCCGAGCATGTGGAGCTGCTGCGCGCGGCCGGGGCGGACATCGCGGTGTTCGACCCGCTGCGTGACGAGGGACTGCCGGACGGCACCGCCGCGCTGGTCATCGGCGGCGGCTTCCCCGAGATGTACGCTGCCGAGCTGGCCGCCAACGAGCGGCTACGCGAGCAGGTCGCCGCGTTCGGCGGGCCGATCGCGGCCGAGTGCGCCGGCCTGCTCTACCTGTGCGAGGAGCTGGACGGGCGGCCGATGTGCGGGCGGGTGCCGGGCCGGGCGCGCATGACGCCGAGACTCACACTCGGCTACCGCGACGCGGTCGCCCTGGCCCGCTCGCCACTGACCCGTCCGGGCGAACGCCACCGGGGGCACGAGTTCCACCGCACCGCCGTCGAATACGCGGGCGAACCGCTGTTCCGCTGGCAGGGCGGCGCCGACGGGTACGGCGACGCCCGGCTCACCGCCTCCTACCTGCACCTGCACTGGGCCGGGCAGCCTCGGCTGGCTCAGCGGCTGGTGTCGTCCTCCAGATCGCCCTCGGTCTTGAGGTAGACCTCCCGCAGGCCGCGCAGGACGTCCGGGTCGGGCTGCTGCCACATGCCGCGCTCGGCCGCCTCCAGCAGGCGTTCGGCGATGCCGTGCAGCGCCCACGGGTTCGACTCGGCCATGAACGCCTGGTTCTCGGGGTCCAGCACGTACGTCTCGGTGAGCTTGTCGTACATCCAGTCGGCGACCACGCCGGTGGTGGCGTCGTAGCCGAACAGGTAGTCGACGGTGGCGGCCAGCTCGAAGGCGCCCTTGTAGCCGTGGCGGCGCATCGCCGCCAGCCAGCGCGGGTTGATCACCCTGGCGCGGAAGATCCGCGAGGTCTCCTCCGACAACGTCCGGGTACGCACCGCGTCCGGACGGGTGCTGTCGCCGACGTAGGCGGCCGGGGCCTTGCCGGTCAACGCCCGGACGGTGGCGATCATGCCGCCGTGGTACTGGAAGTAGTCGTCGGAGTCGGCGATGTCGTGCTCGCGGGTGTCGACGTTCTTGGCGGCCACGGCGATCCTGCGGTAGGCGTCCTCCATCTGCGGGCGCGCGGCGACGCCGTCGAGGTCGCGGCCGTAGGCGAAGCCGCCCCACACCGCGTACACCTCGGCCAGGTCGGCGTCGTCACGCCAGTTCCGGCTGTCGATCAGCGGCAGCAGCCCGGCCCCGTAGGCGCCCGGCGCGGAACCGAAGATCCGCATCGTCGCCTGGCGCTCGCCGCCGCCCGTCGCGGCGACGTGGGCGCGCACATAGTTGTCCTCGTACGGCTCGGCCAGCCCGGCGGCCAGCCGTACGGCGTCATCGAGCATGGCCACCACGTGCGGGAAGGCGTCGCGGAAGAAGCCGCTGATGCGTACCGTGACGTCGATCCTGGGCCGGCCCAGCTCGGTGAGCGGGATCGGCTCCAGGTTCGTGACCCGGCGGGAGGCCTCGTCCCACTCGGGGCGGATCCCGAGCAGGGCCAGCACCTCGGCCACGTCGTCGCCCGCCGTGCGCATGGCGCTGGTGCCCCAGACGGACAGGCCCACCGAACGCGGCCACTCGCCCGTGTCGGCGCGGTAGCGCTCCAGCAGCGAATCGGCCATCGCCTGGCCGGTCTCCCAGGCCAGCCTGCTGGGGACCGCGCGGGGGTCGACGGAGTAGAAGTTACGGCCGGTCGGCAGCACGTTGACCAGGCCGCGCAGCGGTGAGCCGCTGGGCCCGGCGGGGACGTAGCCGCCGTCCAGGGCGTGCAGGACGTGGTCGAGCTCGTCGGTGGTACGGGCCAGCCGCGGGACCATCTCGGCGGCGGCGAAGGCGAGGACCCGCGTCACGAGCTCCACCCTGGCGTCTGACGCCTCGATCGGCTCAGTGCCGTTCACGAGCAGGGCACGGGCGACCTGTGGCGCGGCGTCCACCGGCCAGCCTCGTTCCTCCATGGCCTCCACCAGGGCGCGGGCGGTCGCCTCGGCGCGATCCACGCTGGCCAGGCCCGCCGTGCCGTCTTCGGCCAGGCCGAGAGCCTCGCGCAGGCCGGGCAGGGTCTCACGGCCCGACCACAACTGCCGGGCCCGCAACATCGCCAGCACCAGGTCCACCCTGACCTGGCCGACCGGCGCCTGGCCGAGCACGTGCAGGCCGTCGCGGATCTGCGCGTCCTTGACCTCGCACAACCAGCCGTCCACGTGCAGGATGAAGTCGTCGAACTCGGTGTCATGCGGCCGGTCCGCCAGCCCGAGGTCGTGATCGAGCCGGGCGGCCTGGATCAGCGTCCAGATCTGCGCCCTGATCGCGGGCAGCTTGGCCGGGTCCATGGCGGCGATCGTGGCGTGCTCGTCCAGGAGCTGCTCCAGCCGGGCGATGTCCCCGTACGTCTCCGCCCGCGCCATCGGCGGCACCATGTGGTCCACCAGCACGGCGTGCGCCCGCCGCTTGGCCTGCGTGCCCTCGCCAGGGTCGTTCACCAGGAAGGGGTAGACCAGCGGCAGGTCGCCGATGGCGGCGTCGGTGCCGCACGCGGCGGACATGCCCGCCGACTTGCCCGGCAGCCACTCCAGGTTGCCGTGCTTGCCCACGTGCACCATCGCGTGCGCGCCGAACTCGGCCGACAACCAGCGGTAGGCGGCCAGGTAGTGGTGGCTGGGCGGCAGGTCGGGGTCGTGGTAGATGGCGATCGGGTTCTCGCCGAAGCCGCGTGGCGGCTGCACCATCACCACCAGGTTCCCGGCCCGTAACGCGGCCAGCACGATGTCGCCCTCGTGCACGAACAGCTCGCCCGGCGGCGGTCCCCAGTGCCGCTCCATGCCGGCGCGCAGGTCCCCGGGCAGCGTGCGGTACCACTGCTCGTAGGACGCGGCGGAGATGCGTACCGGATTGCCCGCGAGATGTTCCTCGGTCAGCCAGTCCTGGTCTTGGCCGCCGGCCGCGATCAGTGCGTGGATGAGCGCGTCGCCGTCCTGCTCGGCCACGCCGGGAAAGCCGTCGCCCAGGTCGTAGCCGGCCTCGGCGAGCCGGGCCAGCAGCCGTACGGTGCTGGCGGGGGTGTCCAGGCCGACCGCGTTGCCCACCCGCGAGTGCTTGGTCGGGTACGCCGACAACATCACGACCAGGCGGCGTTCCTGAGGCGGAGTGTGCCGCAGCAGGCCGTGGCGTACCGCGATGCCCGCCACCCGGGCGGCTCGCTCGGCGTCGGCGACGTAGACGGTCAGCCCGTCCGGGTCGATCTCCTTGAACGAGAACGGCACCGTGATGATCCGGCCGTCGAACTCGGGGATCGCCACCTGGGAGGCGGCGTCCAGCGGTGAGAGGCCGTCGTCGTTCTCCTCCCACGCCTGTTTGGAGGTGGTCAGGCAGAGGCCCTGCAGGATCGGCACGTCCAGCGCGGCCAGCGCGCCCACGTCCCACGCCTCGTCGTCACCGCCCGCGCCCGCGGTGGCGGGACGGGAGCCGCCCGCCGCCAGCACCGTGACCACCAGCGCGTCCGTTTCGCGTAGCGTGTCGAGCAGCTCGGGCTCGGCCGTCCGCAGCGAGGAGCAGAAGACGGGCAGCGCCTGCCCGCCCGCGTCCTCGATCGCGGCGCAGAGCGTCTCGACGAAGGCGGTATTGCCCGCCATGTGGTGCGCCCGGTAGTACAGCACCCCGATCACCGGCCCGTCCTGCCGCCGCGCGACGCGCTGCGACCGTCCCCACGAGGGCGCGGGCGCAGGCGGGGCGAACCCGTGCCCGGTCAGCAGGACGGTGTCGGACAGGAACGCGTGCAGCTCGTCCAGGTTGGCCGGTCCCCCGTGCGCCAGATACGCGTGCGCCTCCGCGCAGACGCCGCCGCTCACCGTGGACAACTCCATCAGCTCGGCGTCCGGCGCCTGCTCCCCACCCAGCACCACCACGGGCCGGGGCCCGGCCAGCAGCGCGTCGAGCCCCTCCTCCCAGGCGCGCCGGCCGCCGAGCAGGCGTACCACCACCAGGTCGGTGCCCTCCAGCAGGGCGGGCAGGTCCTCGACGCCCAGCCTGGCGGGGTTGCCCAGCCGGTAGGCGGCGCCGCCGGCGCGAGCGCTCAGCAGGTCGGTGTCGGAGGTCGAAAGCAGCAGGACGGTACGGCTGTCGCCAGGCACGACGCAATCCTCCCTCGGGGTCCTCGCCCCGGTCGCGGGTGTCACGACGGCAGGAGTCTCCTGGCTCCCGGATCACCACTCACCCCGGCCTTCCCACCCGTCGCCGGGCAGTGGCCTGCGGTGGGGTTCGCTCCCCGGTCACAGTGGCGGGACCGCGCCGGTTTCGCACCGGCTTCCTCCCTTTGCCATCGCCTACCCAGGAGCCTACGGCAGGAGCGACCTCCGTAAGAACTGGCGTTACCATCCTCTTCGTGTCCATACCTGATGTTTCCGGAGCCGACTTTTCCGGACGTGAGCGCCCCGACGCCTGTCCGGGAGCGCTACAGGTACACGAAGCCGCCGACGGCCCGCTGGCCCGGGTCCGCCTGCCCGGCGGCGCGATCTCGCCCGCCCAGCTGCGCGAGCTGGCCGCCTGCGCCGCGGAGCTGGGCTCGGGGGAGATCGAGCTGACCTCCAGGGCCAACGTCCAGGTGCGCGGGTTACGATCGCCGGCCGCCTTCGCCGAGCGGATCGCCGCCGCGGGCCTGCTGCCGTCGGCCGCCCACGAACGGGTGCGCAACATCGTCGCCTCACCGCTCGGCGGCCGCGGCCCGGCGGGGCTGCTCGACCCGCAGCCGCTGGTACGGGCGCTGGACCGGGAGTTGTGCACGCGCCCACGGCTGGCCGAGCTGCCGGGCCGCTTCCTGTTCGCGCTGGACGACGGCACGGGGGAGGTGGCCGGGCTCGGCGCGGACGTCACGTTCGCGGCCGGTCGCGGGCTGCTGCTGGCGGGCGCCGATGCCGGGGTGCCCGCCGGTCCGGAGACCGTGGTCAGCCTCATGATCGCCGCTGCCGAAGCGTTTCTCGACGAGCGAGAGGACGCCGATGGCGGCGCCGCGTGGCGGATCAGGGAGCTGGCCGACGGACCGGCCCGGATCGCCGCCCGCCTGCGCAGCGTCGCGACCGCACCGGCCCTCCCGGCCCCGACGACGCAACGAGCCGGGGTCGTCGCCCAACCGGATGGGCATGCGCGGGGAGCGCGGGGTGGGCGGGCGAGGCAGGCGGCGGGGTTCAGCGCGCAGCGGGACGGCCGCATGGCGCTGGAGGTCGTGGTGGCGCTCGGCCGGCTGTCCGCCGCCCAGGCGCAGGCGCTCGCCGACAGCGCCGGGATCCTCCGACTGACGCCGTGGCGGACCGTCGTGCTGCTGGACCTCTCCCCCGCGGATGCGGACCGCGCGGCGCGGGCGCTCGACGCGGCCGGGCTGGTGAGCGATCCGGCCTCGCCGTGGGTGGGCGTGACCGCCTGCACCGGCCGTCCGGGCTGCGCCAAGGCGCTGGCCGACGTCCAGGCCGACGCGCGGCGCTGGGTGGCGACCCTGGACGGCCCGCCGAAGACGCCCGTGCACTGGGCGGGTTGCGAACGGCGCTGCGGATTGCCGCGCGGCCAGGTCGTACAGCTGATCGCCACCGAAGAGGGATACCAGGAAAGGCAGCAGTGACCGACTACATCCGCGACGGCGCCGAGATCTACCGGCGCTCGTTCGCGACCATCCGCGCCGAGACCGACCTCACCGGGATACCTCCCGAGGTTGCCCAGGTTGTGGTGCGGATGATCCACGCCTGCGGCATGACCGACCTCGTGGCCGACCTGGACTGGTCCCCTTCAGTGGTGGCCGGGGCCCGGGAGGCGCTGCGCCGGGGCGCGCCCGTGCTGTGCGACGCCATGATGGTCGCCTCCGGCGTGACCAGGCGCAGGCTGCCCGCCGGCAACGAGGTGGTGTGCACGCTGGGCGAGCCCGGCGTGCCCGAGCTGGCCGGACGGCTCGGCACCACCCGCAGCGCCGCCGCGCTCGAACTGTGGCGCGACCGGCTGGACGGCTCCGTGGTGGCCATCGGCAACGCGCCGACCGCCTTGTTCCGGCTGCTCGAACTGGTCGCGGAAGGCGCGGGCAGGCCCGCGGCGGTGCTCGGCATCCCCGTGGGGTTCATCGGCGCGGCCGAGTCCAAGCGGGCGCTGGCGGACAGCGATCTGGAGTACCTGGTGGTGCACGGCCGTCGCGGCGGCAGTGCGATGACGGCGGCGGCGGTCAACGCCATCGCGAGCGAGACGGAGTGATGGCGATGACAGGACGGCTGTACGGGGTGGGACTCGGTCCCGGTGACCCGGAGCTGGTCACGGTCAAGACGGCCCGGCTGATCGGCGAGGCCGACGTGATCGCCTACCACGCCGCCAGGCACGGCCGCAGCATCGCTCGTTCCATCGCGTTGCCGTACATGCGCGAAGGGCAGGTCGAGGAGCTGCTGCTCTACCCGTTGACCACGGAGACCACCGACCATCCGGGCGGCTACCAGGGCGCGCTCGACGACTTCTACGCCGACTGCGCCGAGCGGCTGGCCGCCCACCTGGACGCGGGCCGGACCGTGGTCGTGCTGAGCGAGGGCGACCCGCTGTTCTACGGCTCCTACATGCACATGCACAAGCGGCTCGCCCACCGCTACCCGACCGAGGTGGTGCCCGGCGTCACCTCCGTCAGCGCCGCCTCCGCCGTGCTGGGCCGCCCGCTGGTGGAGCGGGACGAGGTGCTCACCGTGCTGCCCGGCACCCTGCCCGCCGAGGTGCTGGCCGAGCGGCTGCGCGGCACCGACTCGGCGGCGGTGCTCAAGCTGGGCAGGACGTTCGAGAAGGTCCGCGACGCCCTCGCCGAGGCCGGGCGGCTCGACGACGCCTGGTACGTCGAGCGCGCCACCATGGGCGCCGAACGGGTCGCGCCGCTCAAGGACGTGGACGCCGACGGCGTGCCGTACTTCTCGCTGGCCCTGCTCACCAGCCCGGCCGAGCGCACCTTCGTGCCCGCTCCCCCGCCCGCCGAGTCCGCCGGAGAGGTGGCCGTGGTGGGCCTGGGCCCCGCCGGACGGCCGTGGCTCACGCCCGAGGCGCAGGAGGCGCTGGCCGCGGCCACCGACCTGGTCGGGTACGGCCCGTACGTGGACCGGGTGGCGCCGAACCCGCGCCAGCGCCGCCACCGTACCGACAACCGGGTCGAGGCGGAACGGGCCAGGCACGCGCTGGAGCTGGCCCGCGAAGGGGCGCGGGTGGCCGTGGTGTCCTCCGGCGATCCGGGCGTGTTCGCCATGGCCAGCGCCGTGCTCGAAGCGGCGGCCGACTTCCCCGACGTGCCGGTGCGGATCGTCCCCGGGCTGACCGCCGCCCAGGCGGTGGCCGGCCGGGTCGGCGCGCCGCTCGGCCACGACTACTGCGTGTTGTCGCTGTCCGACCTGCTCAAGCCGTGGGAGGTGGTGGCCGGCCGGCTGGCCGCCGCGGCCCGGGCGGACCTGGTGCTGGCGCTGTACAACCCGGCCTCGCGCAGCCGTACCTGGCAGCTCGCCGCCGCCCGTGACGTGCTGCTGGAGCACCGCGACGCGGCCACTCCGGTGGTGATCGGGCGTGACGTCGGCGGCGCGGAGGAGAGCGTCACCGTCACCACGCTCGGCGAGCTGGACCCGGCTCAAGTGGACATGCGCTGCCTGCTGATCGTCGGCTCCTCGACGACCCGCGTCACCGATCGCGGAACCGTCTACACCCCGCGCCGCTACCCCTGAACCCAGGCCGCCGCCGCGTCCACGGTGGTCACGAGGCGGACGCCGGACGGCAGCGGCGGCCGGTCCACCATGATCACCGGCAGGCCCAGCTCGCGGGCCGCGACGAGCTTGGCGGTGGTCATCCGGCCGCCGCTGTCCTTGGTGACCAGCACGTCCAGGCGGTGCTCGCGGATGAGGGCGCGCTCGCCCGCCACCGTGTACGGCCCGCGATCGAGCAGCACGTGCACGTTGGCCGGGATGGGCGGTTCGGGTGGATCGACCGACCTGGCCAGCAGCCACACCCCGGCCAGCCCGGTGAAGACCGGCAGGCTCCTGCGTCCGGTCGTCAGGAACACCCGCACCGGCCCGGCCGTGGCGCTCCAGGTCCCCTCGGTCAGCCGGGTGGCGGCGGCCTCCAGGGAGCCGACCCGCTGCCAGGCGTCACCCGGCCCCTCCCGCCAGCCGGGCCGCCGCAGCACCAGCAGCGGCACACCGGTGCGTCTCGCGGCCTCGGCCGCCGAGGCGGTCATCCGCGCCGCGAACGGATGCGTGGCGTCCACCACGGCGTCGATCCGCTCGGCGGCCAGCCAGGCGGCCAGCCCGTCCGGCCCGCCGAACCCGCCCTCGCGCACCTCGCCGACCGGCAGCCGCGGGTTGGTCACCCGCCCGGCCAGCGACGACACCACGTGCACGCCTTGACCGTTCAGCTCGGCGGCCAGCGCCCGCGCCTCGGCCGTGCCGCCCAGGATCAGGACCCGTCGCACGCCCGGGTCCGTTCCGCACTGTAGAGGTGGCTGTCGGGGAACTCCGACGCCGACAACACCCGCCCGACGACGATCACCGCGGTACGGCGGATCCCGGCCGCCCGGACCTGCCCGGCGATGTCCGCCAGCGTTCCGCGCAGGATCACCTCGTCGGCCCTGCTGGCCCGCGCCACCACCGCGACCGGGCAGTCGGGACCGTACGAGGGCAGCAGCTCGGCCACCACCGCGTCGATCCGCTGCACGGCCAGATGCAGCACCATCGTGGCCCGGCCGGCGCCCAGGGTGGTCAGGTCCTCCCCTTCGGGCATCGGCGTGGCCCGCGCCGACGTGCGGGTCAGGATGATCGTCTGACCGACCCCGGGCACGGTCAGCTCCCTGCCCAGCGAGGCCGCCGCCGCCGCGAACGCGGGCACGCCGGGCACCACCTCGTACGGCACGCCGAGCGCGTCCAGCCTGCGCATCTGCTCGGCCACCGCGCTGAACACCGAGGGGTCGCCCGAGTGCAGCCGCGCCACGTCCAGGCCCTTCGCGTGGGCGGCGAGCAGCTCGGCGACGATCTCGTCGAGCGTCAGGTTCGCGGTGTCCACCAGCCTGGCCCCCACCGGGCAGGAGTCGAGCAGCTCACGCGGCACCAGCGAGCCCGCGTACAGGCACACCGGCGACGACTCCAGCCGCCGCAGCCCGCGCAGCGTGATCAGGTCGGCGGCGCCGGGGCCGGCCCCGACGAAGTACACGGTCACGGCACATCCTTCCTGGTGACCGACCACACGGTCACCGGCATCGCGGCCCGCCATCCGGTGAACGACCCGACCGGCGATGCCCGCTGCACGGCCAGGCGGACCAGGTCGCCGCCGAGCCGGGCGTACCACTCGGCGATGACGGCCTCGGACTCCAGGGTGACGGCGTTCACCACGAGCCGGCCGCCCGGCCGCAGCACCGCCCAGCAGTGCTCCAGCAGCCCGGGCGCGGTGGCGCCGCCGCCGACGAACACCGCGTCCGGCGCGGGCAGGCCGTCCAGCGCCGCCGGCGCCTTCCCCGCGACGACGCGCAGCGAAGGCACTCCGAGCGCGTCGGCGTTGCGCCGGATCGCGGCGGCCCGATCGGCCCTGCACTCGATCGCCACGGCCGCGCACGACGGGTGGCCACGCATCCACTCGATGGCGATGCTGCCCGCTCCCGCCCCCACATCCCACAGGAGTTCTCCGGGCAACGGCGCGAGTCGCGACAGGCTGACCGCCCGGACCTCCCGCTTGGTGAGCTGCCCGTCGTGCTCGAACGCCGCGTCGGGCAGCCCGGGAACCCGCGCGAGCGGCTCGGCCTCGGGTCCGGCGACGCACTCGACGGCGATCACGTTCAACGCGGACGGCGCGGCGCCCGCCCACGTCCCGGCCGTTCCCGTCAGGACGGACTCCGACCCCGCGCCCAGGTCTGACAGGACCGTCATCGGGCTCGGGCCGTATCCGAGCCCGGACAGTAGCCCGGCCACGAGAGCCGGGGCGTCCCGGCCGGCGCCGAGCACGATGACCCGCCGGCCGGGCAGGATCGCGGCGTTCAGCGCGGCTGGCGGGCGGCCGACGAGGCTGACCACGTCCACCTGCTCGACCGGCCAGCCGAGCCTGGCACACGCCAGCGACAACGACGACAGATGCGGCAACACCTTGATCCTGGCAGCGCCGACGAGCCCCACCAGCGTGGAGCCGATGCCGTAGAACATCGGATCGCCGCTGGCCAGCACGCACACCTCGCGGCCGGCGTACCGCTCCATGAGCCCCGGCAACGCGGGGAGCAGCGGCGACGGCCAGGACACCCGCTCGGCGGCGGACGCGGGCACGAGGGCGAGCTGCCTGGGCGCGCCCATGAGCACGTCCGCGGCCTCCAGCGCCCGCCGCGAGTCGGCGGCCAGCCCGTCCCAGCCGTCCGCGCCGATGCCGACGACGGTGATCACACGTTGCCCAGCACGCGCGTCACCTGGATTTCCAGGACCACCCTGGACGGGTTCGGGCGGGGCGGCTTGTAGCGGGCGGCGTAGCGGCGCTCGGCCTCGGCGACCTGCTCGGGTTCGGTACGCAGCACCGCCCGGCCCTCCAGCGTGGACCAGCGGCGGCCGTCCACCTGGCAGAGCGCCACCAGCGCGCCGGACGCGCCGACGAGCCGCGCCTTGTACGACGACCCGGAGGTGATCACCCGGGCGGTGGCGGTCGCCAGGTCCAGGGTCGCTCCCACCGGCACCACGTGCGGCGGCCCGTCGGGACGCACGGTGGCGAGCGTGCACAGGTGCCGCTCCTGCCAGAACGCGGCGAACGCGTCGCCCTGCTCGACCAGGTTCACTGTCCTCCTTGGGTGATTTGCGAGCGACATCGTATATCGACCGCTCTGTCCTGGTGCCTACACTCTTTCGAGTGAAGCGGCTACTCATCATCGGCATCGGCGCCGGGGATCCCGACCATCTCACCCTGCAGGCGGCCAAAGCCATCGCCGCCACCGACGTGTTCTTCGTCGTCGACAAGGGCGAGGTCAAGCACGAGCTGGTCCAGCTCCGGCAGGACCTGATCCAGGAGCACGGCCGCCCGCCGTACCGCATCGCCGAGGCCCGCGACCCCGAACGGGACCGGAGCGCCCCCGGCTACACCGCGGCCGTCGAGGACTGGCGCGCGCGGCGCGCGCTGGCCTGCGAGGCGCTCATCGCCGAGGAGCTGGCCGAGGGGCAGACCGGGGCGTTCCTGGTGTGGGGCGACCCCGGCGTGTACGACAGCACGCTGGCCATCGTCGAGGAGATCCTGGAGCGCGGGAACGTCACGTTCGACTACGAGGTGATCCCGGGGATCAGCAGCGTGGCCGCTCTGACCGCCCGGCACCGTACCAGTCTCACCCAGGTCGGCCGGCCCGTGCACCTCACCACCGGCCGCCGCCTGGCCGAGCAGGGCGCCACCGCGGACGACCTGCTCGTCATGCTCGACGCCCACTGCTCCTTCGCCGGCCTCGACGACTTCCACATCTACTGGGGCGCCTACCTCGGCACCCCCGACGAGATCCTCGTGTCCGGGCCTGTGGCCGACGTCGGCGACCGCATCCGCCGGCTGCGCGCCGAGGCCCGTACCCGCAAGGGCTGGATCATGGACACCTACCTGCTGCGCCGCACTGACCCCGCCGATCGCTGAGGCACACGGCCCTGGATCCCGCTCCACACCACATGGCACTGACGCCGGCATCGCGATTCCGAGAGATCTCCACCCCGCCATGACTTGAAGGAGCGCTCTTGACCTTTAGGCCGTATCAGAGGGGCGCAGGGAAAGGAACGGTCACGAACGTCTAGTGGTTTGGCGAAATAATCCCTTATCGGCCCTTTAGGTACATGATGCGGCCTTTACACAACCTAAAGTGGTGATTTGGCGCATCGGGGGATGCGCGGGGGCCCCGGACGGAGCCGACGGGGGGAGGGGACGAGAGTGTCACCACTGCCACGGCCACACTCCATCCGAGCGCGATACACGGCGGTCGCGGCCGTGTTCTCGCTCATCATCCTGGGGTTGCTCGGCGCGACGCTGGACCTGACGATCCGTTACCGGGTTCAGGCGGAATCCTTCGACCTGGCCGAACGGGTGGCGAGCCAGTGGAGCGCGGCGGCCCGCAACGGCTTCGTCCCGCACCGGATTCCCGCCTACGAGCCCGTCGAACTCGTCCAGATCGTCGACTCGCACCTGCGGGTCGTGGACTCCAGCAGGATGGCCTCCGCCACCGTCCCGCTCAGCCACTTCCGGCCTCCTGCTGACGACCGGTTCCAGAGGTACATCGAGTGCATGGGGCACGCCCCCTGCATCGTGCTGATGGCCATCCGCCTGACCCCGGCGCCGGACGCGGGCGTCGTGTACGCCGGCCTTCCCGAGCCCGCCGTCCTGTCCACGCACCGCCTCGAATACCTCATCGCCGGGGGAATCGGCCTGATCGTCGTCATCGCGGCCTGGACGACGTGGGTGCTGGTGGGACGCACGCTGCGCCCCGTCGAGGCGATCCGGGCCCGGATCTCGGAGATCACGGTGAGCGACCTGAGCCTGCGGGTGCCCATCCCGCCCGGCCGCGACGAGATCGCGCAACTCAGCACCACCGCCAACGAGACCCTCGCCCGCCTCGAGAGCGCGGTGGAGCAGCAGCGCTCGTTCGCCTCGACGACCTCCCACGAGCTGCGGAGCCCGATCGCCGGGCTGCGTACGCAACTGGAGGAGGCGCTGCGATATCCCGACGACGTCGATCCCCGGGAGACGATCGAAACCGCGCTGTCCGCCACCGACCGGCTGGAGGCGATCGTCAACGACCTGCTGCTGCTCGCCCGCCTCCGCGCCGCCGACCCCGCGCCTCCCGAGCCGATCGACCTGGGCGAGCTGGTCGTCGCCGAGGTGGCGACCGTGGCCCACCGCGTGCCGATGAGCGTCAGCGCGCCGCCCGGACTCGTGATCTGCGGCTCCCGGATGCAGCTCATCCGCGTGCTGGACAACCTGCTGACCAACGCGCAGCGGCACGCGGACGCCTCGATCGAGACCACCGTCGAGCGGGTCGAGGATCAGGCAGTCGTCACGGTGACGGACGACGGCCCCGGCATCGCCCCCGCCAACCGGGAGCGCATCTTCGAGCGCTTCGTCCGCCTGGACGACGGCCGCCGCCGCGACCCCCAAGGGAGCGGGCTCGGCCTGGCCATCTCCCGCGACATCGCCCGCAATCACCATGGCACCCTCCAGGTCGAGGACTCGCCGCGGGGGGCCAGGTTCGTGCTGCGAATGCCGCTGATGAGCCGCTGTCAGGACCCCTCCGGCGGTTGATCCCATCGCCGGTGGTGCCCTGTCAGAGAGCGTGGCACCGTGAGTTCGGCGTGTGACCGAGTGCTGAACGGAGAGGAGATGGTGGTGAGTCGTTACGTGGGGGTGCTGCCCAGCGCGCTCGCCGTGGTTCCCGGACCCGAAGGGACCGTCACCTTCGTGCACCAGACGAAGGGTCCCTACGCGGGGAGCTGGCTGCTGCCGGGCGGCGGGATCGAGCGTGGGGAGACGGCGGAGGAGACCGCGCGCCGCGAGGTGTGGGAGGAGACCGGTTGCCGGGTGGGCCGGCTCAGGCTCTTCGCGGTCTACGAGTTTCTCGGCAAGTGGGCGGAGGGCGACTACCACCTGGTGATGTTCGCCTTCCTGGCCGCGGAGCCGGTGGCCGTACCAGCGGGATTCGAGGGTCACAACGTCGCGGGGGTGCGGCAGGTGCGCGTCGGCGAGCTGCCGTTGCACTCCACCGATCTCCAGATCCTCACCGACGCCGGGGTGGCGTCGTTCGGCCGCGCGGAGATCGACCGGGCTCTGCTGGCCGACGGGATCACCATGCGGGCACACGTCGTCGGCTCGTCGGCCGGAATAACCGCCCCATGACGCTTCGGCTGGTCAGGCTCCCGGTGCGGCGACCTACGCGGCGAAACCCAGCCCCTGCAGCACGTACCCGCCGCGCGTCGAACCGGTCGATCAGCACGCCCTTCAGAGGCGGTCCGACTCGGCCAGGGCCAGCAGGTCGGCTGCGGACTGGCGGGCGCGCGCCCGGATGGCGGCCTCGTCCGGAGTGGGGCCGCCCAGCAGCGCCGTGTCATGGATCTGCGCCTGCAGGAGGGCCGCGAACACGTGCGCGGCCCGCGCGGGGTCGGTGACCTTGGCGCGCAGCTCGGCCGGCCAGCCGGACAGGTGCCGGGTGAACAGGGCGACGCGGTTGCCGATGATCTCCTGCTGGTAGCGGCGCCCCAGCTCGGGGAACCGCTGCGCGTCCCGGACCACCACCCGGAACAGCGCCATCTGCAGCTCGGACAGGATGTGGCGCAGGAGTTCGCGACCCGCCTCGGTCAGCCCTTCCAGCGGGGGCAGCTCCAGCCAGGCCGGGTCCGCCTGCTGTGGCGAGGTGCTGCAGGCGTCCTGGATGACGGCGACGAAGAGGTCGTCCTTGCTGTCGAAGTGCCGGTACAGCGTCGTGATCGACACGCCGGCGCTCGCGGCGATGCGGTTGACGGAGCTGCCCGCGTACCCCTCCTCCAGAAAGGCGTCCAGCGCCGCGGTGATGATCGCGGCGCGTTTGCGCGCCATCAGGCGCGCCTTGGGGTCGTTCTCGGCCCAGGTACGCACGCGTCCTCCGGTCGCTCGGCGGCATTTGACAGAAGCATACGACAGCAACCACTATCGCTTCATACGACAGCAGATGCTTTCGTTTGATCGACTGCTTGATCTGCTCCGCCGAATCTCGCCGCAAGGAGTCACATCATGGATCTGCACCTCGAGGACAAGGTCGTCATCGTCACCGGCGCCTCCGGTGGCATCGGACTGGCCACCGCCGAGCTGCTCTCAGCGGAAGGGGCCGTGGTCGTGGGCGTCGCCCGCCAACCGGTCGAGTCCGGGCTCGGCAAGGAGGGCAGCGCGATCGCCGCCGACCTCACCGACGCCGCCAGCGCACCGCGCGTCGTCGAGACCGTGATGGAGCGGTACGGCCGGATCGACGGGCTGGTCAACAACGCGGGCGGGCTGCACCTGCGCGACGGCTTCCTGTCGATCACCGAGGAGCAGTGGCTGGACATCTTCCAGCTCAACTTCCATGCCGCGCGCCGGATGAGCAAGGCCGCATTGCCCGCTCTCCTCGAGGGCGACGGCGGCAGCATGGTCCACGTGGGCAGCGAATCGGCCCGGCTGGCCTCGATCTTCAACCCCGACTACGCCGCGGCGAAGCTGGCCCTGCTGTCCCTGTCCAAGTCGCTGGCCACCGAGTTCACCCCACGGGGCGTACGTTCGAACGTCGTGGTCCCCGGGATGACCCGGACCGGGCTGTTCGAGCGGCCGGGCGCGTTCGGCGACCAGATCGCCGCGGCGCTCGGCACGGACGTGGACGGCGCGATCGACCAGATCCTCACCAGTCACCGTCCGTCGCTGACCCGGCGCATCGCGGAATCCGAGGAGATCGCCCGCGTCATCGCCTATCTCATCTCCCCTCTCTCCGGCCAGGTCGCCGGCGCCGAATGGATCATCGACGGCGGCGCCCTGCCGCAGATCTGAGCGATTCCGTCCGTGGCCCCGCGTAGCGTGCTGTCCATGGCCACGCTCCTGGACAACCTGCTGGACCTTTCCGACTTCGCCTGGCAGCGCCTGCGCACCCGGCTGGAAGGGCTGACCGACGAGGAATACCTCTGGGAAACCGCCACCGACCCGGCGTTCGGAGCCACTCCGCTCGGCTGGGCTCAGTGGTACGGACAGCGGCAGGCAGCCGACTATCTCGAACGAGGCGTGTGACGGTTCACGGCGTGGCCGAGCCGCCGGGCGGGCTCGGTCGTGGCTTCGCGGGATGAAAGGATCGGACCTCAATATGACCGAAAGGCACATGAGATGGCTCCGAACATCGCGACCGCCCGCCACGTCGACCTCCCCGAACTGCTCGATTTCCTCCGCCCCAGGCACCACGGCCTGCTGTCGACCACCCGTACGGACGGGCGGCCGCAACTCTCGCCGGTCTCCTGCGGAGTTGACGAGGGCGGCCGGATCGTGGTCTCCACCTACCCCGACCGCGCCAAGGCGCGCAACGCCCGCCGGGACGAGCGGGCGTCGATCTGCGTGTTGTCCGACGACTGGAACGGCCCGTATGTCCAGGTCGACGGGCACGCCGAGGTGCTCGACATGCCCGATGCCGTCGACGCGCTCGTGGAGTACTACCGGTGCATCGCCGGTGAGCACCCCGACTGGGACGAATACCGTGCCGCCATGCGACGCCAGGACAAGTCGCTGATCCGCCTCCACATCGACCGCTGGGGCCCCATCGCGACCGGCGGCTTCCCCGCGCGCCTGATGTCCGGACAGTGACGGCCACGTTCAGCTATGCGGCTTCCGACGGCGGGCACGGCCAGCAGGGACGGCAGCGCGACCAGCACCGGCACGACCATCGCGGCGATCGACAACCACAGTTCCCCGCTCAGCCAGGCCACACCGAGCCCGGCGGCTCAGATGGCGAGCTGGACCCGGTACTCCCTGAGCCACGCGTCGAGCTGCAGCAGCCGCTCCAGCGAGGCGCGGGTGGACAGGGCGCTGGAATCGCCCACGGGCTGGTCGATGACCGCGCGCGCCTTGTCCAGGTCGATCAGCTGGGTGTAGGGCAGGTCGTCCCGCTCGATCAGCGCCCGCGCCTGGTCGCGCAGCACCTGCTCGTAGGACGGGTCCTGGGTGGCCGGGTAGGGGCTCTTGACGCGCTGGAGGATGTTCTCGGGCAACAGGTCCGCGGCGGCGGCGCGCAGCAGGCTCTTCTCCCGCCCGTCGAAGGTCTTGATCGCCCAGGGGGCGTTGAAGACGTACTCCACCAGCCGGTGGTCGCAGAACGGCACCCGGACCTCCAGCCCGACGGCCATGCTCATCCGGTCCTTGCGGTCGAGCAGGATCTGTACGAACCGGGTGAGGTGCAGGTAGCTGACCTCCCGCATCCGCCGCTCGTGCCCCGTCTCGCCGCGCAGCCTGGGCACCTCGTCGAGCGCCTGGCGGTAGCGATCGTCCTGGTAGCCGGGGACGTCGAGGACGCGTTCCACCTCGTCGATGAGGATCTTCTCCACCCCGGCGTGGTCGGCGAAGTGGCCGCCGGCCAGCCACGGGAAGGTGCCGGCCCCGACCGACTCGGGGTCGTGGAACCACCGGTAGCCGCCGAAGACCTCGTCGGCCGACTCCCCGGACAGCGCCACCGTGGAGTGCCCCCTGATCGCCTTGAACAGCAGGTACAGCGAGCTGTCCATGTCCCCGATGCCGATCGGCAGGTCGCGGGCGCGCAACACGGCGGCGCGCACGGCCGGGTCCATCAGCTCCGCCGAGTCGAGCACGATGTCGGTGTGCTCGGCGCCGACGTGGCCGGCCAGCTCGTGTACGTACGGCGCGTCGGGCGTCGAACGGGTGAGATCGGGTTTGAAGTGCTCGGTGTAGCCGGCGAAGTCGACGGCGAACGAGCGGACCGTGCCCAGATGCTGCTCCCGCAGGTCCTTCGCGGCCAGCGCGGTGATCGTGCTGGAGTCGAGGCCCCCGGACAGCAGCGTGCACAGCGGCACGTCGCTGATGAGCTGGCGGGCGACGATGTCGTCCAGCAGGCCGCGCACCGTCTTGACCGTGAAGTCGACGTCGTCCGGGTGCTCGTGGGACTCCAGCTGCCAATAGCGGCGCTTGCGGACCCCCTCGCGGTTCACCCGGACGAGCTGGCCGGGGCGCACCTCGTACATGCCCCTGAAGATCCCGTGCTCCGGCGTCTTGACGAACGCCATCATCTCGCGCAGCCCGTCGGCGTCGACCACCCGCTGGGCGAGCGGGTTGGCCAGGATCGCCTTGGGCTCCGAGCCGAACAGCACGCCGTGCGGCGTCGGGTAGAAGTACAGCGGTTTGATGCCCATGCGGTCGCGGACCAGGAGCAGTTCCTCGCGCCGGGCGTCCCAGACGGCGAAGGCGTACATGCCGTTCAGGTGCTCGGCCAGGTCCTCGCCCCACTCGACGTAGGCGCGCAGGACGACCTCGGTGTCACTCTGGGTGCGGAAGCGGTGCCCGCGAGCGGCCAGTTCCGCGCGCAACTCGCGGTAGTTGTACACCTCTCCGCTGTACGTGAGGACGGCCGGCTGCCGCCCGTCCTCGTCGGCGACCATCGGCTGCCGGCCCCCCGCGAGGTCGATGATGGCGAGCCTGCGGTGGCCGATGGCGGCGTGCGGCCCCGTCCAGAGCCCTTCGTCGTCGGGGCCCCGGCAGGCCATCGTGTCCGTCATGGCCTGCGCGGTCTCCCTCGCGTCCCGCAGGTCCCTCTCGAAGTCCACCCATCCGCAAATGCCACACATATCGGCTCCCCCGATGTCTCCGACCCCTTAAGATGCCCGGTTTAGGCGATATATCCCGAAATATTGCTAACTGTGACATATATCGCGTTTTGGGGATCTGGGTAGATCAGCCGGCAGGAGCAGCCGGAACTCCGTCCGGCCCGGACGACTGCGCACGTCCACCGAACCGCCGTGGGCGGCCATCACGGCCCGGACGATCGCCAGGCCGAGCCCGGCCCCTCCGGTGGCGCGTGACCGGCCCGGGTCCGCGCGGGAGAACCGCTCGAAGATCTCCTCCTGCAGCTCGGCCGGTATTCCGGGACCGTCGTCCCTGACGCTGACCTCCACCTCGGCCGGCAACCGCCGGACGGCCACGGTGACCGTGGTCCCCTCCGGCGTGTGGACGCGGGCGTTGCTCAGCAGGTTCGCGATCACCTGGTGCAGCCGGAGCGGGTCGCCGGTCACCGTGACGGGATCCTCCGGCAGCTCCAGCCGCCAGTGGTGGCCGGGCGCGGCGGCCCGCGCGTCGCCCGTGGCCTCGATGGCCAGGCGGGTCAGGTCGACCTCCTCCCTGGCCAGCGGCCGTCCCTCGTCCAGCCGGACCAGCAGGAGCAGTTCGTCGACCAGCTCGCTCATCCGTCCGGACTCGGCGTCGATCCTGCTCAGCGCATGCCGTACATCGTCTGACATGGACCCGCGGCCGCGCAGCGCGAGCTCGGCGTGCCCGCGGATCGCCGCGAGCGGCGTGCGCAGCTCGTGGCTGGCGTCGGCGGCGAAGGCGCGCAGCCGCTGCTCGACGGCGTGCCTGCGGCCGAGAGCGGCCTCCACGTGGCCCAGCATGCGGTTGAACGCGGCCCCGACCTGGCCCGTCTCGGTTCGCGGGTCGGTGTCGGGCACGCGTTCGGCCAGGGTCACCTCGCCGCTGGCCAGGGGCAGCTCGCTCACCTTGCGGGCGGTCACGGCGATGCGTTGCAGCGGACGCAGCGAAAGCCGCACCCACAACGCGCCCGCGACACCGGCGACGCCGAGCGCGCCCCCGAACATCACCAGCTCGAACAGCTCCAGCCGATCCAGCGTCTCCTCCACCCCCTGCAGCGAAAGCCCGGTGATCAGGACATCGCCGTCCCGGCCCCGGGCGGCGTGGACCCGGTAGTCGTCCAGGACGGACAGGTCCACGGTCTGCGGCGACCGGCCGACGGGCAGCGCGGCGAGCGTCTCCTCGTCATCGCGGCTGAGCGCGACTGGCGTGGTGCCCTCCTGCGACACGACCGCCGCCTGCGTGACGCGCCCGCCGACCAGCCGCGCGCCGAACATGCCGCGCGCCTGTCCTCGCGTGTCCTCGCCGTGCTCCAGGCTGGTGGCGAACCGCACGCCGTACCCGTCGAGCTGCTGGTCGACGCGGCTGACCAGGAAGTCGTTCATCGCCAGCGTCGTGGCCACGCCGACGGCCGCGCACGACAGCGCCAGCAGCACCAGCAGCCCCGCGATCAGCCGGGCCCTGAGCGTACGCGGCAGCAGGCGCACGGCTGCTGCGCGGACCCGCATGAGGAGGTTCACGGCTTGAGCACGTAACCGACGCCGCGCACGGTGTGGATCAGCGGCCGGCGGCCAGCGTCGATCTTCTTGCGCAGATAGCTGATGTAGAGCTCGACCACGTGCGCCTGGCCGCCGAAATCGTAGGACCAGACGTGGTCGAGGATCTGCGCCTTGGTCAGCACCCGGCGCGGGTTGCACATGAGCAGGCGCAACAGCTCGAACTCGGTGGGCGTCAGATCGATCGGGGTGCCGGCCCTGCTCACCTCCCTGGCCTCCTCGTCCATGGACAGGTCGGCCACCACGAGCCGGTCGCCGTCACCGGGACGCGCCATGCCCGCGCGGCGCAGCAGCCCGCGCAACCGGGCGAGCACCTCCTCCAGGCTGAACGGCTTGGTCACGTAGTCGTCGCCGCCCGCCGTGATGCCCGCGATCCGGTCCTCCACCGCGTCACGCGCGGTCAGGAACAACACACACAGCTCGGGCATTCGCTCCCTGAGCCTGCGCATCAGCTCAAGCCCGTGCAGGTCGGGCAGCATGATGTCCAGGATCGCCGCGTCCGGCTCGAACCCCTCGGCCGCGCGAATCGCGGCGTCCCCGCTCGCCACGGCACGGACCTGCCAGCCTTCCTGGCACAGCGTCCGCTCCAGCACCTCCAGGAGGTCCGGTTCGTCGTCGACGACGAGCACGCGGATGGGCGTGCCGTCCGGGCGCGACAAGGTGCTCATCTTCACCCCCTTGGCCAGGAAATACGAGCTCTTTCTGAGAATCCTCTGAAGGGCTCGTTCAGAGGAAAAGCAGAGACTGACCTGACACGGTGGCCGTCATGACCGCCACTCACGGTACCGTCCGGCGGGCCGCCGTCACGACGCGCCCGCGCCGCCGCGTCCGGCCCTCGTTGCCGCTGGCGGGCATAGTGGCGGGCGCGGGCGCGGTGATCGCCCTGTGGTGGCTCGGCACGCCGTCGGTGTCAGGGCTGGACGGCTGGCTCACCGAGGCCGGGCGCGTCACGGGCCTCCTGTCAGGGTACGGCCTGGCGGTGCTGCTCGGGCTCATGGCCAGAGTCCCGGCACTGGAACGCGGCGTCGGCAGCGACCGGCTGGCCCGCTGGCACGCCATGGGCGGCCGGTACGTCATCGGGCTCGTCACGGCGCACGCGCTGACCATCGTCTGGGGGTACGCCGTCGCCGACCGGATCGGCGTGGTGGACGAGACGGTCACCATGGTGTTGTCCTTCCCCGACGTGCTGAAGGCGACCGTGGCCCTGCTGCTCCTCCTCGGGGTCGGCCTGGTGTCGGCCCGCGCCGCGCGCCGCAGGCTGCGTTACGAAACGTGGTTCTACCTGCATTTCTACACGTACCTGGCGGCCTGGCTGGCGTTCGGTCACCAGCTCGCGACCGGCGCCCAGTTCACCGGCGACCGCTTGGCGCAGCTCGCCTGGTACGCCCTCTATCTCGGGGTGGCCGCGCTGCTGGTCTGGTACCGCTTCCTGGGCCCGGTCCGGTTGTGGGCGCGGCACCGCCTGCGTGTGTCCCAGGTCAGCACGGACGCCCCGGGCGTCGTCTCGATCTACCTCACCGGCCGGGGCCTGCGGCGGCTGCGTGCCGAGCCCGGCCAGTTCTTCCGCTGGCGGTTCCTGGCCCGCGGGTTGTGGTGGTCGGCCAACCCGTACTCGCTGTCCGCGCCGCCCAACGCCGGCGGGCTGCGCATCACGGTGAAGGCGCTGGGCGACCACAGCGCGGCGCTCACGGGGCTGCGGCCGGGCACCCCGGTGATCGCCGAGGGCCCGTACGGAGGCTTCACCGCACGCCCCGGCCGGAGCGGCAAGTCGCTGCTGATCGCGGGCGGCGTCGGCATCACCCCGCTGCGTGCCTTGTTCGAGACGCTGCCCGGGCGGGTGACGCTGCTCTACCGCGCCCGCACGACCGCGGAGCTGCTCTTCAAGGACGAGCTGGAGGAGATCGTCAGAGCCCGCGGCGACGCGACGCTCTACTGCTCTGCCGGGCCCAGGTCCCAGAACCTGTTCGAGGGGCTCGAACGCCTGCTGCCCGATCTGCGCGAGCACGACGTCTACGTGTGCGGGCCGCACGAGATGACGCAGGCGGCGATCAGGGCGATGCGGTCGGCGGGCGTGCCCAGAGGCCGGATCCATCACGAATCGTTCGAGTTCTAGTGGAGGTCCCTTGCGCAGGGTGCTGCTCGCGGTGGTCGTCACCGCCATCGGCCTGGTGCTGCTGCTGTCGTTCAAGCCGCACGACGTCGCGGGCGTCGCCCAGCCGCCCGCCGCCATCGCCCAGACGCAGGATCCTGGGAACGAGGCCCCCGCGACCCATCGGCCCGCCGGTGATCGCGCCTTCGACGGGGACGTCGCGGACACCCGCTGGGGACCCGTGCAGGTGCGGATCACCGTCACCGACGGCAAGATCGCTGATATCGAGGTGCTGCGATCGCCGGACGGCAACCGGCGCGACATCGAGATCAACGACAGGGCGCTGCCCATCCTGCGGCAGGAGACCATGTCGGCCCAGAGCGCCCAGATCGACTCCGTCTCCGGCGCCAGCTATACCAGCGACGGCTACATCCGCTCCCTGCAGAGCGCCATCGACCGGGCCGGGCTGTGACCCGCCACGTCGAGCGGGCGATGGGCACCGTCTTCTCCTTCGACGTACGCCACGACGCCGATGACGCGGTGGCGCGAGCGGTCGCCTGGCTGCACCACGTGGACGCGGTCTTCTCCACCTACCGGCCCGGCAGCGCGATCAGCCGCCTGGCTCGGGGCGAGCTCGGCGTGCGGGGCTGCCCGCCCGAGGTGGCCCGGGTACTCGCGCTGTGCGCGCAGGCCGAGCAACAAACCGACGGATATTTCACGACATATCCTGGCGGCCGGCTGGATCCATCCGGCCTGGTGAAGGGCTGGGCGATCGAGCAGGCGTCCCTGCTGCTGACCGAGGCGGGCGCACCCCGCCACTGCGTCAACGGCGGCGGCGACATCCAGCTCGGCCCGGATCCCGGCCCGTGGCGAATCGGGATCGCCCACCCCCTGCGGCCCGCCGCCGTCTGCACCGTGGTCACCGGCCACGACCTGGCCATAGCCACCTCGGGCAGCGCCGAACGCGGCCCGCACATCCTCGACCCGCACACCGGGCTCCCCGCCACCGCGCTGCTGTCCATCACCCTCGTCGGCCCCCGCCTGACCACCGTCGACGCCTGCGCGACCGCGGCGTTCGCGATGGGTGAGGCCGCCCGCGACTGGGTCGAGGAGAGCCCCGGCCTCGAGGCATTCGCGGTGACCGCGAACGGCCGCACGTGGCAGACCTCCGGCTTCGCCGCGCTCACCGTCCGGAGGTGATCGCGGGCGTCATACTCGGTTGAAGGTCAGCTACGACTGTGAGGTAACCGATGGCGGAGAGCCTGCTGCGCAATGTCTTCCACGTGCCCGCCCCGCCGTCCGCGGTGCTCGCGCATCTGAGCGAGCCGTCGAGCTACGTCGGCCTGTCGCCGCTCGTGGTCGAGGTGCGGGACGTGCGGCGGGAGCCCGGCGAGACCCGGTTCGTGTCCGTGGAGCGGTTCCGGTTCCTGGGCTTCCTGAAGTACGACAACCTGATCAAAGTGACGTTGCGCTGCACCGCCGAGGGCGTCGAGGGGGAGGTGGACAGCCCCGGCGGGGTGCGGCTCGACTACCGGTTCGGGCTGGCCGCCGACGGTGCGGGGACCGAGGTCGAGGACGTGCTGACGGTGCACGCGACGTTCGGGCCGCTGCTCCGCTATGCCGCCGGCAAGGCCAGGGAGGTCCAGCTCGCCCGCGCGGGGGTGCTCGCGGAACGTGCTCGTACGTTATGAGCAGCGGGGATCCTTGGCGGGCCGCTGGCCGTTGCTTTCAGTTTTGTCGCCTGAGGCAGTGAAAGACTGATTTGCGCAGCCGGGAGGCAGACGGGGGTGGGGGTCCGGTGGCGGACGAGGGTGACGTCTTCGACGTGATCGTGATAGGCGGGGGGCCGGTCGGGATAACCGCCGCCGCGCGCGCCGTACGCGGCGGGCTGACGGCGGCCCTCGTCGAGGAGCGGCTGGCGGGCGGCGAGTGCCAGTACTACGCGTGCATCCCGAGCAAGGCGCTGCTTCGGCCGATGGAGCTGGCGGCCGAGGTGGGCCGGATGCCGGGGCTGGAGCTGCGCGGGCCGATCGACGCCGACGCGGTGCTGACCCGCCGCGACAAGAGCGTCTTCCACTTCGACGACGGCTCCATGGTCAGCGCGATCGAGGGCTTTCCCACGACGTTCGTACGCGGCAGGGGACGCCTTACCGGGCCGTTGCGGGCCGAGGCGGAGATGCCGGACGGCGGCACCCGGGCGCTGCAGGCCCGGCACGCCGTCGTCATCGCGACCGGCAGCGACCCCGCGTTCCCCGACGTGCCCGGGCTGCGGGAGGCGCGCCCGTGGACGAACCGGGAGGCGACCGCCGTCGAACAGGTGCCCAAGCGGCTGGTCACGATCGGCGGCGGGCCGGTCGGGTGCGAGATGTCCCAAGCGCTGCACTCCCTCGGCTCCCGGGAGACGACCATGCTCGTGCACGGCGACCGGCTGCTGCCCAGGGCCGAGCCGTTCGCCAGCAACCTGCTGGCCGAGTCGTTCCAGGAGTCGGGCATCGACGTGCGCTTCGGCCATCGGCCCGCCCACGTCGAGCGACCGGTCCCGGGCGGCCAGGTGACCGTCCAGGCCCACAACGGCGCGCTGATCGAGGCCGACGAGATCCTCGTCGGCTGCGGCCGCTGGCCGGCCGTGCACGACATCGGCCTGGAGACGATCGGCCTCAAGGCGAACGGCCCGATCGAGGTGGACGACAGCATGCGGGCCACCGCCGTACCCGATGGCTGGCTCTACGCCGTCGGCGACGTCAACGGGCGCAACCTGCTCACCCACATGGGCAAGTACCAGGCTCGGGTGTGCGGCGACGTGATCGTGGCCCGCGCCGCGGGCCGGCCCGACGACGAGCTGGCGCTGCGCGACACCGCCGACGGCCGGGGCGCCCCCCAGGTCATCTTCACCGATCCGCAGATCTGCATGGTCGGGCGCACGGAGTCCCGCGCCCGCGCCGACGGCTTCAACGTCCGCGCCGTCGAGTACGACATGGGCGCGGTCGCCGGCGCCCAGCTCATGGCCGACGGCTACACCGGCCGGGCCAAGGCGGTCGTGGACCAGGACCGGCGGGTGCTCCTCGGCGTCACCTTCGCCGGCCCCGCGGTGGTCGATCTCCTGCACGGGGCGACGATCGCGGTGAACGCCGAGGTGCCGCTCGACCTGCTGTGGCACGCCGTGCCCTCGTTCCCCACGGTCAGCGAGATCTGGTTGCGGCTCCTGGAGGCGTACGGCCTTTGACGATTTGCCCGCCGATTCCCTCCAGCACCCGATCCAGCCCGTACTGGAAGCGCTCGGCAGGAGCGAGATGGGCGGTCCTGGACTCCAGCAGGGACCGGTTGAACATCGGGTACGCGCCCGATTCGACGACCTGGCGCACGTACGGCCCGATGTAGTCCCGTTTCCAGCGCTCCGGGTCCAGGCCGGTACGGCGGGCCTCCTCCAGCCAGCCGATCTCGCGGCGGATCGCGCTGTGGAGATAGTCGTTCAGCATGCCGACGAAGCTGGTGATCTCGTCGATATCGAGGCCGAGCCCGTCGAGCGCACCGAGGGCGAACTCGTGCACACGCAGGAGCTGCGGACCCAGGGTCGGGCGGCCGGCGAGGAGCGTGATCAGCCAGGGGTGACGTAGTCCCGCGGCGCGCGTCCGGTGGGCGACGAGCGAAAGATCGCCTCGCCAGTCGCCGGACGGCCGGTCGGGGAGCTCGACCTCGCCCATCACCATGTCGATCATGAGATCGAACAGGTCATCGCGTCTCGGTACGTACCGGTACAGCGACATGGCCCCGGTGCCCAGCTCGTCCGCGATCCGGCGCATGGTCGTGGCCTCGACCCCTTCGGCGTCGGCGATCCGGACCGCCGCCAGGGTGACCTGCTCCCGGCTGTAGCCGGGCCGCCGCCCGGGACCGGCCCGCTCCAGGCGTTCCGGGCGCATCCAGATGCTGGTCGGTACCTCGTCGGACACCTGCCCTCCTCTGTTTGCGTACATCGTACCTGAATGGCTATGGTCACTTTCGAGTACGTAGTACGCGAAAGGAGCATCATGATGACATTGACCGGCAAGACGGCGCTGGTGACCGGCGCGAGCAGGGGAATCGGGCGGGCCATCGCCACCCGGCTGGCACGGGAGGGCGCCCGGGTCGCCGTGCACTACGGCGGCAACCACACGGCGGCGAAAGACACGGTCTCGGCCATCGAAGCGGCCGGCGGGCAGGCCTTCGCCCTCCAGGCGGAGCTGGGCGTGCCGGGGGACGCCGAGGCGTTGTGGGCCGCGTTCGACGCCCACGCCGACGGCCTGGACATCCTGGTCAACAACGCGGGGATCCTCGGCGACCAGGCCGAGATCGAGGGCGTGACCCGGGAGGGCTTCGAGCGGCTGTTCGCGGTCAACACCACCGCCCCGTTCTTCATCACCCGGCTCGCTCTGCCGCGGCTGCGAGACGGCGGGCGGATCATCACGATCGGCACCATGCTGACCCGGGGCCCGGCCATGCCCAGGGCGATCGACTACGCCATGTCCAAGGCGGCGCTCGACGTACTCACCCGGACGCTGGCCAAGCAGCTCGGACCGCGGGGCATCACGGTCAACACCGTGGCACCCGGGGTGATCGACACGGACATGCACCAGGGCCGCCTCGTCGGCGAGGCCCTGGCCTGGTTGTCGTCGTTGTCGCCGCTGGGCCGGCTGGGCACGCCGGAGGAGGTCGCCGACACCGTGGCCTTCCTGGCCTCGGACGACAGCCGCTACGTGACCGGGCACCGCCTGGACGTCTCAGGCGGCACGACCATGTAGCTTGAGGCTGCGGCGTTTGGGCAGGGTCTTCGAAGCGCATCAGCACGCACAGGAAGTTTCCATGGCTGCGACACCTGGCCGGCCAGAGGGACATGGGCAGGCCGCCTCCTCTGAAACTGAGCGTGACCGCCTCGCCGAGGCGGCCCGGCTGCTGCGGGTGGGCACGATGGTGCACACACTGCTCGACGAGGCCCGGGAGCTCTCGCTCGACGAACACGCCCGCGATCGGCTGCGGCACATTCACGCGCGGGCGGTCGAGGAGGTCGCCCAGTCGGTGGCACCGGAACTCCGGGACGAGCTGGAACGCCTCCTGCCCGATTCGTCAGGCCCTGCGACCCAGGCGGAGATCCGGATCCTGCAGGCTCAGCTGGTCGGCTGGCTCGAGGGCATCTTCCAGAGCATCCAGGCCGGCCTGGCCCCGCCCCAAGGCGCATTCCGGGAGTCGGCGGGCCTGTCAAGCACGGATCAAGAGGAGGCTCCGTAAGAGGAAAGCCGCAGCCCGGCCGTGATTGGCGCCGCCCAGCGGGAAAGTGCGAAGGGAAACCGGTGCGCACTGCTGCCGTCGAACGGAGAACCAAGGGAATGGCCATCACGGCGGACGTGCGGCCCAGGAGCATCCGGCTCCCGGGGATCGTGCTGGGAGTGGGCCTCGGCGGATTCGTCGACGGCATCCTGCTGCACCAGCTCCTGCAGTGGCATCACATGCTCACCAGCACCGACTCCGACAACATCGGCGTGAAGTACTACTCCCCCTACACGATCCCCGGGCTGGAGATGAACACCGTGTGGGACGGCCTCTTCCACACCGTGTGCTGGCTGGCGGTGCTGATCGGCCTGGCCATCCTGTACTCCCGCGTCACCCGCCATCGGCGCCGGGTGTGGACCTCCAGCGTCCTGTGGGGCTGGATCCTCGTCGGCTGGGGCCTGTTCAACCTGGTCGAAGGCCTCCTGGACCACCACGTCCTGGGCATCCACCACGTCCGCGGCGGCCCGTACCAGTTGTGGTGGGACCTCGGCTTCCTGCTCCTGGGCGCCCTGCTCGTCGTCGGGGGCTACCTGCTCCAGCGCAGCGGGAGGCCTTTCGACCCCGATGCGCGATGACCTGCGGCATCTGCACCAAGCCGACGGCGCGCTGGAGATACTGCTGCCCGCGGCCGCGATGTTGCTGCTCGCCGCCGCCTATCTCCTCCTGGCGCGCACGGCGCGCCTGCGTAACCCGGCGAGGGGATGGAGCCGCGCGCGGGCCGGGATCTTCCTCGCCGGATGCGCGCTGACGGCCTTCGCCCTGCTCCCGCCCCTCGCCACGTTCGCCCATGGGGATTTCCGCGGCCACATGCTGCAACACCTGATCGTCGGGATGTACGCCCCGCTCGCCCTCGTATGGGGAGCCCCCGTCACCCTGCTGCTCCGCACGCTGCCCACCGGATGCGCCCGGCGGCTGGTCGCCGTCCTGCGCACCCGCCCCGCACGGCTGCTCACCCATCCGGCCACCGCTCTCGCCCTGAGCACCGGCACACTGGTCGTGCTCTACCTCACGCCGCTGTACGACCTCACCACGAGCCACAGCCTGCACTGGCCGATGCACGTTCACTTCCTGCTGTCGGGCTGCCTGTTCGCGTGGGTCATCGCCGGACCCGGCCCCGCCCCGGCGCGGCCCGGCGTACCCGCCCGGCTGGTGATCCTCGGCGTCGCCATCGCCGCCCACGCCACGATCTCGCAGCTCATGTACGGCGGCTTCCTCGCCGGGGTGCATGCGCCCGCCGACCAGGTCCGAGGCGCGGCCGAGATCATGTACTACGGCGGCGACCTCGCCGAACTCCTCCTCGCCGCCGCACTCGTCACCACCTGGCGGCCATCCCCAGCACTCCGGCGGGAGCACCGGCGAGCCGGGCCTCCCTGGCGGCGCCGAGCTTCCGCTGGAACTCGATGAGGTCGAGGGCTCGCGTCCGCAGCGCGTATCCGCCGCCGACCGACTCGATGACCGCGGCGGGGTGGCCGGGGTCGAGCACGCGGCGCAGCCGGGACACGTACCCGTGCACGTCCACATCACGTGCCGTGCACACGCGTCAATCAGCGGTGGGGAAGTCCGCGGACCTGCTCACGTCGGCCCACGTCTCGGCCTCGGCGGCGCGAGACTTGGACGCCTCCTCGGCCATGCGGACCGCGACCGAGCCGAGTAGGAGGCGCAGCGGCGGCTCGTCGAGGCGGACGATCTCCGTGATGATGGTGGCCGCGCGCGCCGGATCCCCCGGCCACGTGTCGACGGTGGCTTCGCGGTACCGGTTCATCTCGCCGACGGTCCGGTCGTAGTCCGCCCCCACCGGGATGCGCCGCATGGACGAGCCGCCCCAGTCGGTCCTGAACCCGCTGGGCTCGACGATGGTGACCTTGACGCCGAACGGCTTCACCTCGTTGTTGAGCACCTCGGAGAAGCCCTCGACGGCGAATTTCGCGGTCTGGTAGGCGCCCATCCCCGGCGTGCCGCCCACGCGGCCGCCGATGGACGAGAACTGGATGAAGTGGCCGGAGCGTTGTTGACGCAGGACCGGCAGGGCGGCCTTGGTGACGTTGACGACGCCGTACAGGTTCGTCTCGATCTGGGCGCGGAAGTCGGCGTCCGCGGTCTCCTCAATGGGCTGGGAATCGGCGTAGCCGGCGTTGTTCACGACCACGTCGAGCGAGCCGAACTCGTCGAGCGCCGTCTGGACGGCCGCCCGGGCGGCCACCGGGTCGGTGACGTCGAGCCTGGCCGTACGGACGTTGTCGCCGTACTTCCGCACCAGGTCGTCGAGCTGATCGGGACGCCGGGCGGTGGCGAGCACCCGGTCCCCGCCGTCGAGCGCGGCCCTGGCGAGCTCCCGCCCGAATCCGCGGGTGCTGCCGGTGATGAGCCAGGTCTTCGTCATGATGAGAGCCTCTCAACTAAACAGTTATTTACATGCTGCACCTACAGGCTCGGCCTGTCAAATAAACAGTTAGTTGCCTTATCCTGGAGCCATGTCCCCGCAGCCCAGAGACGCCGAAGCCACCAAAGCCCGCCTGCTGCAGGCCGCGACCAGCGAGTTCGCCGCCCACGGCATCGCCGGCGCGCGGATAGAGCGCATCGCGGCGGCGGCGAAGGCGAACAAGGCGCTGATCTACACCTACTTCGGCAACAAGGACCAGCTCTTCGACACCGTCATGGACACGCATGTCACCCGCGTCCTCGACCAGGTCCCCATCACCCCCGAGGACCTGCCCGGTTACGCCGGCCGCCTCTTCGACTTTCTCGTCGCCAACCCCCACCAGCTCCGGCTGGCCACCTGGCTACGCCTGGAACGCGCCCACAACGAGCCGGAGGGGCTGGGCGCCTCCATGCGCCAGAAGGCCGCCGCCATCGCCGAGGCCCAGACCGGAGATCGGCTGACCTCGGCGTTCACCCCCGAGGACCTGCTCGCCTTCACGCTGGCCCTGGCCAATGCCTGGGTGCCGACCAGTCCCATGGCCCCGGCGGAGCTCACCGCCGATCAGCTCGACGCGCGCCGCTCCGCCGTCGTCGAGGCCGTTCGCCGCCTCACCGCCCAGTAGGGGCCGTCCTGCCCCAATCCGGGCATTGCCACTGTTGGTAAAAAGGTAATACCATTCTTCCACCGGGCTGATGTCACTCGAGGAGGCGAAGGTGGCCGCGCCCGTGATGGGGCCCAAGGGGACCGCCGAGCACCGGGAGTTCGTCGGCGCGATCGAGCACCACGACGCCGGTCAAGCCTCCGCGATCATGCGCGCTCACCTGCAGTGCACCGCGGACCGGGTCGCGCCGCACGCCATCCTCTGCTGACGCCCGCGACGGCCCGGCTCCGCCTCCAGCGTGCCGCGGCCGTCAGCCGGCGTAGGGGTCCTGGCCTGCCTGGATGCGGCCGGCCATGGACTTGAGGGCGTCCAGCGCGGTCAGGTAGGTCATCGGGCCGAAGGAGACGCGGGCGACGCCGAGCGCGGCCAGCCTGCCCAGGTCCATGCCGGGCAGGCAGGTGACGTTGACCGGTCCGGGGATGGCCTTGACCAGCTCGGCGATCACCTCTTCTGACGGTGCCAGGATGGGAAAGACGCAGTCGGCGCCGGCCTCCAGGTAGCGGCGGCCACGTTCGACGACCTCCTCGACCGCGGTGGAGCCGGTCAGGAACAGGTCGACCCGAGCGTTGATCACCAGGTCCGGGTCCGCCGCCCGGAGTGCGGCGATGCGCGCAGCCTGCGTGTCGACGTCGACGACTCCCCCGGCTCTGTCACCCGTGGTATCGAGGTGAATTCATCACGTAGGCGGCCATACCTGTATGCGCATACCTTGAGGAAGTTGCACGGCCCCGTACGTACCTCCAGACGGCAGATTCCGGTTTTCGGGAGGTACGTAATGCACCGCAGAGTCGCCCTGCTCTCCACCGTCGCGCTCACCGTGGCGGGCGCTTTGGTCCCCGCGAGCGCCGCCCAGGCCAGCCTCGACCCCAGGCCCGCCAGGTGGTCCGGTGCGGATTCCTGGTCGGAACGCAGGACCGTCCTGCAGTACTGGACCTCGCAGCGCATGCTTGCGGCGCAGCCGCTGGGGGCGCCCGCGCCCCGACGTGCCACCCGGTCGGGCCTGCCGACCCAGGGCACCCCGTGGGCGACCCGCGGCGCCTCGGACACCACGACCCGGCGCACCCCGTGGACCGTCCGCGGCGCCTCGGCGGCCACCACGCAGGGAACGGTCCGGGCCACCTTCGCCCAGCAGGCGGCCCTGGTGCCCAACAGCCCCGGCCTGCGGTGGACCGACGGCGGCGCGGTCGTGCGTACCACCGGACGTGTCTTCTTCACCACCGCCGACGGCCGCAACTCCTCCTGCTCCGGCACGGCCGTGACCAGCGCCAACGAGAGCGTCGTGATGACCGCCGGGCACTGCGTGAAGCTGAACGGCGCCGCCCACCGCAACTGGGTGTTCGTCCCCGGCTTCGACAACGGCCGCCGCCCGTTCGGCACCTGGGTGGCCACCAGGCTGCTCACCACGCAGCAGTGGAACGCTCGCGAGGACATCAACTTCGACATCGCCGCCGCCGTGGTCACGCCGCTGCAGGGCCGGACGCTGACGGACGTCGTGGGCGGGCAGGGGGTGGCGTTCAACCAGCCCAGAAGGCGGCAGATGTACTCCTTCGGCTACCCGGCGGCGGCGCCCTTCGACGGCTCGCGCCTGATCTACTGCAGCGGGCGCGCGTTCGACGACACCGTCATGACCAGAGATCTGGGGCTGGGCTGCAACATGACCGGTGGGGCCAGCGGCGGGCCGTGGTTCCAGGGGTTCGACGAGTCCACCGGGCTCGGCTGGCTGAACTCCGTCAACAGCTTCAAGTACGACTTCGCCCCGGATTTCATGTTCGGCCCCTTCTTCGGAAACGAGGCGATGGCCGTCTACCAGGCCGCCCAGAGGGCCGACGCACTCTGAGACCTATGCGGTGCGAGCTGTGGACGGTCAGTCGAGGCAGCTGAGAGCCGCCTCCAGTGCGGCCTCGGCATCGAACTCCCGCACCCGTGCCATGCCGGGGAGGCTACGCCTATCTGGAACGGACAGTCAATTTTCGCGTGTCCGGCTTCCGTTAGGGGGTGGGGCTGGCCGGGTAGCCGCACTGCTCAAGGAGCGAGCACGAGGGGGTAGGTCGCCATGCGCGCGAGGACTGTGGTCATGACCGTGGAGGAGCGGCGCCGGCCGTTGCTGTCCAGGAACGTCGTCACGGGAGGGTTGGGCTTCTGCGCCGGAGCGGCGATCGCTTACGTGTTCGATCCGGTACGGGGACGGACGCGCCGGGCCCTGGGCCGGGACAAGGCCGCACACGCGACGCACGAGCTGAAAGACGGCCTGGGCGTGCTCAGCCGGGATCTGGCCAATCGTAGTCGCGGCACGGCGGCGGCCGCACGGTACCGCGTTGCCGGCCGGTCGGCCGATGACCGGATCCTGCACGAGCGCGTACGCGCGGAGCTGGGTCGCCACGTCTGCCACCCGCACGCGGTGGAGGTGCACGTCCAGAACCGCGTCGTGACGCTCACCGGTGACGTGCTCGCCGCCGAGGACGAGCGGACCCGGCGGGCGGTGCGGCGCATCCCCGGCGTCAGACGGGTGGAGACGCGCTGGGCCGTGCACCGTGACGCCGCGGGGGTGCCGCAGTTGCAGGGGACGGCCAGGCCCCGCGAGCCGGTGCCCGAGCTGCTGCAGGAGCGGTGGTCGCCGACCGCCCGCCTGGTGGCCGGCACGGCCGCCGCCGCCATGTGGGCGCTGTCGGGCGGGCTGCCCCGGCCGGTCGCGTGGGCGGCCCGCGGCGCCGGCGCGGTGCTGGCCACGCGGGTGGCGACGAATCTCCCGCTACGGCGCCTGACCGGGATCAACGCCGGCCGGCGCGCGATCGACATCACCGCGGCCATCTCGATCGACGCGCCCCCTGAGGCCATCTGGGCGCTGGTGAGCGACTACTCGGTCTTCTCCCGGTTCATGCCGGACGTGCACGAGGTGCGCCGCTCCGCCGACGGCCGGATGTCCCACTGGCTGATCAGCGGGCCCGCCGGGGCGCCGATCCGGTTCGACGCCGCCGAGACCAAACGCGAGGAAGGCAAGGAGATCGCGTGGAAGTCCGCCGAAGGCCAGCTCATCGCCCACACCGGCGCGTTGCGCCTGGCGGAACAGGACGACGGCAGGACCCGCGTCCAGGTGCAGCTCGCCTACAACCCCGTGGCGGGCGCCGCCGGCCACGCCGTGGCCCGGCTGCTCGGCGCCAACCCGGCGCGCAAGCTGCGCCAGGACCTGCTGCGGCTGAAGTCGTACGTCGAAAGCGAGCGCCAGCCGGTCGGTCCGCGAGGCGCGTGATTGGCATGCGTTTGCTCTACCTGGGTAGCTGATTTGAGGCGACGGGAGAAGGTCCCGTCATCGCAACGGGGAGGTGATGTCATCGATGACCCGCGAAATGGAGCAGCATCCCGACATCATCCGCATGCGTGAGAGGTACGAGGTAGCCGCGGCCAATCCGGCCGTTCAACTGGCGGAGGGGCTGACCCTGCTGGCCGGGCTGTTCCTGGCGCTGTCGCCGTGGATCATGGGATTCACCAACGTCGGGTCGCTGACCATGAACAACCTGATCACGGGGATCACCGTGGCGCTGCTGGCGCTGGGCTTCAGCTCGGCTTACGGCCGCACCCACGGAATCGCCTGGACCGCACCGCTGATCGGCGTGTGGACCATCGTGGCCCCATGGCTGATCCGGGGAGGAGCCGACAGCACACGGACGATCGTGACCAACGTGATCGTCGGCGCGATCATCACCATCCTCGGCCTGGTCGCCATGGCCATGAGCATGACAAGAGGGAGATGAGAGATCAGATCCCGGGCCGGAGAACCTCCGGCCCGGACTCGTAGACGTACCAGGGCTCAGCTCATGGCGTGATCGGGCCGCTCAGGCTCGCCCTGACGGTGCGGGTGAGCTCGTCAGCGACGATCTCCGGCGCTCCCGAGGCGAGCCCGTCCAGAGCGGCCTTGGCGATCACGGCCGGGTCGGACTTCTGGTCCGGCGGGACATAGGAGGCCATGTCGGTGTCCATGTAGGCGACGTGCAGGCCGGCGACGTGGATGCCCTTGGGGGCCAGTTGTGTCCGGGCCGCGTCCGTCATCGCCCAGGCCGCCGCCTTCGCCGCGCTGTAGGCGCCGTAGTCCGGCACGTGCACCCACGACAGGATGGACAACACGTTCAGGATCGCCCCGCCGCCGTTGCGCTCGATGACCGGCACGAACGCCCGCGTCACGTCGAGCGTGCCGAAGTAGTGCGTCTCCATCTCCAGGCGGATGTCGCCGAGGTCGCCGTCGAGCAGGTTCGCGTGGGTGGAGACGCCCGCGTTGTTGATCAGCAGCGTGGCGTCGTTCGCGATCCGGGCCGCGGCGGCCACCGAGTCCGGGTCGGTGATGTCGAGGCGCAGCGGCACCGCGCCGGGCACGTCGACGGACTCGGGCTTGCGGGCCGCGGCGTACACCTTGGCGCCGCGCTCGATGAGCTGCGTGACGAGGTGGCGGCCGAAGCCGCGGTTGCCGCCGGTCACCACGGCGACGGAGGTGTCGATGTTCATGAGGGTGCTCCTTGCGGTCGAAGGTGTTCAGGCGGCCGTGTCGAGCACGACGCGGAATCTGGCCTGGCCGGACATCATGCGCTCGTACGCCTTGGGCGCCTCGGCCAGCGGCAGGACCTCGGTCATGGGGCGGATCCCGTGGCGGAGGCTGAAGGCGAGGTTGTCCTCGTTCTCGATCGAGCTACCGGTGAGGCTGCCGGCGATCGTCCGGGTGCCGAAGATGAGGTCCGGCGTGTTGACCTCAATCGGGTCGAACGCCGCGCCGACGACCACCAGGCGCCCGCCCGGGGCGAGGCCGGCGACCAGGCCGGTCATCGAGGCCCCGCTGCTGGCCGTGGCGATGATCGCGGCGGCGCCGCCGAGCTCGCGCAGCGCCTCGGCCGGGTCCTGCCGGGAGCTGTCGATGTAGTGGTCGGCGCCCAGCCGGCGGGCCAGGTCGGTCTTGGCCTCGCCCCTGGCGATGGCGGCCACGCGGTAGCCGAGGCGGGCGGCGTACTGGAGGCCGAGGTGGCCGAGCCCGCCGATCCCCTGCACCGCCACCAGCGCGCCCGGGTGGCCAGGCACCTGCTGCAACGCCTTGAACGTGGTCAGCCCCGCGCACAGCAGCGGCGCCGCGTCCACGGCGCTGAGCCCGTCGGGCACGCGGACGAGCGCGCTGCTCCTGACGTGGACCACCTCGGCGTAGCCGCCGTCGATCGTGGTGCCGGTCTGCGGCTGGTCGGCGCAGTTGACGAAGTCGCCGCGGCGGCAACTCTCGCACTGCCCGCACTGGCCGCCGAGGAACCCGGCGCCGACCCGCTCGCCGACCCGCCAGCCGCGCACGCCGTCACCGACGGCGTCGATCACGCCGACGATCTCGTGGCCGGGGACGATCGGCTGTGCGGGGTCGGCCCGCATGCCTTCCACCGCGAGCACGTCGGTGTGGCAGACCCCGCAGCTCTCGACCCGGACACGTACGTGACCGGCGTCCGGCTCCCGCAGCTCCCGGCTGACCAGGCGAAACTGTCGCGACCCTGTCACCTCGAAGGCTCGATACGTGGACATGTCTCTCCTTGGGTTGCCGTACGCCGTCCAATATGACCGGTCGTCTTAAATCCGTCAAGTCGCCCCTTATCCTGATTTGACACGTCTTAGACGACCGGCCATATTGACACACGGGGAGGTGGGCCATGGCGAGGCGGAGCATGCGCAACCAGATCGTCGAGGCGGCTCTGGAGCAGTTCCACACCCACGGCTACAACGCGGCCGGGGTGAAGACCATCACCGACGCGGCCGGTGTGCCGAAGGGGTCGTTCTACAACCACTTCGACAGCAAGGAGGCCCTGGCCGTCGAGGCGCTGCGCCACTACCGCGAGGGGCGGCGGGACGATCTCACCGGCGGTGACGCCGAGCCGCTCGCGAGGCTGAGGGCCCACTTCGAGGGCTTCAGGGACGACGTCGTACGACTCGATTACACCCGAGGCTGCCTCATCGGCAACTTCGGCGCGGAGATCGCCGATCACAGCGAGGTGATCAGGGAGTGCGTCCGGGAGAGCTTCCAGCATTGGGCCGAGACGATCGCCGCCACCATTGAGGAGGCTCAGCGCGCGGGCGCCGTCCGCGCCGACCTCGATCCGGGTACGGCGGCGCGTTTCCTGCTCAACGCCTGGGAGGGCACCCTCATCAGGGCCCGCGCCGACCGTTCCGAAGAGGCCTTCGACGCGTTCTTCGCCATCGCCTTCGGCCCGTTGCTCACGGCTGAGGACTGAACTCAGGAAACGCGGAAGCGCATCCGGCACACCACCGCGTCAGTACGGCGGCGCAGCGCCCTGGCCAGCACCGCCCCCCGCTGGTTCTGCAGCATGCGCTGCCAGGCGTGCTCCGGTTCGACCTCGGCGATGAGCACGAACACGTGCGGCTCGGGCACCTGGGCCAGGTAGGTGAGCAGCGGCTCGTCCAGGCGGCGATGGGCATCGAAGAGCTGCACCAGCTCCACGCCCGGATCCCAGCGATCCCAGTCCTCGACGAACGCCCGCGCCTGCCGTTCGTCCTCCGGGTTGGTGACGTTGACGGCCACCACCCGATCGCCCAGCGACAACGCCGCGGACAATGCGTCGCGGGTCAGCCGGGTGACCGCGTGCACCGGCACCACCACCAGCGAGCGGCGCGGCCGCGGCGGCATCGGCGTCTTGCCCAGCTCCAGCCGCGCGCCGATCCGCCCGTAGCTGCGGTTGACCCATTCCATGCCCGCCACCAGCAGCGGCAGCGCCAGCACGATCAGCCAGCCGCCCTCGCCGAACTTCGACACCGTCACCACGATCGCCGCCACGAAGGTCAGCAGCGCGCCGAACCCGTTCAGCGTCGCCCGCCACCGCCACCCGTCCGGCCGCGCGCCCAGCCAGTGCCGGACCATGCCCGCCTGCGACAGCGTGAACCCGACGAACACCCCGATCGCGAACAGCGGTACCAGCAGGTTCATCTGGCCCCGGGCCACCACCAGCAGCAGTCCGCTGGTGACGGCGAGGAAGCCGATGCCGTAGCGGTGCACCTGCCGCTCGGCGCGCAGGGCGAACACGTGCGGCAGGTTGTTGTCGCGGGCCAGCAGCTGGGCCAGCACCGGCAGACCGCCGAAAGAGGTGTTCGCGGCCAGGGCCAGCAGCACCACGGTGGCGAACTGCACCACGTAGAACAGCGGCCCGTCCCCCAGCGACGCCCGCGTCACCTGCGCCAGCACGGTCACCCCGTCGGCCGGCGCGATGGCGAACTTCTCGATCAGCACGGCGATGCCCACCAGCATGACCGCCAGCAGGCCGCCGAGGGCGATCTCCGCCCGCTGCGCCCGGCGTACCCGGGGCTTCTTGAACGACGGCACCGCGTTGGCGATCGCCTCCACGCCCGTCAGCGAGGCGCAACCGTTCGCGAACGCCCTCAGCAACAGCAGCAGACCGACCGTCTGCAGGCCGCTCACCTGGTGCGAGACGTCCACCGCGGGCTCGCCGCGGACCAGCCCGGCCACGACGACCAGCATGATCGCACCCACGTAGATCACGGTCGGCGCAATGAACGCGCGGGCGCTGCGCGCGATCCCGCGCAGGTTGATCGCCGTCACCAACGCCAGCACGCCCAGGCACAACTCCACCGTGTACGGCAGCAACTCAGGAAAGGCCGAAGTGAGCGCCGCGACCCCGGCGGCCACCGACACCGCCACGTTGAGCACGTAGTCGATGACCAGCGAGGCGCCGGCGACCAGGCTGGCGCGGCGGCCGAGATGGGTCTTGGCCACCCCGTACGCGCCGCCGCCCTCCGGAAAGGCCGCGATCACCTGCCGGTAGGAGAAGGTCAGCACGCCCAGCAGGAACGCGATGGTCAGCGTGACCGGGATGGTGAACCCGAGCCCCGCGCCGCCCGCCAGCGCCAGCACCAGCACGATCGCCTCGGGCCCATATGCCACCGACGCCATCGCGTCCAGCGACAACGCGGCCAGCCCGCCGGTGACGGACAGCCGGTGTTCGTCGCCGGTATCGGGAGGCTCCTTGACGGCGCTGGGGGTTTTCACAATGGACATTGAAGAATGCTCCTGAAGGGGGCGGATTTCCTCCCTCATGCTGCCCCGGGCGCGGACCTACGCTTGCCCGCCCATACGGAACCCTGACGCCCAAAGACCAAAAAACTACACAAAACGTACAGCGGGTGGCTCAGCCGACGTGGACGTGCGGCCTGCGTTCCAGGTCAGGTTCGGCCTTGCGGAGCACCTCCCGGGTCAGCGGCGGCACGTCGCCGCCACCGAAGACCAGGTACCGCAACATCGCCACGACCGGGTTGCCCTCGGCCCAGTGGAAGTAGATGTGCGGCACCGACCCGCTGCGGTCACGCAGGTAGAGCAGGAGTGCCGCCAGCGAGTTCGGCACGGCCGAGCTCTCGATCCGCAGGATCTTGTGGCCGTACCGCTCCTCGCCCCTGACGTGCAGTTCGGTCTCGAACTCCGAGGCGTCCGGCACCGAGACCTCCACGAACAGGACCGGCTCCGAGCTGCGCAGCCGATGGTTGATCCACTGCTCGCGCAGCTTGTCGTTGTATTCGGTCTGGTCCCGTTCGTGCGGCTCGTTGGCGATCAGGTGGATGTCGCCGCACGCCTCGTTGACGAACCGTTCGGCCAGCGGATCGAGGCGCACCTCGGTGACCCGCAGCTCGGTCGAGCGGGTGGCGCGGGAGATCAGTGACGTGACGATGATGGCCACGATGAAGAAGGAGGCGATCTTCACGCCGTCCGGCCGCTCGATCACGTTGTCGACCAGCGTGTACGCCAGCACCGCCGAGATCACGGCGAACCCCGCCGCCGCCTTCTGCTGACCCTTCTTCCAGGCCGACAACGTCACGGCGACGGCGGCCGAGAGCATCAGCACCAGCACGCCGGTCGCGTACGCGCCGCCCTGGGCGTCGACGTCGGCGTCGAAGATGATCGTGATGCCGAACGCGATCGCCGAGAACCCCACCACCAGCGGCCGGACCGCCCCGGTCCACTCCGGCGCCATGCCGTATCGCGGCAGGTACCGCGGCACGAGATTGATCAGCCCCGCCATCGCCGACGCCCCGGCGAACCACAAGATCGCGATGGTGCTCACGTCGTAAGCGGTGCCGAACCAGTCGCCCAGGTAACCGTGCGCCAGATACGCCAGCGCCCGTCCACTCGCCTTCCCGCCCTCCTCGAACTCCCCATGCGGAATGAGCACAGTGGTGACGAAACTGGAGAAGATCAGGAACACGCTCATGATCAGCGCCGCGACGGTCAGCAGCCGCCTGGTGCCCTTGATCCGATCCGGCACATCTCCCTTGACCACCGGCATCACCGCGACACCGGTCTCGAACCCCGACATGCCCAGCGCCAGCTTCGGCATGACCAGCAACGACAGACCGATCATGGCGAAGGGGCTGCTGAAGTCCAGGCTCAGCGCACGCTGCCAGTCCACGACCACCTGCGGCGCCTCGACGACGTGCACGATGGCGGTGCCGACCACGATCGCGTTCAGGCCCAGATAGACGAAGACGAGCAGCACGGCGATGCCGATCGCCTCGCCGAAGCCCATCAGGAACACGCCGCCCAGCGCCGCCAGGAGCACCAGCGTGACGATCACCCGCTGCCCGGCCAGGAAGTCGGGAACGAACGGGTTCTCCAGGATGTGCGCGGTGGCGTCCGCCGCCGACAACGTCATCGTGATCACGAAGTCGGTGGCCGCGAAGCCCAGCAGCGCCAGCACGAACAGCTTGCCCCACCACTGCGGCGCCAGCTTCTCCAGCATCGCGATCGAGCCCTGCCCGTACGGGCTTTCGGCCGCCACCCGGCGGTAGACCGGCAGCGCGCCCAGCAGCGTGAGCACCACCAGGAACAACGTGGCCAGCGGCGAGAGGAACCCGGCCGCCAGCGCCGCGATGCCAGGCTGGTAGCCCAATGTGGAGAAGTAGTCCACGCCGGTCAGGCACATCACCCGCCACCACGGGTGCTTCACATGGGGACCGTGCTCGATCTGCCTACGGTCGGTCTGCAGCCCCTGCAACAACCAGGAACGCAGCGTCCCTTCCGTAGCGACTGGCCGTTTCGCCAGCACCATTCCGGTCACCCTTCGTCAAAACGGCGTAAAGACGCATCGCACCTTATCCAGCCAAGAAGGGTGATTGACCTGGTCAGGGCGTCAAGAAAACGTATATATCCGTATACGGGGGGCCGCTAGCGACGGTGATCGTCGCCGCGGGCGTGATGGGCCAGGCGGGCCAGCCAGCGGTCGACCTCGCTGGGCCAGTCGGTACGCAGCGCCTCCGCGTGGCTCAGCTGGAAGCGCCCGGTGGCGACGCCGGAGGCATAGCGGCCCGTGTGCTTGTCGGCCTCCAGGATCACCTCCAATCCGGCCGAGCTCGCGACGAAGGCCAGCTCGATCTCGTGCACGGCTCCGGCGTGCCGGCTGGGCGGGTAGAACTCGATCTCCTGGTAGAACGGCAGAGCCTGTCGCACGCCGGCCAGCCGGCCCGCCTGCAGGACGGCGGACTTGAAGTGGAAGCCGAGTTCCGGAAACGCCTGCAGCACACGTAGCTGGGACGGCACGGGCCTGACCCCGACCATGTCCAGCGCGCCCTTGTCGACCGCCCTGGCACTGGCCACTTCGGTACGCACGCCCAGCGCCAGGCCGGTCATGCGCCGGCCGCCGATCTCGCTGATCGGGGTCTCCCACGGCACCGCGATCTGGAACTCGATCGTGCGTTCCTCGCCCTGGCACAGGGTGGCGGGGCCGGTGATCTGAGCGCGCGAGAACTCCTCGACCCCGCGCTGCTCGGCGCCCTCCCGTGCCGGTTCCAGTCGCGCGACCAGCCCGAGGCCGATCTGTTCGATCTCGGCGTCGAAGGCGCCGCCCTTCAGCCGTACCTCACCGGACAGCGTGCCGCCGGGCTGCGTCCGCGCCGTGGCCAGGAAGGTGCCGATCGAGGGCGCCCCGGCGCCGAACGCACTGAGCATGCGCTTGAAGACCACGGTCGTTCTCCCGCCTCAAAGGGATCGAGCCACTCGCCCCCCTGAACGGCCGGGCGGGGAGCTGGGTTCCGGCGGATACGAAATCCTCCCGTCGGGGGGAATCCGGCCTGGGCGCGTGATCGCGCCGCGCAGCTCGGCGAATTCGTCCGGACCTAGCCGGCCGCCCGTTCCCTGAGCACGGTCTTCTGGATCTTCCCGGTCGAGGTCTTGGGCAGGTCCCCGAAGAACACCGCCTTGGGCGCCTTGAAGTGCGCCAGCCGGCTCCGTACGTGCTCGATGAGCTCGCCGCCAGTTACGCTCGCCCCGGCGGCCAGGCTCACGTAGGCGACGGGCACCTCACCCCAATGCGGGTCGGGCCGCGCGACCACCGCGGCCTCCTGCACCGCCGGATGGCTCACCAGCGCGTTCTCCACCTCGACCGAGGCGATGTTCTCGCCGCCGGAGATGATCACGTCCTTCGCCCGGTCGACCAGCCGCACGTAGCCGTCGGGATGCAGGACCCCCAGATCGCCGGTACGGAACCACCCGTCGGGCGCTGCCTTGTCCGTGGCCGCCGGGTCGCGGTGATAGCCCACCATGACGTCGTTGCCGCGGACCGCGATCTCGCCGATCGTGGTGGCGTCGGCGGGCACGTCGGCGCCGTGCTCGTCGACGACCCGGATCCGCTGGGCGATCACGTTGCCCACGCCTTGCCGCGCGGTCAGGGTGGCCAGTTCCCCGACGTCCAGGGTGCTCCATTCGGGTTGCGGCTGGCAGATCACCGCGGGGCCGTACGTTTCGGTGAGCCCGTACAGATGGATCACGTCGATCCCCGCCCGCAGCGCCCGGCCGAGCAGCACGGGGCTCGGCGGTGCGCCGCCGACGCAGGCGAGCAGCCGTGGGTCGAGGGCGGCGGCAGGCGCGTCGTGATGGGTCAGCAGGGACGTGAGGACCGTCGGGGCGCCGCACAGGTGGGTGACGCGGTGTTCGCGGATCAGCCGCCAGGCCTCTTCCGGGTCCACTTTGCGCAGGCAGACGTGCCGCCCGCCGGCCAGGGTCACCGCCCAGGGGAAGCACCACCCGTGGCAGTGGAACATCGGCAGGGTCCACAGGTAGCTGCTGGCCGCGTCGAGCCTGGTGTGCAGTGCCATGGCCAGTGCCTGGAGATAGGCGCCCCTGTGGTGGTACACGACCCCTTTCGGCCGGCCCGTCGTCCCGCTCGTGTAGTTGATCGACAGCGGTGACAGCTCGTCGGCCACCCGGACCAGCAGCGGCTCCGCACCGGCCAGTAACGCCTCGTACTCGCTCCCTTCACCTGAGCCAACCAGCCGCGGGCGCGACAGGCTCGCCTCGGACGCCGCGCGGGCGAGTGCCGCGTGCTCGCCGTCGTGCAGGAGGACGGACACCTCGGCATGATCGAGAATGTAGGCCAGCTCACCGGGCGACAACCGGATGTTCAGCGGCACCATGATCGCGCCGGCCGCCGGGACACCGAAGGTCGCCTCCAGCATCATGTGGCCGTTGGCGGCCAGCAGGCCCACCCGGTCGCCTGTCCGCACCCCTGCCCCGGCCAGTCCGCCGGCCAGCAGCCGGACCCGTTCCCATAGGCGGGCGTAGGTGAGCGTCAGCTCACCGTCCACGACCGCGAGCCGCTGGGCGAACACGGTCGCCGACCGTTCGAGGAAGCTCGTCGGGGTCAACGGCTCGAACGACAGACCGGACATCGGCCCTCCAACCCCTTGGAATGCCTGTGCCGTATAGATCGTCGCATGCCGAGCCCCGCCGCGGGAGGGCTCGCCGGTTATGCCAGCGCCTCGGCGAAGCGGTCGATCTGGTCCATGTCCGCGGACCAGCAGTAGAAGATGATCTCGTCCGCGCCGATCTCCGTCAGCCGGTCGACGGCGTCGCGGACCTCGCCCGACGTGGTGAGCATCCGCTGCCCGACCAGGTCGGTGTAGTTCGCCGGCAGGTCCATGTAGTGCGGTCCGCCGTAGTAGCGGCGAAGGTGACCGCGCGCCTCCTCGATGGTGGTGTCCGGGCCGAGCGCGGCGTTGACCTGGGCGACCAGCTTGGGCCGTCCGGTACGCCCGGCCGCTCGCCACGCCTGCTCGGTGGCGCGGAAGAGGCGGTCCGTGTCGTCCAGCGGCGACGCGCTCAGCAGGCCGTCCCCGAAACGGGCGACGCGCTGGACGGTGGCCGTGGTGAAGCCGCCGAAGAGGATCTCCGGGCCGCCTTGGCGCGTGGGCGCGGGACCGATCGGCCCGCTCTCCTCCCCGTACGGCTCGCCGGACCAGATGCGCCGCATATCCGTCATGATCTCGTCGAGCCGCGCGCCACGGCCACGCACTCCGACTCCCGCGGCGGTGTAGTCGTCCCGGCGGCCGCCGAGCCCGATGCCGAGCGTCAGGCGGCCCTCCGACAGGCGGTCGAGGGTGGCGACCTGTTTGGCCATCAGCGCGGGCTGGCGCAGCGGGGCGAGCAGCACCTCCGTCTGCACACGGATCCGGCCCGTGGCGCCCGCCAGGGCGGCGAGCGTCACCAGCGGTTCCGGGTTGTCGTACACGAGGCGATCCAGCAGGGCGACGGTGCTGAACGGGCCGGCGTCCGCGCACCTGGCCCAGTCGAGCAGGGCCGGTGGATCGCTGATGGGCAGGCCGAGGCCGACGTTCATGGATGACACCCCCGTGGTCCCGACCACTCTAACCAGCCACGACTCCCGTCCCCCGGATCATCGCCGCGCCACGCGCGAACCGATGTCAACCATCCCGGCCAAGCGATCGCGTCTACCGTGCGGGAACCCGGGTAGTCGGGTGGTACAGCGGGTCGCAGGGAGGTGTCATGCGTTCGTCCATCCGGTTGGGACGGGTCGGCGGGGTCGCCATCGGCCTGGACATCAGCGTGGTGGTCATCGTCATCATCCTGGTGGTCGGGCTGGCGTTCGGCCTGTTCCCCAAGGCGTTCCCCGGGTACTCGACCGGCGCCTACGTGCTCACCTCGCTGGTGGCGGCGGTGCTCTTCCTGGCCTCGTTGCTGGCCCACGAGCTCGGCCACGCGCTTCTGGCGCGCCGCGAGGGGATCGAGGTGTCCGGCATCACGCTGTGGCTCCTCGGCGGCGTGGCGGAGTTGAAGGGCGAGCCCCGTACTCCGGGCGCCGATTTGCGGATCGCCGCCATCGGGCCGTTGACCAGCCTCTTCCTCGGTGCCGTGTTCGCCGTGCTGGCGATGGCGGCGCCCGCGGGCCTGGCGGCGGGCATGTTGTCCTATCTGGCCGGCGTCAACGTACTGCTGGGGATCTTCAATCTGGTCCCCGCCGCGCCGCTCGACGGCGGGCGGATCCTGCGTGCGGCGCTGTGGGCGTGGCGGCACGACCGGGTGTTCGCGGCCGTGTCCGCCGCGCGGGCCGGGCGGGTGTTCGGCTACCTGCTCATCGCGCTGGGGTTCGTCCAGGTGGTGAGCGGGCTCGGCTTCCAGGGGCTCTGGCTCGCGCTGATCGGCCTCTTCCTGGTGAACGCGGCCACCGCCGAGGAGCAGCAGACCCGTGCCGCCACGAGCCTGCAGGGCGTGCGCGTCGCCGACGTCATGTCCCGCGAGCTCATCACGGCCCAGCCCGACGAGATCGTCTCCGACTTCGTCGACCGGGTGGTGCTGCGCTCCCGCTATTCGGCGTACCCGCTGGTGGACGAGGAGGGACGGTTCCACGGGCTGGTCACGCTCAACCGCATCCGCCGGGTGGAGCGGGGGCACCATCTGGCGACCCGGTTGCGGGACATCGCCTGCCCGCCGGACGAGCTGCCGAGCGCCCGGCCCGACGAGCTGCTCACCGATCTCCTGCCCCGGATGAACGGCGGCGCCGACGGCCGCGCCGTGGTCCTCGACCCGGACGGGCATCCGATCGGAATCGTCTCGCCGAGCGACATCAGCCGGGCCCTGCAGATCGGCGACCTGCGGCGCGACAAGGGGCACTCGCCGCCGCACGGTGCGGACCTCACCACCCGGCACGACCAGCACCACTGAGCCCAGCGCATCCCGGCAGCGCCAAGGCGCCTACCCCATAACGAATTTGGGCTATCATCGCCATATGGCGATCAATAGTAGTGGCCCGTGCGTCAGCGCCGACATCGCCGCGGGGGTCCCGCCGGCGGCGGCGCTGTTCCACTCGCTGGCCGATGAGACCCGGCTGCGCATCGTGCAACGGCTGGCGCGCGGCGAGGCCCGGGTCGTGGACCTGACCAACGAGCTGGGGCTGGCCCAGTCCACGGTGTCCAAACACCTGGCCTGCCTGCGCGACTGCGACCTGGTCGGCTACCGCGCCGAAGGCCGCCAGTCCTTCTACTCCCTGACCAGGCCCGAGCTGATGGACCTGCTCGCCTCCGCCGAGCAACTACTGGCCGCCACCGGCCACGCGGTCACCCTCTGCCCCGTCACCGGTCCCCTCGACATCGGCTCCCACGTCCACACACGAGCGGCGACGGTGTCATGACCGCGCCGGACCTGGCCCTGGGCCCGGCCAGGCGGGCCTTGCTGCAACGCCGGATCCGGCTGCTGGTGGCGGCCACCATCACCTACAACGTGATCGAGGCCGCGGTCGCCATCACGGCCGGCACCATCGCCTCGTCGGCCGCCCTGATCGGGTTCGGCCTGGACTCCGTCGTCGAGGTCGCCTCGGCCGCGGCGGTGGCCTGGCAATTCGCCGCCGCCGACCACGAACGCCGCGAGAAGACGGCGTTGCGCGTGATCGCGATCTCCTTCTTCGCGCTGGCCGCCTACGTCACCTTCGATGCCGTACGCGCCCTGCTCGGCACAGGCGCGGCCGAACACTCCACTCCCGGCCTGATCCTGGCCGCGCTCTCCCTGGTCGTCATGCCGTTCCTGTCGCGTGCGCAACGCCTGGCCGGCCGTGAGCTGGGCTCCGCCTCGGCCGTCGCCGACTCCAAGCAGACCCTGCTGTGCACCTACCTGTCGGCGGTGCTGCTGGCCGGGCTGGCGCTCAACAGCCTGTTCGGCTGGTCCTGGGCCGATCCGATCGCCGCCCTGGTCATCGCGGGGGTCGCGGTCAAGGAGGGCCGCGCGGCCTGGCGCGGGGATGCCTGCTGCGCCGTCCCGGCCGCTGAGGCCGGCGGGTGCGCGGATGGCTGCTGCTCTCAGGAGGACAACCGCTGATCGGCAGGATCTCGCCTCGGTGCTGCCCTAGCGATCTCGCTGGAAGGTGGCGTACAGCCACCACAACGACGGCAGCAGCAAGAGCCCGCCCACGGCCAGGGAGGCCAGGGTGGCGGCCAGGACGGTGTCGGTGGCCGCCGCCTCGGTGAGGGAGACGCCGGGCAGCAGCGCCGGATACTGGCCCACTCCCCAACCCCACAACAACCCGGTCACGGCGAGCGCGGCGGTCAACCGTACGGCGAGGTAGGCGCGGCGCCACAGCAGCACCAGCGAGACCAGGCCCGCCAGCACGGACAACACCAGGACCGGGAGCGCGCGGCCCGAGGTCAGCGCGGCGAACAGGCCGGGCGCGTCGGCCCGCAGGACCAGCAGCCCCGCCGCGGACAACACGCCGACGACGCCGCCGCAGCCCAGTGCGCGCCGCCGGAAGGCGTCGACCAGGTCGGCGTCCCCGGCGCGCTCGGCGTCGCGGGCCAGGTAGACGGCCGCGAGGTAGGCGGCGGTGCCGACGGCCAGGGCTCCGGCCGTCAGGGAGGTGGGGTTGACCCAGCTGCCGACCAGGTCTCCCCTGGCGATGCCGGGCGGCACCCGGCCCGACGCGATCGCGCCGGCCGCGGCGCCGAGGAAGAACGGGGTGGCGACGGAGGAGAAGGCGAAGGTGGCGCCGAACAGCCGCTGCTGCCACAGCTGGGTGGAGACCTTGCGGAAGGCGAACGCGGCGCCGCGGCCGATGATGCCCAGCGCGGCGATGGTGAGCGGGATGTAGAGCGTGGAGGCGATCGCGGCGAACACCGAGGGGAAGCCGGTCCACATCAGCACGATGACGAAGATCAGCCAGACGTGGTTGGCCTCCCAGATCGGGCCGATGGAGTGCTCCACCAGCGCCCGCTGCCGTTGCCCCGCCACGGCGCCGCCGGCGAACAGGTCCCAGACCCCGCCGCCGAAGTCCGCGCCAGCGAACAGGACGTAGGCGGTCAGCCCGGCCCACAGGACGGCGAGCATGATCTCCGGCATGCTCACACGACCTTGTAGCCGGTGACGTCGGGCTCCTGCGGCGCGATCGGCACGGGCACGTCGCGGGCCAGGCGGCGCAGCACGTAGACGGTGGCCACGGTCAGCGCCACGTAGACCGCCGCCAGCAGTACGAACCCGTATACCAGGCCGGGCGCCGGGTTGACCGCCTGCGAGGTGCGCAACACCCCGTACACGATCCACGGCTGGCGGCCGACCTCGGTGACGACCCAGCCCGCCTCCAGCGCCAGCACCGCGGCCACTCCCGACAGCGCGGCCGCGCGCAGGAACCACGGCGAGCGCGGCAGGCCCCGGTGTCGTTTCCAGGCCAGCGCCAGCCAGAGTGCCACTCCCAGGAGGGCGAAGCCGAGGCCCACCATGATCTGGAACGCCCAGTGCACCACGTTGACCGGCGGCCGGTCGGCGGGCGGAGTGTGGTTCAGGCCGGTGATCTCGGCGTTCGGGTTCCAGTGGGCCAGCAGTGACAGGCCGTAGGGGATCTCCAGCGCGTACCGCATCTGACCGTCGATCGCGATGCCTCCCAGGTGGAGCGGGACCCCGCGCGCGGTCTCGAACACCCCTTCCATGGCGGCGAGCTTGACCGGCTGGTTGTCGGCGACGTGGTGGGCGGCCCAGTCGCCCACGCCGATCTGCACCGGGGTGACGATCGCCGCGACGGTCAGCGGGAGCAGCAGGCCGAGCCGGTGGTAGCGGTCGCGCCGGCCGCGCAGCAGGGAGACGGCGTAGACGCTGGCCATGCCGTACCCGGCCACCATGAACGCGGCCAGGATCATGTGCACGGTCTGCGGCGGCGTGGCCGGATTGAACATCGCGGCCCACGGGTCCACCGCGACGATGCGACCGCCCTCGGTGTCGAAGCCCGTGGGCTGCTGCATCCAGGCGTTGGCGGTGACGACGAAGAACGCGCTGGACACGCCGGCCAGCACGATCGGGATCCCGGCCAGCAGGTGTGCCCTGGGTGGCAGGCGGTCCCAGGCGTACAGGTAGATGCCCAGGAAGATGGCCTCGATGAAGAACGCGATGCCCTCCAGCGCGAACGGCAGGCCGATGACCTCACCGTAGACGCCCATCAGTCCCGGCCACAGCAGCCCCATCTCGAACGAAAGGATCGTCCCCGACACCGCGCCCACCGCGAACAGCACGCCCATCGCTCTGGCCCACCGCCGGGCCAGCAGCCGGTAGTGGACGTCACCGGTGCGGTGCCCCCGCCACTCGGCGAGCAGCGTGATGGCGGGCATGCCCACGCCGAGGCAGGCGATGACGATGTGCCAGCCCAGCGACAGCGCCATCTGCATCCGCGCCGCGGCCAGGTCGGCGGCGTCCACTGCCTGAACGATCATCGCTTCAGCCGCCGTTCGCGCGCAGCCGGGCCGCGGCGCGCACGGCGGCGCGGCGGATGCCCGTGTAGCCCGTGCAGCGGCACAGGTTCGAGGCCAGGACCTCGTCGAGCCGCCGCTCGTCCCGGTCCAGGTCCGGCTCCTGGGCCAGGGCGCCGGCCAGCAGCATGAGGAAGCCGGGGGTGCAGAAGCCGCACTGCAGCGCGTGCTCGGCGGCGAACGCCTCCTGCAGCGGATGCTGCGTGTCGCCGTCGGCGAGCCCCTCGACGGTGCGGATGTCGGCGCCCTCCGCCTGTACGGCCAGGGCGAGGCAGGCGCGGATGGCGGTGCCGTCGACCAGCACCGTGCACGAGCCGCAGACCCCGTGCTCGCACCCCAGCGTGGTACCGGTGAGCCCGAGCCCGTCACGCAGCGCGTCGGCGAGGCTGGTGCGCGGCTCGACGTCGAGCCGGTGGGTGCTGCCGTTGACCGTGAGTTCGACGCTCATGGGGTCCCCGTGTTCTCGATGGCTCTGGCGAGGCAGCGCCGTACCAGGGTGGCGAGCGCGTGCCTGCGGTAGGCGGCCGGGGCGTGCGGCTCGTCGGGCGGGTCCGCGTCCGCGGCGGCCCGCGCCGCGGCCTCCGCGAGCAGCTCCGGCTCCGGGCGCTCCCCCATCAGGAGGGACTCGGCCCCGATGGCGCGCAGGGGAACGCCGGCCGCGTTCGCGAGCCCGATGCGCACCCACTGGACGCGGTCCTGGCCGAGCCGCAACATGACCATGGCTGCGGCGAGGGCGAAGCTGCCGTGGGTACGCCGGTGCTCGGCGAACGCCGCGACGGTTCCGGCGGGCGGGCGCGGCAGCCGTACGCCGGTGACCAGCTCCTGCGGCAGGCAGGCCGTGGCGAACGGGCCGCGGAACCACGAGTCCGCGCGCACCGTACGCGGTCCCGCCGGGCCCTCCAGCTCGATCCCGGCGCCGAGGGCCATGGCCAGCGCGCACCATTCCGACGCCGGATGCGCCCAGGCCAGGCTGCCGGCGAAGGTGCCCCGGGCCCGGATGGGCGGGTGGGCGACGTACGGCGCCACCTGGCGGAACAGCTCGGCCAGCGGGTCGTCGAACCCGGCGTGCTCCAGCTGGGCGTGCCGGACCAGCGCGCCGACGTGCACGGAGCCGTCCTCGACCGTGACCTCCGACAGTCCGGGGATCCGGTTGATGTCGACCACCAGGGCCGGGCGCGCGCTCCGGTAGCGCAGCTCGATGAGCAGGCTCTGCCCCCCGGCCAGCACGCGGCTGTCCGGCCCGCGCTCGGCCAGCATGGCCACCGCCTCCGGCACGGAGGTGGGCGCGAAGTAGTGGAATTGTGCCGGTTTCATGTCCCCCGTCCCGGGCATCCGATATCGACATTGGTACCGAAAGCGGGGGTGTCCAAACATTGCGGTACATCGGGCTGCCGCTGCCGCGGCGGGAGGATCGCGAGCTGGTCACCGGGCAGGCGCGCAGGGTCGCCGACCTGGAGATTCCCGGCACGCTCGAGCTCGCGTTCGCCCGCAGCCCGGTGCCGCACGCGCTGATCCACGGGGTCGACGTTCGCGCCGCCCGCAAGGAGGAGGGGGTGGCCGGCGCGTGGTCCGCCGCCGACCTGCCCTACCTCGCCGCCCGCACCATGCCGGGCGAGGAGGGCGCGCCGCCGTGGCCGCTGCTGGCCACCGACCGCGTCCGCTACCCGGGCGAGGCGCTCGCCGTGGTCGCCGCCGGCACGCGCGCCCGCGCCGAGGACGGGGCCGAGAGCGTCCGGCTGGACCTCGAACCGCGACCCTGCACCGATGATCCGCTGGCCGCCGACGCGCCCCGCCTGTTCGACGACCGCGACAACGTGGCCGCCGAGCGCACCTTCGGCGAGCCGGCCGACGACGTGTTCGCGACCGCGCCGGTGGTCGTCGAGGCCGCCTACCGCGAGCAACTCCTGCTCCCCACGTCCCTGGAGCCGCGGGCGATCCTGGTCGAACCCGGGCGCGCCGGCCGCCTCACCGTGTGGGTCTCCCACCAGGCCCAGCACCGGCTGCGCAACTCGCTCGCCAAGGCGCTCGGCCTCGACCGGGAGCGGATCCGGGTGATCGTCCCGGCCACCGGCGGCGCGTTCGGCGCCAAGAGCCAGACCTACCCCGAGTACGTGGTCGCCGCCCTGCTGGCCGTCCACCTCGGCCGGCCGGTGCGCTGGTGCGAGGACCGCGCCGAGGCGATGCTGGCCGGTCCGCGCGGCCGCGGCCAGAACCAGCGGGTACGGCTGGCGGCCGACACCGACGGCACCTTCCTCGCGTACGAGCTGCTGATCGACGCCGGCATCGGCGCCTACCCGCACACCGGCGCCTACGTGCCCATGTTGACCGGGGCGATGAGCACCGGCGCGTACCGCACGCCCAGAGTGCACACGCGGATCCGGTGCGTGCTCACCACCACCGCCCCGACCACGTCCTACCGTGGCGCCGGACGCCCGGAGGCCACCTACGCCCTCGAACGCACGGTGGACCGGCTCGCCCGGCGGCTCGGCCTGGACCCCGCCGAGCTGCGCCGCCGCAACTTCATCCGCCCCGGCCAGTACCCCTATCTGACGCCGACGGGCCGCACCTACGACTCGGGCGACTACGCCGCCGCGCTCGAGAAGGCCCTCGCCGCCGTCGGCTACCGCGAGATCCGCGCCGAGCAGGCCCGGCGCCGCGCGGAGGGCGGGCCGCCGCTCGGCGTGGGCATCGCCTCGTACGTCGAACGCTCGGGAGGGCCGCCGGACACCGCCGAGTTCGGCAGCGTGGAGGCGTGCGCGGACGGCACGTTCCTCGCACGGGTCGGCTGCACGTCCACCGGGCAGGGCCACTTCACCGTGTTCGCGCAGGTGGTCGCCTCGGTTCTGGACGTGGACATCGACCGGGTCCGCGTCATCGAGGGCGACACCGGCGAGGTGCCCTACGGGTACGCCACCTTCGGCAGCCGCTCCCTCCAGGTGGGCGGGGCGGCGCTGTGGCGGGCCGCCGAGTCGCTGGTCGCCGCCGCGCGGCGGCGCTGCGCCGGGCTCCTCGGCGTGGGCGAGGAGGAGGTCTCCTACGACTCGGGCCGGCTGGTGGTCGGCCTCCAGGGCTCTCCAGGGGAGGTCCCCGAGGCCGGACTGAACGCGGGCCCGCTCCCCGGGCTGCCCCTCGGGGAACTGGTCGCCCGCACCGGCCCGCTGCGCGCCGACGAGATCGTGCACCCGCCGCAGGCATTCCCGTACGGTACGCACATCGCCGTCGTGGAGGTCGACCCGGACCTCGGCTCCGTGCACGTGCGGCGACTCGTGGCCGTGGACGACTACGGGGTGGTCGTCAACCCCATGATCGTCAGCGGCCAGGGCTACGGCTCGATCGCCCAGGGTCTCGGTCAGGCCCTGTACGAGGAGGCGGTCATCGGCGCCGACGGCCTGCCGTACGCGTCGACCCTGCTGGACTACCTGCTGCCCACCGCCGCCGACATGCCGCCGGTCACCCTGCTGGAGACCATCACGCCCAACCCCAACACGCCCCTGGGGGCCAAGGGAGCGGGCGAGGCCGGCTGCATCGGCATCCCGCCCGCCGTGGTCAACGCCGTGTGCGACGCCCTCGACGTCGACCACATCGACATGCCGCTGACACCCGCCGCGGTATGGGCGGCCGCCGCGGCGCGCCGGGGAACACCGTGACGGTGGCTCGGCGGTCACCTCCACCGCATCCTCACCCGGCATCCCGGGAGCCCGTGGCGCACCATCCCGTTCAGGCTCGACGGGTAAATGGCCCCCCATCTCGTCGCCAAGGGCGGCTGACGGCGTCGGGTTACGAGGGATCTACCGGCGGACCCGTCACTGACCCGCCATCCGGTGGGTAGGACTCACCTGGAGGCTCCATCGACCTTTCTCGGGGGAGGTAGCAATGGGCACAATGGGCACATCGGGAATCAGCAAAAGGGTCCAGGACGTGATGCACCAGGGAGCGGAGTGCATAGGCGAACATGAAAACCTGCGCACGGCTGCCCAGATGATGCGCGACCTGTCGGTCGGCTCGCTGCCGATCTGCGGGGACGACGACCGGCTCAAGGGGATCATCACCGACCGGGACATCGTCATCAAGTGCTGCGCCGAAGGCAAGGACCTCGACCGCACCATAGCGGGCGAATTGGCCCGCGGGCTGGTGTGGTGTGAGGCCGGCAGCAGCGTCGAAGAGGCGCTGGAGAAGATGGAGCAGCACCAGATCAAGCGGCTGCCCGTGATCGAGAAGCACCGGATCGTGGGCATGGTCAGCGAGGCCGACCTGGCCAAGGAACTGCCGGACAACAAGCTCGCCGAGTTCGTCCATCGCCTCTACGCTCCGGCGTGAGCGACGACCGTACGAGCGAGGGGCCCCAGCCGGGGCCCCTTCCGGTACCACGTGTTCACAGGCGGTAGGTGCGGCCTTCGACGCCCCACTCGCCGAACGGCGGCTGCTCGCCACGGTCGATCGCCCGGATGGACGGACGGCCGATGTGGGCGAAGACCAGCCGCCCCACCTGGCGATCCCGGGCGTCCTGAGCGACCTGGAGCACGGCGGCGTGCCCGCCCACGCCGCCGGCGAAGCGGATCGGCCGGTTCCAGCCGGCGGCGTCCGCGAACATCAGGTCCGCGCCGGCGGCCCACTCGGGAAAGGTCCAGAACTCCGGGGCCCAGACGGCCCGAGCCTGTTCTGTCCGGATCAGGTAGCCATAGGTGGGATGGGAGGTGTGGCTGACCGGCAACGGCACGATCTCCACCCCGCCCGCCCGGTAGTCCGTCGCGGCGACCGTCAGCCCGAGTGCCCGCGCCGTACGGCGGATCTGGGGCATCAGCTCGGCGCGTTCGTCGCAGACCAGCCAGCCGCCGAGCGGCTCATCACCCGCGGCGTCACCGCCCGCGTCCAGCAGGACGCGGTGGCCGCGCCAACTGACCAGCAATCCGGCGGGACGATAGCGCGGGGAGTTCATCGCACCCACCCCGACCAGGCGAAGCCGCACGGTCGGGGTGGGTGGTGTGGCCACGCCGCAAGTCAACCAGAGCGACCCCACCAAACCCGGGAACGAGTAGGGTGCGCGACGGCGAGGCGCTCAGGTTCGATCCGGTGTGCGCAGGCGTACCGGGCCGAACAGGCCGGTGCTGCGCTGGCCGGGGAAGACGAAGTGTGTGGGGCTGACCTCGTCGAGGTACGGGCCCAGGGTCCCGAGGACGAGGATCTCAATCGGGTTGTCGCCCTCGTCCAGCTCGACGTCGAACGTGTACGGCGAGCACACCCTGATGCCGCAGGGCCGCCCGTTCACCGTCACCTCCGCCGTGCCCCTGACCCGGCCCAGATCGAGCACGCCCGGCCCGCCCCCGGCCGTGGCGGTGGTGCGGTACCGCACGCCGCCGCTGTACCCGGCGAGGCCGCGCTCCTCCCAGTCCCCGAGCCGCATCCGGCCGGGTCCGCAGGTGAATCGCACGGGCCCGGCGAACGCCGCCCCCGCCTGCGCGCCCGGCACCGTGGCCACCTCGAGTTCGGCAGCGTCCGGCCAGCCGCGCACTTCGACCAGGCCCGGGGCGTCCACCTCGATGCCGGTCGCACCCGGAGGCGGGTCCAGGAGGAACCGTTCGGTTCGCGGGCAGGCGCCGGGCACCGCGAAGGTGGCGGGCAGGGCGGCCGGGCGGCCGTCGAGCCAGCCTGCCTCGGGCAGCGGGTGCGGGCGGGGGCGCAGGTACAGGGCGGCGGGGTCGCCGTGCTGGCGGCGCCGCACCTGGGGGCGGGGCGACCAGCCGGGGCCGGAGACAGCCAGGCCGTCGACCAGGACCCAGCCGTCGGACTCGATCCGGATCGTGTTGTCGCCAGCGTGCAGGAGGTGTGACACGTCGTAGCGGCGCACCCGCGGGATGTCCGCCTCGGCGTATGGGTCGAAGCCGCCCTGCCTGCCCACCTCGGCACCGTTGACGAGCACCCGGCAGGACGCGGTGGACGCCACCTGCAGCAGCTCGAACGACTCCCGTACGGTCGTCTCCAGCGGCGTGCCGGCGATCCACTCGGGGCGGGCGGCGTCGGCGGGATCGGCCACCAGGCAGGCGTAGGCCCGCAGGTCGAGCTCCTCGTCCGGCACGAGCAGCAGCTCCAGCAGGTGGTCACCGGGCGGGACGGGCGAGCGGGTGACGGCGGCGTAGCCGCTGTCGTCGAGCAGCTGCTCCGCACCGTCGAGCCACAGGGTCTTGGCCGCCCCGGCCCCGACGGCCAGCCACGCGCCGGGCCCTGGCGGCACGGTGAGAAGGGTGCGGAAGCGAGCCTGCGTACCCGCCCCGACGCGGCCGAACGCGAGGAACTCCATCGGCACGTGCCCCTTCGGCCCGAGCGTCTCCCGATGGACCGGGTCCTTGCGCAGCCCTCTGGAGGCCGACCACACCGAGGGCGTCCACGGGCCGTCGCCGACTCGCTGCTCCCCTCGCGGCCCGAACGTCACATCCACCGGTTCCCCGTCCGGCGTCCGCAGCGTCCAGCATTCAACGCCCTTGCCGCCGCCGAAGTCAGACCCACCAAAATCAGACCACGTGTCGTCCAGGGTGGGGGCGAGCTCGACGTCCCACTCGTCCCCGAGATCGGCCTCGACCGGGTACGGGGGCCGCGGCAGCGCGGGCTCGGCGGAGGTGCCGTCGAACACCAGCAGGGCGGCCGGACCGTCGTCGAAGGGCACGACCACCTCCACGGCGTCCCCGTGCCGCGTGTGCGGCAGCGCTCTCGGAGGTCCGCCGTCGAAGAGGCGGGCCAGCAGCGGTGTGCCCGAGACGCCCCTGACGATGATGCGCATGTCGCGGACGTACCGGCCGGGGTCGAAGTCGATGACGGCGTCCAGCCAGCCGAGCTCCACGCCGCGTTCCTCGGGCCGTCCCACGCCGATCCTGCTGGCCATCGGGGACGCCGCGGTCAGGAACACCAGCGTGGTCTCCCCGACCTCACGCACCAGCGCGGGCACCGGCGCCTCGACCCGCCTGGGCAGCCCGGCCAGCGCCTCCCTCAGACCGGCGGCGGAGTCGACGTAACAGGCCTGGCCCGTCTCGAAGCGGGCGCGCAGGGGCGGGGAGTCCGGGAGCGCGCCGACGGCGACCAGCAGCCCGCCGTTCTCGGCGAACTCGTCGAGCCTGGCGGCGACGTCCTCGTCGAGGGCCGTGACGGCGGGCAGGATCACGGCACGGTACGCCTCGGTGGACACGGCCAGTCGCCCGTCCTCGGCGACGGCGCGCCGTACCGAGTCTTCGTCGATCACGTCGGCGTCGAGGCAGAGCCGGTCGAGCACGCCGGGCGCGGTGGCGAACCAGGCCATGTCGCCCACGATCTCGCGATAGACCTCCTGCGCCCGCGCGGCCCGCTGCTCGACCCCGTCAAACCCGGCCCCGTCCAGTGCGGTGCCGGTCTGGGCGGTGGTGGTGGGGAGCAGGACCGCGAGGTCGCAGGCGTGCCGTCCCAGGGACAGGGCGGCGCACAGGCGGGTGACGGCGTCGGCGAAGACGCGGTGGTGCCGCCAGTACGGCTGGCGCCAGTCGGTGGACGGCGGCGCCCACTCCCACCAGCCGCGTTTGGTCGTGTAGTAGACCGCGTGCGGGTTGTACAACGTCGCCCCGGCCCGCAGCCACGGCAGCAGCCAGTCGAAGGTCTCCTCGAGGGTCCCGCCCCACCCGCTGGAGTGGAACGCCTCGATCCAGGTGCGCGGCCGGCCGTACAGGTGGGCGAGGGAGGCGTGCAGGCGGGCGTCGCCGTGATGGTCGGAGCCGGGCGCGCTGAACCAGCGGTGGGTACGCGCGTAGTCGGCGTACAGTTGCACACCTTCCACCGGATGCCCGGCCCGAGCCGGGTCCTGCTGGTCGCAGCCGCTCAGCAGCCCGTGGCGCTCGTGCCACTCCGCCAGAGGGCGGAAGAACGCCTCCTCCGCCAGCTCGGCGCGGGTCTCCTGGTACGCCCGCCAGTCCGGCTCGGCAAGCGAGAACTCCGCGCCCCGGCGGGCCCGATACTGGGCGGCGAAGCGGGCGGACCAGGTGGGCATGGTGGGCAGCTCGTCCTGGAACGACCCGGCGATCACCCGGCCGAACCAGTGCCCGACCCGCCGCTCGAACTCGCCGTGCACCCGGTCCAGCAGCACCGCGCAGGCCTCGGCGGACAGGTAGTCGAAGCCGCGCAGCGAGACCGACCCGTCGGCGGCCAGCCACTGGCCGGCGAACTCTGGACGTTCCACCACGAGGCGGGCCTGGAGGTCGGCGCCGGAGAAGCCGAGCTGGTCGTAGAACCACAGGTACGCGCCCAGCTCGAAGGCGTCGGCGCACACCCCGTCGAGCAGCTCCCACCACGCCTCGGACAGGAACGGCGGGTCGTCGGCGTCGGCGCCGAACGTCGGGCCCGAGGGCGCGAGGTTCAGGATGACGAGGTTGCGCACTCCCCCGGCGACCAGGCGTTCCAGCTGCCAGCGCAACCGGTCCCTGCGCAGCGGCTCGCCGCTCCACCACCAGATGGCCGCCGGGGAGTACTCCCGGGGCGGCTCGCGGAGCACGTCGAAGACGTTCATCCCTTGAGCCCGCTGGAGAAGCCCTTGATGACGTACCGCTGCAGCGCCAGGAAGACCACCACGATCGGCAGCGCGCCGAGCACCAGCCCGGCGAAGACGAGGCCGTGCTGGGAGACGTACTGGCCGACGTAGGCGAAGACGCTGACCGGGACCGTCTCGTAGCCGGAGCCGCCGAGGTAGATCAGCGGGGTGAAGAAGTCGTTCCAGATGAAGACGGCGTTGAGGATCAGCACGGTGCCGGTGATGGGCCGCAGCAGCGGGAAGACGACGCGGGTGAACGCCGTGAGGTGCGAGGCGCCGTCGATCTGGGCGGCGCTGGCGTACTCGTGGGGCAGCGCCCGGATGAACCCCGTGTAGAGGAAGACGGTGAACGGGAGCTGGATGCCGGTGTAGAAGAGGATCATCCCGGCGTGCGTGCCGATCAGCCCGAGGTCGGTCACCAGCTGGTAGAGCGGGATCATGCCGAGCTGGAACGGCAGCACGATGCCCAGCAGGAACAGGATGTACAGGCCGTAGCCGAGGCGGGTCTTCACCCGGGCCAGGAAGTAGGCGGCGAACGAGCCGAGCGCGATGAGCGCGATGAGGCTGGCCACGGTGATCACCGTACTGTTGACCAGGGACGGGCCGAGCGCCGCCGCCGACCAGGCGCTGGCGAAGTTGCCGAACGTGGGCGGGTTCGGGAGCGCCAGCGGCGCCTGCGAGATCTGCGCCGGGTCCTTCAGCGACAACGAGATCAGGGTGTAGACGGGGAACAGGAACGCCACCGCCATCGCGATCATGACGATTTCCAGCAGGAAGGTCCTTCTCACGCGGTCACCTCGCGGCTACGCAGGTAGGAGACCTGGATGAACGAGACCGCCGCCACGAACAGGGCCAGCACCAGGGCGATCGCGGTGCTGTAGCCGAACTTGCCGAACACGAACGCCTGCTTGTACAGCACCGTGGACAAGGTCTCCGTGGCGTAGCCGGGGCCGCCGTTCGTGGCGGCGAAGACCTGGTCGAAGAGCTTGAGCCCGCCGATCGTGGACAACATCAGGTTGATCGTCACGGCGGGGGCGAGCAGCGGCCAGGTGACGTAGCGGAAGCGCTGCCAGGTGCCGGCGCCGTCGATCATGGCGGCCTCGTGCAGCTCCTTGGGCACCCCTTCCAGCCCGGCCAGGAAGATGACCATGGAGTAGCCGGCGTACTGCCACACGACCATGCCGGCGATCGACCACAGCGCCACCGACGGGTCGCCCAGCCAGTCCACGTGCAGGCCGAGCAGGCCGTTCAGCCCCGCGGCCGGGTCGGGGTTGTAGATGTACTTCCACAGGAACGCCACCATGACCGGGCTGACCACCACCGGCGCGAAGAAGATCACGCGGAGCAGCGCCCGGCTCTTCAGCTTGGCGTGCACCCCGAGGGCCAGCAGCAGGCCGACGCCGTTCTGCACGGCCACGATGGCCACCGTGAGCAGCAGCGTGTTGCCGATCGAGCCCATGGCCTGCTCGTCGCCCAGCAGCGTGCGGAAGTTGGCCAGGCCGACGAAGGACATGTCCTGGCCGATCCCGCTCCAGTCCGTGAACGCGTAGACCACGCCGCTGATCGCGGGATAGAGCACGACCAGCGCGTACACGACGAGGGCGGGCGCGGCGAACAGCCAAGGCGGGGTGGCGGCGCTGAAGCGCCGCCACCTGGCACGGGCCCGCGCCCGCGGAGCAGTCATTGAGGTCACTTCTGGTACGCCTCGTCCATCTTCTTCAGTGCCTCGTCGATCGTGGATTTTCCGGCCAGCAGCTCCTGGACCACCGCGAAGTGGACCGGCTGCACCTCGGCGTTGGGCCAGCGCTGGTCCATGAACGGCACCGCCCGGTCCTTGGTGAACGACAGGAACGACTGCACGGCGGGGTCGATGGTGGAGGAGGCGTCCTGGGTGAGCGGGATGGCGGCGATGGCCTTGGCCCAGGCGTTGATGTTCTCCTGCTTGCCGAGGAAGTCCACGAACGCCTTGGCCTCCTCGACATTCTTGCCCTTGGCGCTGGCCCCGAGGCCGACGACGACGCCGGCGGGGATCCACACGGAGGCGGCGTCGTCGGCGCCGGGCAGGGGGAACATCGACAGGTCGTCGGGCGCGGCGGCGGCCTTGCGGAAGTCCGGCAGCACGGCCGACACCTGGATGGCCATGGCGGCCTTGCCGGTGGCCACCATCGAGGTCTGCTGCTCGAACGTGGTGCCGTTGGGCTTGTCGTTGAAGAAGCCGCGCTTCTGCAGCTCCAGGTACATCTCCATGGCCTGCCGCCAGCCGGACTGGGCGAAGCTGGTCTGCCCGGCGAGCTGCTTGTCGTCGAACGTCGGGTCCTTGGCGTAGACGGTCGAGGGCACCAGCGCGTACGTGATGAGCTGGGTGACCCACGGCGTCTGCGCGCCCAGCGCGATCGGCACCACTCCGGCCTTCTTCAGCTTGTCGCAGACCGCGAGGAACTCGGTCCAGGTCGTCGGCGGCGCATCGATGCCCGCCTGCTCGAAGACCTTCTTGTTGTAGACCGCTCCGATGACCGACGACCCGGCCGAGTAGATGTAGGTCTTGCCGTCGAGCTGGAAGGCGGGCTTGAACCCGGCCGGGATGGTCTGCGTCCACGCCTGGGCGGACAGGTCGGCCAGCAGCCCGGCCTTGGCGATCTGGGTCATCGACATCGCGCTTCCGTTGCCCGGGTACACCACGTGCAGGTCGGGGGCGTTGCCGGCGCCGAGCTGGGTGCGTACCGAGGTCTGGACCTGGTCGGTGGGGGCGTAGGAGGCGGTGAGCCGCACCGCGGGTTTGACCTTCTGGTAGGCGGCCACCAGCCCGTCCATCGGCGCCTTCTGGTCGGCCACGCCGATGAACTTCAGCTCGGTCGCGGCGGCCTGGCCGCCGCCCGTCGTGGCGGTGGTCTCAGGCCGGGTGGAGCAGGCGGTCGCGACCGCGGCCGCGGCCAGGCCGCCCATCATGCGCAGGAACTGGCCGCGGCTCACCCTGGCGTCGTGCAGCAGGTCGGTCATGCTGGTCTCCTAAGAAGTGATCCCCCGAGAGAACACCGATGCGAACGTTTTAATGAGGGCCCTGCGAAGGAGGCAGGGAGCGCGCACAGGACCTCCGCGAAGGCAGGAGGGGTCGGAGACGGGCAGCACATACGGCCGGACGGAGCCAACGCCTCCACCTCCACGTAACTCGCTTGTGAATTTAACAATCAAGCTTGTTAAAAGTGATAGATGTCGGGAGAGTATGAGTCGCCCGAGTTGGGTGTCAAGAGTAAAATCCAGCGCCGGCCGAGCAGGGTGGAGTTCAGGGTGAAATCGCGGCAGCACACCTCCAGCAGGTCAGCGCGATGGCACGGCATGGCCGAGCACATCGTGCGCCGGGGCTCCGCCTCCGTGACCGAGCTCGCCGAGAGCTTCGGGGTGAGCGTGATGACCATCCACCGCGACCTCGACGAGCTGGAGCGCCAGGGCATGGTGCGCAAGGTCCGCGGCGGCGCCACCGCCCAGGCCAGCAACGTGTGGGAGAGCAACATCGTCTACCGGCTCAAGGCGCACACGGCGGAGAAGGACGCCATCGCCCGGCTGGTGGCGGGCATGATCGAGCCGGGTAGCTCGGTCATGCTGGACGACTCGACGACGGCGCTGGCGGTGGCCCGTCACCTGACCGAGCTGGCCCCGCTGACCGTGGTGACGAACTTCCTGGAGGCGATCAGGCTGCTGGCCGGCAGCCGCGACATCAGGCTCATCGCGCTGGGCGGCGAATATCACGCCACCCACGACTCCTTTCTCGGGCTCGGCTGTGTCGACGCGGTCGAGGCGGTGAGCACGGATGTGGTCGTGGTGTCCACCTCGGCCATCTCCGAGCAGTACGCCTTCCACCAGGAGCAGGAGATCGTGCTGGTGAAGCGGGCGATGTTGCGCGCGGGCGCCCGGCGCATCCTGGCCGTCGACGGCACGAAGCTGGCCCGGGTGGCGCTGCACCGGGTCGCGCCGCTGGACGACTTCGACGTCGTCGTGGTCGACGCGAACGCCCCGGCCGATCTGCTGCAGCGGCTGCGCGACCACCATGCGAACGTTCAGGTGGCGCAGTTGTAACGCTCTAGCGCGTTATTTGTAACTTGCATCTTGTTAAGAAGTCGCCTGCTTGCTACAAAGTGAGGGCTTTCGCCCCCCAGCTTAGGAAGCAGCATGCACCCTCCCTCCCGCCGATCCTTCCTCGGGCTCGGCAGTTCCGCGCTGGCCCTGGCCTTCACCACCGGCCTGGCCGACCCGTCGACCGCGCGGGCGAGCGTGAAGGGCGACTACCCCTTCCAGCTCGGCGTCGCGTCCGGCGATCCGTTGCCCGACCGGGTGATCCTCTGGACGCGGCTGGCCGTCAAGCCGCTGGAGCCGCTCGGCGGGCTGCCGTACAACAAGATCAGGGTTGACTGGGAGATCGCGGAGGACGAGGCGTTCACCCGGCGCGCCCGGCACGGCTCCACCTGGGCCACCCCCGAGTACGGCCACTCCGTCCACGTGGACGCCAACGGCCTGCGGCCGGGCCGCGAGTACTTCTACCGCTTCCGCACCGGCGGCCAGATCAGCCCCGTCGGCCGGACCAAGACCGCGCCCGCCCCGTCGAGCAGCCCCGAGTCGCTGCGGCTGGCCTTCGCCTCGTGCGCGCTGTGGCAGGACGGCTATTACAGCGCCTACCGCCACCTCGCCGAGGAGGAGCCCGACGTGGTGTTCCACCTCGGGGACTACATCTACGAGTACGGCATCGTGCCCACCGGCGGCATGCGGAACACGCCCGTGCCCGAGCAGTTCCGGGTGCAGTGCGACACCCTCGACCGCTTCCGCATCCAGTACGGCCTCTACAAGAGCGACCCCGACCTGCAGGCCGCGCACCACCGGGCTCCGTGGATCGTCACCTGGGACGACCACGAGGTGCTGGACAACTGGGCGGGCTCCAACGGCCCCGGCGGCGAGGTGACCGAGCAGGACTACCTGGTGATCCGCGCCAACGCCTTCCGCGCCTACTGGGAGAACATGCCCGTCCGGGTGCCCTCCGTCGAGGGCCCCGACGCCCGGATCTACCGCAGGTTCGCCTTCGGGGACCTCGCGGAGTTCAACGTGCTCGACACCCGGCAGTACCGCGACGACCAGGTCTGCGGCGACGGGCAGCAGGTGGACTGCGCGGACCGCCTCGACCCCGCCAGGCAGATGCTCGGCGCCGAGCAGGAGAAGTGGCTGCTCGACGGCCTGGGCGCGTCCCGCGCCAAGTGGAATGTGCTGGCCCAGCAGATCGCCATGATGCAGCTCGACTACGACCAGGGCCCCGCGCAGAAGCTCAGCATGGACCTCTGGGACGGCTACAAGGCCGCCAAGGACCGCGTGCTCAACGGCATGATCGAGCGTCAGGTGAGCAACCCCGTGGTGCTGACCGGCGACATCCACTACAACCTGGCGGGCGAGCTCAAGGCGAACTTCGACGACCCGGCCTCGCGCACGGTCGGCGTGGAGCTCGTCGGCACGTCCGTCAGCAGCGGCGGCAACGGCAACGCCTCGACCGGCGTGCCGCCGGGCGGCACCGACCCGGCCAACCCGCACCTGAAGTTCTCCAGCTACCAGCGCGGCTACGTCTCCTGCGAGATCACTCGGGACCAGTGGCGGGCGGACTTCAAGGTCGTCCCGTACGTGGACCGCCCCGGCGCGCCGGTCTCCACCAGGGCCAGCCTGGTCACCCTCGACGGCGCCCCCGGCCTGCACGCGCTCTAGGAAGGAACGATCATGCGTCACCTCACCGCCGCACTGGCCCTGGTAGCCACCGCCACCCTCACCGCCGCCGCTTGGGATCCCACCCCCGAGCCTCCTCAGTCGGTGTCCGTGAAGGTCCGGCCGGGCACCTCCAAGGGCACCGGCAAGCTCACCCCGATCGCGAGCGCCGACCGGCTCGTCGCCCCGCTCGGCGTGGACCCCGCCTGCCCCGCCAAGATCGACATCGGCATGCGCAGCGACGCGAAGAAGGCCGCGTACGCCACCATGAACGTGGAGATCGACCAGCCGCTGAGCGCCTCCCGCTCGATGTTGTCCAGCTACCTGCCGCCCGGCTACGAGCTCGGCGCGAAACTGCTGGTCGCCGTCCCGCCCGACGCCAAGGAAGGCGAGTACGGCCTGCGCCTGCGCACCTCCGCCCAGACGTTGTCCGTGCCCGTCGAGGTCGTGCCCGTGGACCGGCTCGACAACGGCGGCAACCTCGCGCTCCGGCGCCCGGTCACCGCCTCCTCCCAGCACACGAACGCCAACTACCCGCCCTGCAGCATCGCCGACGGCGACCGCTCCTCCAACGGCTGGGCCGGCGGCAACGGCTGGAACGACGCCACCGGCAGGGCCTGGCCGGACACCGTGGCCATCGCGCTGGGCAGCCCCAGGCAGGTGTCACGGGTGGACCTGTACACGCTCGACACGGAACGCTATCCCGCCGCGACGTTCGGGCTGCGTGACTGGGACGTCCAGGCGCAGGTGAGCGGCCAGTGGCAGACGGTCGCGCAGGTGCGGGGCAACACCGCGGGCAACGCGCGCTCGGACTTCACGCCCGTCACCGCGGACGCGGTCCGCATCGTGGCGCTGGCCTCGAACGGGGCGAACGACTACACCCGCATCATCGAGGTCGAGGCCCGCTGATCGAGCCGGAGGGCGGGCGTCAAGCGCCGGTCAAGCGGCCGTCGATCGCGTACGGCCGCCGATCCCGCAGTTGACCGGCGCGCACCGGAAATACCCATGTTCGGGCAACTTGACGATCAGGATCTAGCAATGGACGGTCTTGCCCCGAATGAGGGCACTTACAGTTGGACGTATGGCTGCTCCTTGGGCCGCGGCACCGACGTCGTCGCAGGGTGGCGCGGGGTAGCCCGTGCACGGCCACCCGGACTCGGATACCCAGCGGTACGCGGCTGGGCTTGACGAGGTGCTGGCCCAGGCCGTCCGTGACACCGGGGCGCACGTCGGCGCGATCTACCTGCTGGCGGAGGCTGGGCAGGTCCTGCTGATGGACACGGAGGTCGGGCTGCCGGCGCAGATCGTCAAGCCGTGGACCAGGGTCAGGATGGACGCCAGCACCCCGGTGGCGGCCGCCGTTCGCCAGCGCCATGTGATCTGGGTGCCCAATCATCACGAGCTGGCCTGCCGCTTCCCCGGAACGGCGCTCGCGTTGCCGTATCCGTTCGCCACGGCCGCCGCTCCCCTCCGGACCGGCTCCCGCGTGTGGGGCGCCTGGATCCTGTTCTGGCCGGCGTCGCACGCGTACGAGCTCTCACCCCATGAGGTGGAGGTCATCAATCTCGCCTGCGACAAGCTGGGCGCCCTGCTGAAGGAGGCAGCCGACCGCGGGCACCCGCCGGCGGCCACGGGCGAGCCGCGCGTCCTGCTTCCGGAGCAGCCCGAGGCGCCGGATCCGCAATATGCCCTGGCCGCGTCCGGCTGTCTCGACCGTTTCCGCGAGGGTTGTGTCGCGCTGAATCTGGAGGGCCGCATCACCTTCGTCAGCGCCACGGCGGCCGATCTGCTCGGCGACGGGGGTGACGTGCTGGGCAAGCCGCTGTGGGAGGTCGCGGAATGGCTGAAGGATCCGGCGTTCGAAGATCGCTGCCGGGCGGCGGTGGTCAGCCAGCAGACCACGTTCTGCACGGCTCGCCGCCCTGACGGCCGCAAACTGGAGTTCGCGCTCTATCCGGATCCGTCCGGCATCAGCCTGCTGATCACGCCTGCCGTGGTGGAGCAGCCGTTGCAGGAGCTTCCGCACGAGCCCGGCGCCGGCGGGCAGCCGCGGACCGACGTCTTCTACAACTTCCTGCACATCGCGGCGGCCCTGACCCGGGCGCTCAACGTGCGGGAGGTCGTCAACCTGGTCGCCGACCACGTCATGCCCGTGTTCAAGGTGCAGGCCATGGCGATCCTGATAGCCGAGGGCGGCAAGATGCGGATTATCGGCTCGCACGGCTACGGGCCCGAGATCGTCGATCTGTTCGACGGCCTGCCGCTGACCTCACCAACCCCCGCCGAGCACGTGCTGCGCACCGGCGACCCCGCGTTCTTCGCCAACTGGAGCGAGCTACGCCAGATGTATCCGAACGCCGTGCACTACGACCAGATGGCCGCCTGGGCGTTCCTGCCGCTGGCGGTCTCCGACGACATCGTCGGCACCTGCGTGCTGGCCTTCGGCGAGCCCCACCCGTTCACCGACGAGGAATGCGCCAGCCTCACCGCGCTGGCCGGGTTGATGGCCCAGGCCCTCGACCGCGCCATGCTCTACGACACCAAGGACCGGCTCGCCCACTGCCTCCAGACCGCGCTGCTCCCCCGCAGCCTGCCCGAGATCCCCGGCCTGGACGTGGCCGCCCGCTACGTGCCCGCCACCCGCGGTGTCGGCATCGGCGGCGACTTCTACGACCTGATCCGCCTGAACGACACCTCCGCCGCCGCGGTCATCGGAGACGTCCAGGGGCACAACATGACGGCCGCCGCGCTCATGGGACAGGTGCGCACCGCCATCCACGCCCACGCGGTCGCCGGCGCCAGCCCCGGCGACGTGCTCAGGCACACCAACCGCCTGCTCATCGACCTGGACACCGACCTGTTCACCAGTTGCCTGCTCGTCCACGTCGACCTGCAACTACGCACCCTCTGCCTGGCCAACGCGGGACACCCTCCGGCGTTGCTGCGCCCGCCGAACATGCCCGCCGAGATCATCGACGGCCCGTACGGGCTGCTCCTCGGTGTCGACGCCGATGCCGACTACCCGACCATCGAGGCGCCGTTCCCGCCGGAGGCCGTCGTCGCCCTCTACACCGACGGCCTGGTCGAGGCCCCCGGCGTCGACCTGGACCTCGCCATCGGCAACCTCGCCGGATACCTGACCGAGGCCACGTACGAGCACCTCCACCAGCTCAGCGGCACGCTGCTGGACCACGCCCCGCACACCAAGCACCGCGCCGACGACATCGCGCTGCTCCTGCTGGAGCATCGCGCGAATCCGGGCTGACTCAATGGCGGACGGCCGTGCGGAAGCGGGCGCGGTAGGCCGACGGCGTGACACCGAGGTGGCGCAGGAAGGCGCGGCGCAGTGACTCGTCGCTGCCCAGGCCTGAGCGATGGGCCGCGCCGGTGACGCTCTCACCCGCTTCGAGCAGCGCCTGCGCCGCTTCCAGCCGTACCGACTCGACGTGGCCGGCCGGGGTGGTGCCGACCTGTTCGTGGAAGAGGCGGGTGAGGTGGCGAGCGCTCATCCCGGCGCGCGCGGCCATCGACGGCAGGGCGTGATCGCCGGCGGGGTCCGCGGCGATCTCGTCGAGCAGGCCGCGCAGCGCGTCGTGCCGGGGCCGCGGGGTACGCGCGGCCACCGAGAACTGCGACTGGCCGCCCGGCCGCTGCATGAAGACGACCAGGTCGCGGGCCACCTCGCGGGCCAGCTCCGCGCCCTCGTCCTGCTCCACCAGGGCCAGCGCCAGGTCGACGCCGGAGCTGACGCCGGCGGAGGTGATCATCCGCCCGTCGCGTACGTAGATCGCGTCGGGTTCGACCGTCACCCGGGGGTAGCGGTGGGCGAGCGTGGCGGCGTGCCGCCAGTGCGTGGTCGCCCTTCTGCCGTCCAGCAATCCCGCCTCGGCCAGGACGAACGCCCCCGTACACACCGACGCGACCCGCTCCGAGGCGCCGGCCAGCCCGTCCACCGCTTCGAGCACCGCGGGAAGCGGCGGCAGGCGCGGCAGGTCATGCGAGCCCGGCACCACTACGGTGTGCACCCCGGCGACCTCGCCGGCCCGCGCGTTCGCCGCGAGCCGCACCCCCGCCGACGCGGTGACGTCCGCTCCCGCAGGAGAGCAGATCACCAGCTCGTACGAGCCGCCGAGCTCCGCCGCGGTGTCGAACACCTCCACCGGCGACGTCACATCCAGCAGTCGCACCCCGTCGTAGACGACGACGGCGACCTTCTTGCGTTCCACCGTTCCACTCTATGTCCAGATTTGTGGGATACCTGACTGAAATGACATGGAGAAGCCGAGGCAGCGTTCGCAAGACTGAAGACATGACCGATCGCATCGCTGACATCGACATCCCGGACAGCCAGCTGGCCAAGGAGGCCACCGAGCTGGTGCGGCAGGGTGCCGGCCCGCTGTTGTTCGACCACTCACGGCGCGTCTACCTGTTCGGCGCGCTGCAGGGCCGCCGCCGCGGGCTGGTCTACGACCCCGAGATCCTGTACGTGGCCGCGATGTTCCACGATCTCGGGCTGACCGAGCGGCACAACCAGTCCCAGCAGCGCTTCGAACTGGACGGGGCCGACGACGCGCGCGACTTCCTGCGTTCGCACGGCCTGGACGAGGAGAGTGCCCGGCTGGCCTGGACCGCGATCGCGCTGCACACCACGCCGGAGATCCCGTCCCACATGGAGCCGGAGATCGCCCTGGTCACCGCCGGTGTGGAGGCCGACGTGCTCGGCATGGGGCTGGACGACATCCCCGCGGAGGCCCGGAAGGAGATCGTGGCGGCACACCCGCGTCCCGACTTCAAGCGGCGCATCCTGCAGGCTTTCACCGAGGGGATCGCGCACCGGCCGCAGACCACCTTCGGCAACGTCAAGGCCGACGTGCTCGAGCACTTCGTGCCCGGCTTCAGGCACATCGACTTCGTGGAGATCATCCAGAACTCCGACTGGCCGGAGTGAGCCGGTCGCTAGGAGGTTCGCCGGGTGGCGCAGATCGCTGAATCGATCATCGACGCCACCTTCCGGGGATGCGAGATCAAGGTCAGATGGGACCCGCCCTCGAACTCCGAGATCTTCGACTTCGCCCGCCGGGCCATCCACAGCTGGGCGGAGCGGGTGATGACCACGTCTCCGGTGCTGATGAAGAACCAGGACGGAATCGTCTTCCAGGCCGCGGCCTTGGACGGCGTCTCGAACGCGCCGGTCGACGCGGCTCGCTGGGACGCCCACAGCCGGGTGGCCGTTTCCCGATCCAGATCGGCGGCGAACGAACGCAGGAAGAAGTCCTTCTTGAGGTAGAGATCGGTGACTGTGCCGGTCGCTCCCGCGTACGACATCTTGTCGTAGAGGGAGGCGGGGCTCTCCTTTTTCAGCACCGAGTCGGAGCCGCTCAACTGGCCGTTGGTTTCGCCTACGTCGGGCGCCGCGGCGTCGACGTATACGAGGGCTTTGACGTTCGGAGTGTGCGCGGCGGCGTTGGTGATCACCGAGCCGCCGTAGGAGTGCCCGGCGAGGACGACGGGGCCGGAAATGGTTTTCAGGAAGGCGGCGACGGAGGCCGCGTCGGTGGTGAGGTTCTGGACGGGATTCGCGATGGCCCGGACGGCATATCCGGATTTCCGCAGGGACGCCATGACGCCATTCCAGCTCGACGTGTCGGCCCAGGCGCCATGCACGAGCACGACCGTCGGCTTGGCGCCGCCTGCCGGGCAAGGAGACGGCTGGCCTGCGCCGTCAGCCTCAAATGCGCGTGCGCCGGCAGGAACGGTGGTGAGCGTGGCGAGCACGGCCGCCAGCACTGTTTGCCTGCACATTTCGCAGCCCTTCTGTCCACATCCGGATAAATACCGTATGTACCTGCGCCCTTCGTCACCGCCAAGGAATGTTGTCGCCGGCGTCAAATGGTGGAGTTGTTTACCCGCATATTGGGGTGCGGTAAAGGCCCAGGATCTTGGGTTCATAGCCGATGGTTATGGCCACAGATCTTGGACTGCGACCGGCATCGCACCCCAGACTCGGCCGAAACGCCAAGAACGGGAGTTTCCCTTGTCTGAGATGTCTCGGGCCAACCTGCTGCGAGCCGCCGGCGCCACGGCGGCCGGGATCGCCCTCACCGCCGCCACGGGGACCGCCGCCGCGGCCTCCTCCCGGGAGCACCCCAACGTCAAGCTGATCCGCGACTACTACGCCGCCTACGGCGAGGGCGACCTCGAGGCTCTCCGCCGGCGCTTCTTCGCCCCCGACATCCAGTGGACCATCCCGGGCCACCACCCCCTCGCGGGCACCAAGAAGGGGGTGGAGGAGGTGCTGGCGTTCTTCGCCGAGCTGGGCCGGGCGGGATTCCGCGCCGATCCGATCGCGCTGGCGCCCGACGGCGACTGGGTGATCGACCTGCACCGAGGCTGGAGCACCACGCCCAAGGGCCTGGACATCACCTGGGCACTGGCCTTCCGGATCAGGGGTGGCCGCATCGTGGAGGCGATCAACTATCCCGGTGACCAGCACGCCGCCGATGCCTACTTCTGGCGCGTCTTCCCGCTCGCCAAACTCCCCGACCGCCTCGCGCCACGCGCCAACCGCAACTGACCGCCGGGCCGCGGCCGGCCACGGGAACGAGACCGGAAGGCGATAGTAACCGTGCCGAAATATCGGCATAACTTATGCGTTGCACTCTTCCTGCGTGATCATCGTTTCACTCGCGCCGAAGTGGCCGAGGTGGGACACCCTTGGAAGGACACGCACCCCATGAACCGTTCCAGTGTCTTATCCGTACTGCGCCGCCTGACCTCCCGCACCACCCTGTACGTCGCGTCGTTCGGCACGGTCGCGGCCATGGGCGTGGTAGCGCTGGTCTCCCCGACCCAGGCCGCGGCCGGCCGGACCGGGTACCGCGTCGACCTGGAGACCGCCACGGTCGCGCAGCTCCAGCAGGCCATGAGCGCCAGGAAGATCACTTCCGAGGAGCTCACCAGCGACTACATCGAGCGCATCCGCCAGCTCAACACCGACGGCCCCGGCCTGAACGCCGTCCGCGTGCTCAACGACAGCGCGCTGGACGAGGCCAGACAGGCCGACAAGGACCGCAAGAAGGGCAAGGTACGCGGCCCGCTGCACGGCATCCCCGTGCTGGTCAAGGACAACATCGACGTCCAGCGGCTGCCGACGACCGCGGGCGCCCTGGCACTGGCCGACTCCTTCCCCTCGGACGACTCCTTCCTCGTCAAGCGGCTGCGCGCGGCCGGCGCGGTCATCCTCGGCAAGACCAACCTGAGCGAGTTCGCGAACTTCACCACCTCGGGCATGCCGTCCGGATACAGCGGCCTCGGCGGGCAGGTGCTGAACCCGTACGACGTCAGCCAGACCCCGAGCGGGTCGAGCTCGGGATCGGGCGCGGCGGCGGCCACCGGGCTCGCGGCGGTGACCATCGGCACCGAGACCTCCGGCTCGATCCTCAGCCCCTCCGTGGCCAACTCCCTGGTCGGCGTGAAGCCGACCGTCGGGCTGGTCAGCAGGACGGGAATCGTGCCGATCGCGGCCTCGCAGGACACCGCGGGCCCGATGACCCGCTCGGTGTACGACGCCGCCGCGCTGCTGACCGCGCTCACCGGCATCGACCCCGAGGACCCCGCGACGCAGACCAGCAAGGACGTCGTCGGCACCGACTACACCGCGGCACTGAAGACGGACGCGCTCAAGGGCGTGCGCATCGGCGTCGCCAGCGCGCCCACCGGTAACCAGGCGGTCGCCTTCAACAAGGCCCTCGACGTGCTGCGCGCCCAGGGCGCCACCGTCGTCACCGTCACGGTCAACACGGGCGGGCTGCCGCCGGGCATCCTGAACTACGAGTTCAAGCGCGACCTGAACGCCTACCTCGCCCGGCTGCCCCGCAACGCCCCCATGAAGACGCTCGACGACGTCGTGAAGTACAACCTCGGCCACATCGCCGAGGGAACGATCAAGTTCGGCCAGACGCAACTGGAGGCCTCCAACCAGATCGACATCGACGACCCCGCCACCAAGGCCGCCTACGAGGCCGACCGCGACAACGGCATCGCCGGCGCCCGCGAGCGCATCGACTCGGTGCTCAAGGCCGAGAACCTCGACGCGATCCTGTTCACCGGCAGCGGATCGGCCGGAATCGGCGCGCGGGCACAGTACCCGTCCGTCGCCGTGCCGATCGGATACGACCCCGCCAACGGGCGGCCGTTCGGCATGAGCTTCCTCGGCAGCGCGTACACCGAGGCCAAGCTCCTGTCCTTCGCCTACGCCTACGAGCAGGCCTCGCATGAGTGGCGCCCGCCGGCCGTGACCAACCCCTCGCTGTTCCGGTGCGTCCAGCCGGGCAAGTGGCAGCGCAGCTGCGCCCCCTGATCCGGTAGCCGTTACGCCGTCCCGCCAAGGGCGGCGTAACGGCCACTACCGGCTGGGTACCCCCAGCCGAACCCACTAGCTGACCCAAGCATTACCCGGCGACCGCTTCAGCGCATGCCTGCGGGGAACGGATCCGAGCGCGCACGTTGATCACGGTAGGACCGGGGGCGGTAAGGGTGGACTGCGTAGGGGATGAGAACGGGGCGGCGGTGCGCCGGCGTGACCTGCTGGGGCTGCCCGTCGCCGTGGCCGGCAGCGTGACCCTGACCGCGTGCGGTGCGGCGGGCGTGGTGCGGGCGGGCGGCGCCTCGCCGTCGCAGGCACCCGCCACGCCGACTCCGGGCGAGCAGGAGGAGGCGCCCGTCACGCCGCCGGAGGATCTCATGCGCGAGCACGGCGTCCTCAAACGCATCCTGCTGATCTACCGAGAGGGGATCCGGCGGATCGGGACCGGCCAGCAGGTCCCGGCCCAGGCGCTGAACGCGAGCGCGCGCATCATCCGCAGCTTCATCGAGGACTACCACGAGCGCCTGGAAGAGAAGTACGTGTTCCCGCGCCTGCAGCAGGCCGGCAAGCTCACCGACATCGTCCCGGTCCTGCTGCTGCAACATCAGCGCGGGCGCGTTCTCACCTCACGCCTCCTGACGGCCACCGGCGCCACCGCGACGCCCGACAAGCGGGCCCGCCAGGCCATGGTCGCCTCCATGGCCTCGTTCATCCGGATGTACGAGCCGCACGAGGCCCGCGAGGACACCGTGGTCTTCCCCGTCTTTCGCGACGTCGTCCCGGCGAAGGAGTTTCTCGAGCTGGCCGAGACCTTCGAGGAGGAAGAGCGCCGCCGCTTCGCCCGCGGCTTCACCGGCGTCGTCGACCAGGTCGCCGAGATCGAGAAGACGCTCGGGATCTACAACCTGGCCCAGTTCACCCCGAAGGTGTAGCGATGGCGGCGTCGACTTCGGCGATGGCCGGGCTGTCGCGGTAGGGCTGCCAGTCGGCGCGCAGCCGCCGCAGCTCGTCGCGTACCCGGGCCGAGGAGATCAGCCGTACGTCGTCGCTGAGCTGAAGGACCGTGGCGGCGGCCCGCTCGAGGTCGCCGGCCCGGAGGAAGGCGTGCGCCGCGCGCACGCCGATCAGGGCGCGGGTACGCAGCTCGATGGGCCGGCGGGCGTTCATGGAGGCGGCGAAGTGCCGGGCGGCGGTGGCGTGGTCGCCGAGCTGGGTGAGGGTCAGTCCGATCTGGTGTTCCAGGGATTCGCGGCGGTAGTTGCCGGTCCACTCCGATTCGGGAGCGGAGTCGGCGCGTTCCAGTTGAGTCTCGGTGCGGCGGAGCAGGTTCAGCGCGTCCCAGCGGGTGCCGGCCGCCGCGTGCGCCTCGGCCCGCATGCCGGTGATCCACGCCCGCGTGCGCTGAGGGCCGTGCCCGCCGAGCGCGGAGGCAGCGGCCTCGGCCAGCGCCAGGGCCTGGCCGTCGTGGCCGAGTTCGGCGGCCTGAACGGCCATGCTGCGTAGGGCCGTCGCGCGCACCACCAGGTCGCCCGCCTCGTCGGCCAGCCGTACGGTGCTGATGTAGTACCGCTGCGCGAGGGCGTTCGCTCCGGCGTCCATGGCCATGTAGGCGGCGAGGTAGCCCAGCTCGGCGGCGGCGCTGAACAGGTCCGGTCGGGCGCGGCCGGTCGCCCGGTGCAGGAGGGGCGTGACCTCGCGGGCCAGGTAGGCGGCGACCGCGGCGCGGGCGTGGCCGCCGCCGTACTGGTCGTCCAGGTCGGCGAAGCTGGCGGTGGCGGCGCGGATGCGGGCCACGTCGCCGGCACCCGCCCGGCCGGCGGCGGCGCGGGCGCGGGCCCTGCCGCCGTGCGCGGCCAGGCCGGACAGGGCGGCCAGCGTGAACGTGCCCGCGGTCAGCACGGTACGGCGGTTGAGCAGGTCGTCTTCCCCCAGCGTGGCCAGCCGGGCGACCGGGTCACCGCGCCAGGGGTCGTCGGCGGGCGGCGCGAAGGCGGGACCCGGCCACCCGAGATGCCCCGGAGCGAGGTCCGGCCGGTTGAGGCGGCGGCGGAACGCCTCCACGGCGGCGTGCACGGCGTCCGGGCGCGGAACGGTCCCGGTCAGCCAGTGCCCGACCGCCGAACGGTCGTAGTGCATCCGCTCCCCGCTCTCCGCGGCGACCGCGTTGACGTGCTGCGCGGTGGCCGCGTGCGTCCAGCCGGCCTGCTCGATCATCGCGGCCAGGGCCCGGTTCACGACGGGGCGGGTGCGCCGTGGCGACATCGCATCTTCACATCGCTTCACATCGCGGTGCCCTCGACGATGCGCTCCACGCAGAGCACCGTCAATAGTGCGGACCGTGACGACGCGGCCTGAAAGCTCTCGAAGGAGGAGGAGTGGTACGCACCCCAACGGCTACGCCGCCGCGCGTGGCGACATGAGCGGCCCGGCGAGCTTAGAGCACGCGGGCGCCGAGTTGCTGGCCGCGCTGGCGGGCCGCCCGCTGGTCACCGTCGACCGGTTCTGCACCGCTCTGCGCACCGGCTACACCGGCCCAGCCCCCATCGAAGGCCTGCGCCCGGCCCTGGCCATCGGCTGCTACCCGGCATGGGAACCCGCCCTGCCCGGCCTGGTCGTCGCCGCCGAGGACCGCACCCGCGTCCGCTCGGTCGCCGAGCGGCACGGCTGGCCGCGCCGCGTACGCCACGACGCCGCCCGCCACCTGGTCAAGCTGGACCGCCCGCCGGTCATCTCCACCTGGTACGCGAACCCCCAGCTGGACGAGCTGGCCGGCCCCGGCGGCACCGTCGCGGCGATCGACGCGGGCGTGCGGGCCACGATCGAGGCCAAGCATCTGTTCGACGACCTGCTGCGGGCGGCCGGCGTGCCCGCTGTGGCACGGATCCGCTGCGTGCACGTGGACCGGCTGCCCGGCCTCGCGGAGCTGCGGCGCGCAGTCGGCACGCAACGGGTGGTGGTGCAGGCGGGCGGGCGCGGCACCGTGATCGTGTCCGACGACGACGGCATGGGACGCGCGGTGCGGCTGCTCGGCCCGTACCGGGTGGCCGCGTTCGTCGAGGGCTGGCCGTGCACCGTCGCCGTGCTCGGCGTCCCGGACGGCGCCGGGGGTGTGCGCGTGTACGTGGACCGGCCGGCACACGCGTCGACCGGCGTCGCCGAGCTGGGCGTCGGCCCGCTGCGCAGCGCCGGCCACGACTGGTCGCGGCCCTGGCCGGCGCCCGCCGCCGCGCTGCTCATCGAGTGCGCGGAACGCATCGCGATCTGGGCCTGGCGCAGGTACGGCGTCGCCGGGCTGTTCACCCTGGACGCCCTGCTCACCCCGGGCGAGCGGGTCTATCTCTGCGCGATCAAATGGGGCCACCAGGAGAGCGTCTCGGGGGTCAACCAGCAGCTCATCGGCCTGGCCCCGTTCGTGCTGGCGCACCTGGCCGTGCTGCTGGGCCGCCGGGTGAGCTGGCTGGGCGACCCGCAGGACTTCAACCACCTCAGCCTGCTGCGCGCCACCCAGCCAGGCGGCCCCTTCTCCGTCAAGGTCCGGCTGAGCCACGACGCGCCGGTACGGGTCGCGACCGGCCAGGGGTCCGGCGTCTACCGGCTCGACCACGCCGGTCGCCTGCGGTGGGCCCGCCGCGGCGCGCACCCGTCGGACGCCCGGACCGACGAGGGCGAGTTCCTGCTCGCCAACCTGCCGGGGCCGGACGTCGTCTGCCACCCCGGCGCCGACCTCGCCACCGTCGAGGGCGTCACGGACGGCGGCACGCGACCGTTCGACGGGCCCGGCAGCGCCTCTGCCTCGACCCGGCGCGTCGCCGCCGCCATCCGCGAGCTCTCGGCCCCCGCTACCTGAAAGGGTTCCGCACCGCCGTCACGCGCAGTTCACCACCGTTGAGGCGGTCAGGAGGCGAGGGCGCGGGCCAGGGACTCCAGGGTCTCCAGGGGTGTGCCGGGCGGCGGGGAGACGCGGAGCACGGGTTCGCGCAGGTCCAGCGGCGCCCGGGCGGTCGGCACGACGTTGACCAGCAGGGACGCCGCGGCTGCCCGGGCGGCGGCGGCCTCGGCCGTCTCGCCCGGCGGGGGCCTGAGCGTGACGAGGGCTGACGGCTCGTCGAGCGGCTCGGCCACCCGCCAGCCCCCGGCCCCGTCGAGCAGGCCGCGCGCCGTGCGGCCGAGGTCGGCCAGGTGCTCGTGGACCGCTGACGGGCCGAGCGCGTGGTGTTCGAGCACGGCCACGCCGAGCCCGACCCGGGCCGCGATCGCGCCCTCCGAGCTCTCATAACGCACCGCGCCGGGCAACGGCACCGGCCCGTCGTCCTGTGACGGTTCGTTCCAGAGGTGGCCGCCGAGGGTGGGGGCCGGGGCGTCCATGGCGGGCGTGAGGCCGGGCACGATCAGGAAGCCGACGCCGCGCGGCCCGGCCAGCCACTTGCGCGACGTCCCCACGTACGCGCTCGCGCCCGCCCCCCGTACCTCCACATGTCCGAGCGACTGGCAGACGTCCAGCACGAACGGGACCCCGGCCGCGCGGCACAGCGCCCCGATCTCCGCCGCCGGTTGCACGACGCCGTGATGGGAGCCGAGGTGCGAGACGATCACCAGGTCCAACCCCGCCGCCAGCGGCGCCCGCAGGCCCTCGGGGGCGAGGCGGGCGGCGCCGTCCACCGGCAGTTCGACGAGCCTCCAGTCACGCCGGGCGGCCAGGCGGCGCAGCAGCATCAGGGTGCTGCCGTATTCGGTGCGCGCGTAGCCGACGCGGCTGCCCGGCGGCAGCCGCCACCCGCCCAGCAGCACCGCCATGGCCGCCGTCCCGCTCTCCAGGAACGCCACGTCCTCCGGCCCGGCGCCGACCAGCGCGGCCAGGGCCGACTTCGGCACGGTGAGGTCCGGGACGGCCGGGTAGCCGCCGCGCTCCCGTTCCAGCCGCAGGTGCGCCACGACCGCGTCGAGCACCCGGTCGCTGGGCACGTTGCAACCGGCCGCGTCGAGATGCCCGGGCGGCGCCACACTCCGCGCCGCCCGCCATGGCCCAGCGACCCCCGCATGCTGCCCGGCTTGCCCGTTCGCGGCCGGCGGCCCCGCTTGCCCGGCGCTCGTGCTCACGCCTCGGCCAGGATCAGGGTGAAGTCCCCCGCGGGGTCGGTGTAGCGGCGGCACACGTTGAAGCCCGCGGCCTCGAGCTCCTCCCGCAGCCCCTCCGGCCGGAACTTGGCGCTGATCTCGGTACGCATCTCCTCCCCCTCGGCGAAGTCCACGACCAGCCCGAGTCCGCCGACCCGCACCCGCATGTCCCGGCTCGCCCGCAGCAGCATCTCGATCCAGTCGTGGCGGGCGTCGTACAGCGCCACGTGCTCGAACGCCTGCGGTACGAAGTCCGCGTCCAGCTCCCGGTTGATCACCCGCAGCACGTTCCGGTTGAAGGCGGCCGTCACCCCGGCCGCGTCGTCGTAAGCCGCCACCAGCCGCCCGGTGTCCTTCACCAGGTCGGCCCCCAGCAGGAACGTGTCCCCGGGCCGGAGCGTGGCCCGCAACTCCTTCAGGAACACCGCGCGCGCGGCCGGTTCGAGGTTCCCGATCGTGCCGCCGAGGAAGGCCACCATCCGCCGCCCGGTACGCGGCAACAACGCCAGATGGCGTTCGAAGTCGGCGCACACCGCCCGCAACGCCAGCCCGGGGAAGCGCCCGGCCAGCCGCTGCGCCGCCGACGCTAGGGTGACCGCGTCCACGTCCACCGGCGTGTAGGCACGCAACGTGCCCGCCGCGGCGAGCGCGTCCAGCAGCAGCACGGTCTTCTCGCTGGTGCCCGAGCCCAGCTCGACCAGCGTGTCCGCACCGGAGGACGCCGCCAGGTCCGCGGCCCGCGCCCGCAGGATGGCCAGCTCGCGCCGGGTCGGGTAGTACTCGGGCAATCGGGTGATACGGGAGAACAACTCGCTGCCCGCGGCGTCGTAGAACCACTTGGGCGGCAGCCACTTGGGCGACGACGTCAACCCGGTGGTGACGTCGCGTTCGAGCGACTGACGCAGGTAGTCGCGGTCAAGATGGTTGATCACATGCACGGTGGGGTGGCTGACGGGCACAAGGCCTCCTGAGGTGAGATCACAACGGCTGGACATGCACGTCGTCGGGGGTGACGGTCAGCAGGCTGCGCTCGGGAACGGCCTGCCAGCCGGGCAGGTCGTCGAGCGGCTCGCTGGCCACGAGCACGCCGTCGTGGAGTCGGTGGTGGAAGAGGGTGTCGCCCCAGACGGTCGCGGCGATCGACGTACCGTCGCAGGCGAGCAGGTTGAGACGGGCGCCGGGGTCCTTCTCCCCGGCGCGGACGACGACCTCGGCCAGCGCCGCGCCCAGGCCGAACCCGGCGCGCCCGCGCAGGAACACGGCGGCGGCGACCCAGGCGGCGTCGCAGGCGCTCTCGGCGCTGTCGGCCAGGTCCTTGACCGCGTCCCGCGCGACGCGGCCGTTGTGGCTGAGCAACCACCGTCCGTCGGTGAACGGCGCGGTGGCGCTCTCCTCGATCGGCATGCCCACGGTGGCCGAGCGCACGGCCGCCAGCAGGCAGGTCGAGCGGGCGACCTGGGCGAGCGCGGGCAGGTTCGCGTCGGCCCAGATGGGCAGGGCACGGCGGTACCGCACGGGTTCGGGGCGCGCGGGGTCGTACCAGCCCATGCCGTACCCGTCGGCGTTGATCAGGCCCGCCCGCTGGCGGCGTGGCGCGTACGACTGCTTGAGCAGGCCGTGCCCGGGCTCGTGGATGAGCGAGGTGAGCGGGCGGGCGGCACCCAGCCAGGCCGCGTGCCTGCACATCTCAGACCTGCTCGGAACGGGCGCAGCGGAAGCCGGTGAAGATCTGCCGGCGGATCGGGTAGTCCCAGTTCCTGAACGTGGTCCGCACCGCCGCCGGGTCGGCCGCCCACGAGCCGCCGCGCAGCACCCGGTAGTCGTGGCCGAAGAACACCTCGCTGTACTCCTTGTACGGGAAGACGCGGAAGCCGGGGTAGGGCTGGAACCAGGAGGCGGTCCACTCCCACACGTCTCCGACCATCTGCTCGGCCCCGTACGCGCTGGCCCCGGCCGGGTAGGCGCCCAGCGGCGCGGGGTGGGCGGCGCGGTGGCCGAGGTTCGCCCGGTCGGGGGATGGGTCCTCCTCGCCCCACGGGTACCGGCGAGCCTTCCCTGCCTCGGGGTCCCAGCCGCAGGCCTTCTCCCACTCGGCCTCGGTGGGCAGCCGCTTGCCGGCCCAGCGGGCGTAGGCGTCGGCCTCGTACCAGCACACGTGCTGGACCGGCTCGTCCATCGGGACGGGCTCTGTGCGGCCGAAGCGGGTGCGCCACCAGGCGCCGCCCTCCTTGACCCAGAACAAGGGGGCGTTGGCCCCGCTGTTCTGCCGCCACTGCCAGCCCTCAGCGGACCACCAGCGCGGGTCGTCGTAGCCGCCGTCCTCGATGAACGCCGCGTAGGCGCGGTTGCCGACGGGCAGCCGGTCGATCCAGTACGCGGGCAGGTCCACCCGGTGCGCGGGCCGTTCGTTGTCGTAGGCCCAGGGCAGGGTGCCGGTGCCCATGAGGAAGGAGCCCGCCGGCACGTACACCTCCTCGGGACCCGCGTCCCGGCCCGGCGGCAGGTCACCCTCGCGCACCAGGCCGGGGTGCCCGGACAGTTGCAGCGTGGCGAGCATGGTCTCGTCGTGCTGGTGCTCATGCTGGATCACCAGGCCGAACACGAAGCCGTCGCGGTGCAGCGGGGTGGGACCGTCCAGATCGATCGCGTCGAGGACGTCGAGCACCCGCCCGCGCACCCCCTCGATGTAGCGGCGGGCCTCGGCCGGGCCCAGCATCGGCAGGGTCGGGCGGTCCTTGCGCGGGGTCTTGAACGCGTCGTAGATGTCGTCGATCTCGGGGCGCAGCGGCGTGATGCCCCCGGCCTCGCGCAGCACCCACAGCTCCTCGTAGTTGCCCACGTGCGCCAGATCCCACACCAGCGGCGACATCAGCGGCGAGTGCTGGCGTACCAGCAGGTCGTCCTCCGCCTCCGTGTAGGCCAGCGACCGGTCGCGCACCGCGATGAGCTCGGTCGCGATCCGTTCCTTGAAGTCGTTCATTCCCGTCCTTCGTCGTTGAGCCAGGTCGAGACGCGCCGTCCCGACATCAGGTCCATCAGGTCGGCCGCCGGTGAGCGGCCGGTCGTCACGTGCCGGTCGGCGAACGCGGCCACCTCGCCGACCAGGCCGGGGCCCGCGCCGAGGCGGGGCAGCGCCTCCAGCGCGGCGCGGAAGCCCGCCTCGGCGGCCCTGGCCAGGCGCGGATCTGCCAGCCCGCACCGCGCCGCCACCCCCCAGAACTCCTGGTACGGCCCCAGGTGCTGCTCCGCGGCGGCCAGCGCGGCGTCGGCGGCCCGGTCGTCGGTGATCAGGGCGTGGGTCACCGCCGCGCACACCGGCCAGGTCTCCGGGTGCTGGGCGTCGAGGTAGCGGATCTCCAGCCAGCCACGGGGCCGCACCGGAGGGAAGATCGTCGTGGCGTGGTAGGCCAGGTCCTCGGCGGTCGGCCGGCGCCCGCCGCTGGCTGCCAGCCAGTCGCGGAACGTCGAGCCATCGCGTACCGGGCGATAGCGCCCCTCGTCCTCGCGTACCAGCATGAGCCGGGCGTCCAGCAGGTATTCGGCCCAGTCCGCGGCGGGATCGCCCGAGGCGGGCACGGGCGCGGTCCTGGTGCGGTCGAGGCGATCCCAGACGGCCTGGCGGCCGGACATCCAGCCGCACGGCTTGCCGCCGCTCAGCGGCGAGTTGGCGAAGGCCGCCATCAGCACGGGGCCGAGCGCGTGCGCCCGCTCCCAGCGGGCCTCCGGATGCTCGCCCAGGTCCAGATTGACCTGGATCGACGCGGTCGAGCACATCATCAGCGCTCCGTACGGCACGCCGAGGTACTCGGCCATCGCCTCGTATCGCGGCAGGTGCAGCTGGCGGCGGGCCGGGCGTACCGGGTCGAGGCCCACCCCGCCCAGTGCGAGCCCGGCCGCTCGTAAGCCGTCGCGCACGGCGGCCACGTCGGCGGCCAGGCCGGCCAGCGCCTCCGGCAGCGGACCGGCCGGGCCGGACAGTTCGAGCTGGCCGCCCGGCTCGAACGTCACCCGGCTGCCGCCCGGCAGCGCCGGGATCGCCCGCTCGACCCTGGCCAGCGGGACGTGCCTGGCCGCCGCCCTCCGGTCGAAGACCAGGAACTCCAGCTCGACACCCACCTGGTCGGCGGCCGAGGGACGGAAGCAGCGGCGCGCGAAGTCCGCCACCTCCGAGGCGTCCCGCAGCGGCGTGCCCTCGGCCGTCAGCCCGATCATCGTCTCCCCTTCGCGTGGCGCACGGGGATATAGACCCGCGAGCCGCGCGAGCGTTACAGGCGGATTTTCGTGTAACGGATGGGGCGTTGACCGGCACTAGGTCATATGGAGCGGGCACGGGGAGCGCTCGGGTGCGATGACGTGCTCGAGTTGCTCACGGACTATCTGGAGGAGGCGCTCCCGGCCGGGCGGCGGCGGCTCGTCGCGGACCATCTGGGCGGGTGCCCGGCGTGTTCGGGGCGGCTGGCGCAGGTCCTCGCGACGATCGCGCTGCTCGGCTGCCTGCGCGACGGCGTCATCTCCGCGCCGGTACTCACCGCGCTGCGGGAGAGCTTTCTCGCCTCATGAACCCCGCTGCTCGCGGAAGGTTCGTCCCCTCACCGCCGCTGCGCGCGGAGGGCTTGTCTCATGACCTCCGCCGCTCGCGGAAGGCGGACATGAGCCGGTCGCGCACGTCGGCGGGCAACTTTTCCGGGGGTGGGTCGCCGAGGGCGCCGATGGTCGCGCGAAACTGCTCGAAGTAGCGCACGCACCCCTCGCAGCAGGCCAGATGCGCTTGTACGCCGTCACGCGCCGGCTGGTCGAGGGCGTCTTCGAGGTACGCGGTGATGAGTTCCACCAGTTCGTCGCAGGTGAACCGCTTCACGACGTTGACCGCCCTTTTCGTCTGAGGATGAACCGTTTCACTTATTGTGCCGCCGCACGGACCGGAAGGAGCCCGCGAGCGATTCTGGCTGCTCCAGGGACCCGGAGGTCCGACTATTCTGGCTGTTTCACCGACTCGAAGTAGTCGGCGAGCCAGCCGCGTACCGCCGCCCGGGCGCGGTGTAGCAGGACCCGCTGGTTGGCCGCGGAGATCTCCAGGATCTCGCACACCTCGTCGGAGGTGCACCCCTCCACGTCGCGCAGGGTGATCACGATCCGCTGCCGCGGCGGCAGCCGGGCCAGGGCCTCCGCGATCAGCCCGCGCACCTCCGTGGCCAGCGCCTCGACCTCGGGCGTCGGCCAGGCCGCGGGAGGCTCCTTCCAGCCGCCCGGGAACAGCGGGCCGAGGCCCGCGGCCGAGCCGCCGTCCTGCTCGAAGGCGCTCCACGGCAGCGTGCGGCTCTCGCGCACGCCGCGCTTCTTCGCGGTGTTGACCAGGATGCGGTAAACCCACGTCTTGACCGAGGAGCGGCCCTCGAAGCCGTCGATCGCGCCGATCACCGCCAGCCACGTGTCCTGGACGACCTCCTCCGCGGAGTGGTCGGTGGACACGTAGGACCTGGCCACGCGGAGCATTCCGCCGGACCACGTGTCGAGCAACGCCGCGAACATCGCCTCGTCGCCGGCGCGCAGGGCCGTGACGACGACGTCATCCGGGGGCAGCCCTCCGCCTGCGAAAGACCCCACGATCGCTTCCCTCCGGTCGAACGCTGGGACATCTCCTGACATCCGGGCCAGTGCCGAAGCCCGGCGTCGGCCCGCGGCGGGACGACACCGCCCACGCTAATCATTCCCACCGACATTCTTCCGCCCCGGGGGCCGGGGGCCTCTGTGCGTACTCTCGGGAGACCCTTTGCGTATTCTCGGGTAAGCAGTCCAGGCGGTCTTCGGCGGAACACGTCCCCGCGAACCGGTGAGGAGCATTCCATGCGGCGCTCGGAAAGGCTGCTCTACGCGGCGAACGGGGTCGATCTCCGCGTCGTGGACGTCGAGCTGACCGGCGGCGAGCACGTGGAGCGGCCCTTCGTCCGCACCCCGCGGGCTGCCGGAGCGGTGGTCTTTCATGGCGGGCGCGTGCTACTTCTGTGGCGGCACCGACTCATCACCGACACCTGGGGGTGGGAGATCCCGCTCGGCGAGATCGGCCCCGGCGAGGAGCCCGAGGAGGCCGCGGCCCGTCACGTGGCGGAGCAGACCGGCTGGCGGCCTGGACCGCTGCAGCCGTTGATCCGCATCCACCCCGCCGGTGACGTCGCCGACTGCGACCACCTGATCTTCGTCGGCCACCAGGCCTCCCCCGGCGCCGCGCCGGACGGGGACGAGGAGAGCGGGCGGGCCGAGTGGCTGCCGGTGTTGCGCATCCAGCGACTGATCGGCGAGCAGGCCATCACCTCGGCGACCACCTCCGCGGCCCTGCTCCACTTCCTGGCAGACCTCCTGCAGGCCCGCGCGTCACATTAGGGTCCCCGCGGACCAGGCCGCCCACCAGCGCCACTTTGGGGCGGTCATTTTTGGGCATTGACGAAAAATCCTTACATGGTACGCATAGATCGAGTCGGAAAGCTTCAAACCCCTCGCTGAGATCGTCCAGAGCTCACCCAAGGAGGACGCGCATGGCGCGTAGCAAGTCCACCGACCCGCCCGCCGACTTACTCGGCCCCGTCCAAGGAGAGGTCTCCTGGTTCTGCTGCGGCACCGCCTGGGGACCGTGCAGCAGCACCGGCAAGGGAGCCTGCGGCACCTGCAACTCAGGAAACCTGCAACATGCCTGGCCCAACACCTCCGACGCGTGCTGGGCGATCACCCGCCCGGACAGTTGCGGTGTCGGCCTGTCCCGCAGGACGTGCGGTTTCCGCCACCGCACCACGGCGTTGTGCAGCGGCACCAGCGTCGTCACCGCCATCGCCGACTGCGGGCCGCAGACCGACCTGTTCTGCGGCGAGCGCAGTTGCTGCGGCGCGACCTGCGCCAGTAACCGGCTGATCGACCTCACGCCGGCCGCGTTCAGCCAGATCGCCAGCCTCTCCAGCGGCCTGCGGCCGTGCGAGATCTCGACGGCGTAGGAGGCCAAGGATGCGCAGCAGAAGGGATGTGCTCAAGTCCGCCGTGCTCGGCGGCGGCGCCGGTGTCGTCGCCGCGACCGCGCTGGGCTCGCTCGGCCCCGAGGCGGCCTTCGCCACCGCGGCGCCCGAGATCGAGCCCGGAACCCCCGACCCCAACTTCGCGGAGGGCCGGATCCGCTCGATCAAGGACAACACGCTGCTCGTCCTGGGCTCGAACATGGTCTTCCACACCATCAGGGTCGTGGACGGCACGAGCCTGTGGAAGCTGGGACCCGTCGGGTTCGACCAGGCCGAGCCCGGTGACGGCCTGTACGCCAGAGGCGTGCGCATGCCCGACGGGATGCTGGCCGCCGAGTCGGTGTGGCTCAACATCGTCAACATCAAGGGCCACATCAAGAACATCACCAGCCAGACGATCCACCTCGACCACAACGGGCAAGAGGTGCTGTGCCACGTCGTGGCCGGCAAGTCGGTCGCCATCCACTCCGAGTCGCCGCCCACCGCGGACCTGTCGATGCTGAAGGTCAGCCAGCACGTGCAGATCCTGGGCGCCTGGCGGCCGGACACGAACGAGGTCGACATCGCCACCGTCTTCTCCCCGCACTAGGAGGCAGCCGATGCACGGGATCGCCGCGTCACAGCCGTACGTGATCGCTCTCTTCCTCCTCTGGGCGGGCCTGATGAAGCTGCTCAGCCGGCGGATGCGGGCGCAGGCCGGGCAGACCGCCCTGGCCCGGCTGACCGGCCCGGCGCGCGCGGTCCCGGTGCTGTGGCTCGTCGGCCTGGCCGAGCTCGCGGTGGCGGCCGCGCTGCTGCTGCCACCGGCACACGCCCTGGAGGGCGCGGCCGCCGCCCTGCTGGCGGCCGGTTTCCTCGCCTACCTCACCTACGCGTACGTCGCCGCGCCCACCTCGTCGTGCGGCTGCCTGGGCACGCACTCCCGCCCCGTGGACGTGCGTGCGTTCGCCCGCGCCGGGCTCCTGCTCGCCGCCGGCCTCGTGGCGACCGGGGCGGGGCCGCACGCGCCCCTCCCGGCCCTCGTCGTGCTGGAGGTCGCGGCCCTGCTGGCCCTCTCGGCGGAGCTGGACCGCCACTGGCTCACCCCGTTGCGACGCCTCCTGGTACGCGTGCGCCGCCCCCTCGCCGTTCCGCCACTGCGGGACGTCCCCCTGCAGATCTCCCTGCACCTGCTCCATCGCAGTCCCGCGTTCTGCTCGGCGTCCGCCCGGCTCACCTCGGACATCCGTGAGACGTGGGACGAGGACGGCGTGCGGTTCGTGGTCTACGGGGCCGACCGGCGGTCGGCGGTCTTCGCCATCCCCCTGTCCGGCGACGATCCCACGGCCGTCAGGGTCGCCCTCGCCTAGTCACCAGTCGTGCACGGTGCCGGGCGCAGGTGCCCGTCCGTGGCCCCGACCTCGATGGTGCCGGAACGGAGCCGCTCGCCCACGGGCGGGCGCACCGCCCGTGGGCAGGCCCGTGGTCAGGACGCCCTGGCGAGCAGGCCGTGCGGGTCGAGCACGTACTTGCGAGCGGCTCCCTCGTCGAACTCGTGATAGCCCTGCGGCGCCTGGTCGAGCGAGATCGCCGTGGCGTTGACCGCCTTCGCGATCCGCACCCGGTCGTGCAGGATCGCCATCATGAGCTGGCGGTTGTACTTCATGACCGGGCACTGGCCGGTGAAGAAGCTGTGCGACTTGGCCCAGCCGAGGCCGATCCTGATCGACAGCGAGCCCTGCTTGGCGGCCTCGTCGTGCGCCCCCGGGTCCCCGGTCACGTACAGGCCCGGGATGCCCAGCGCGCCGCCCGCCCGGGTGAGGTCCATGAGCGAGTTGAGCACGGTGGCCGGGTGCTCCTCGCCCGACTCGCGCCCGTGGCCATGGGCCTCGAAGCCCACGGCGTCGACGGCGCAGTCGACCTCCGGCACGCCGAGGATGTGCTCGATCTGGTCCTTCGGCTCGCCCAGGGCCACGTTGATGGTCTCGCAGCCGAAGCTGTGCGCCTGGTCCAGCCGCTCCTTGTTCAGGTCGCCGACAATGACCACGGCGGCCCCGAGCAGGAACGCGGAGGCGGCCGCGGCCAGCCCCACGGGACCGGCGCCGGCGACGTAGACGGTGGATCCAGGCCCCACACCCGCGGTCACGCAGCCGTGGAAGCCGGTCGGGAAGATGTCCGCGAGCATGGCCAGGTCGAGGATCTTCTCCATGGCCTGGTCCTTGTCCGGGAACTTGAGCAGGTTCCAGTCCGCGTAGGGCACCAGAGCGTAGTCGGCCTGCCCGCCGACCCAGCCGCCCATGTCGACATAGCCGTACGCCGAGCCCGGCCGGTCGGGGTTGACGTTCTCGCAGATGCCGGTGTTGCGCTCCTTGCAGTTGCGGCAGCGGCCGCAGGCGATGTTGAACGGAACCGACACGAGGTCGCCGGTCTTGATGAACTCCACCCCCGGCCCGGTCTCGACGACCTCACCGGTGATCTCGTGCCCCAGGACCAGACCCCGCGGAGCGGTGGTGCGGCCGCGGACCATGTGCTGGTCGCTGCCGCAGATGTTGGTGGCGACGGTCTTGAGGATCGCGGCGTGCGGCAGCTTGCGCCCCACGTTGGCCGGATTGACCCCCGGGCCGTCCTTGAGCTCGAATTCGGGATAACCAATCTCGTGTACCTCGACCTTGCCTGGGCCTTCGTACACAACGGCTCTGTTGCTTGTGCCAGGCATGACACACCTTCTCTCCGCCTCATTGCCCACCTACCCGGCCCGCCCGGAGCCATTCAGCCCTCGCGCGCCTCGACCGGCGCACCGTGCACCGGGAACCTGCCGCTGCCGGAGGCGGGTGATGCGGTCGATTACCTCGGAGGTCGTGACCGTCCCACGCCCTGACCCGAAGGGGCGGGCAGTTCGTCGGCCGAGGGGCGCAGGCTGGACAGCAGCAGGGCCAGGTAGCGGCAGGGGGCGGCCTGGGCGGTGTCGCCCGGATGCACGGTGGCCAGCGCCATCACCACGATCGCCGCCAGGTCGCGGACGGTCAGGTCGGTGCGTACCTGGCCGTGCCGCTGGGCCCTGGTCAGCACGGTGTGCAGCGGGCCCATGAACCGTTCGGCGATGTCGACGGTGAACGCGCCGGACTCCTTGGCCGCCATCAGGAGCCCGTGGTGGGCGGCCAGGGTGTCCACGGTGGCGGCCAGCGCCTCGCTCAGCGCGCGCCCCGCGTCGGCGGCATCGCGGGCGTCGAGGACGAGCGGCTCGATCTCCTCGGCGAAGTACGCCTGGAAGGCGGCCCTGATCACCCCGTCGCGGTCGCCGAACCGCCGGTAGACGGTGGCGATCCCGATCCCGGCCAGCCGGGCGACCTCGTCGAGGGACAACGCGGGGCCGCTCTCGCGCAGGAGAGCGATCGCGGCCCGGACGATCTTGTCTGAGTTACGCTGCGCATCGGCTCGCTGTCCCCGCTGGTGCACAGGTTGAACGCTAGCAGTCACTTTTGCCCGAACAAGAGCGCTTACCAGCCCACCTGGAAGGTGCTCAGCCCGTACACGAAGTGGAAGGAGCGGAACTCGGCCTGGGGCCCGGCCTCGCGCAGGCCGGGGAAGCGCTCGAACAGGGCGGAGAAGGCGATGTGCATCTCCATCCTGGCCAGCGGCGCGCCCAGGCAGTGGTGCACGCCGTGGCCGAAGGCGACATGCCCCAGGTCGCCGCGGCTGATGTCGAACCGGTCCGAGTCGGAGACGAGCGCCGGGTCGCGGTTGGCCGCGGGCAGCGCGCACACCACCAGCTCGCCCGCCGGAATGCGGGTGCCGGACAACTCAACCTCGGTGGTGGTGAACCTGGTCATGCCGGTGTGCACGATGCTGAGCCAGCGCAGCAGCTCCTCCACCGCGGCGTTGATCCGCTCGGGCTCCTTCCTGAGCAGCTCCAGCTGGTCGGGATGGCGCAGCAGGGCGAGGGTGCCGATGCCGAGCATGTTGGAGGTGGTCTCGTGGCCGGCCAGCAGCAGCAGCCCGCCGATGCCGATGAGCTCGTCGGTCGTCAGGTCGTCGCCGTGCTCGCGTACGAGCATGCCGAGCAGGTCCTCGCCCGGCTTGGCCTGGGTGCGGGCGACCAGCTCGGCCATGTAGGCGCGGGACTCCAGCTGCATCGCCGACCGCTCCTCGAAGGGCAGCGAGAGGTCGAGCATCCGGGTGGTACGCCGCTGGAAGTCGTCCCTGTCACCGTAAGGCACGCCCAGCAGCTCGCAGATCACCAGGGACGGGATCGGCAGCGCGAAGGCCTGAACCAGATCCACCGTCGGGCCCGCGGCCTCCATCGCGTCGAGGTGCTCGGCGACGATGTCCTTGATCCGCGGCTCCAGGCGGCGCATCCGGCGCATGGTGAACTCCGGCGTCAACATCCGGCGCAGCCGGGTGTGCTCTGGAGGGTCGAAGGCCAGCAGGTTGCCCGCCCGCATCGCCTTGAGCTGCTCGTCGCTCAGCTGCGGCACGCCCGGCGGCCGGATGCCCGCCTGGTGGGCGGAGTTGCTGAACCGCCCGGAGTCCCCGAGCACCTCCCTGACGTCGGCGAAGCGGGTCACCATCCAGGCATCGATGCCGAACATGGTGCTCAGCCGCTGAACTCCGTCCTTCTCCCGCACCGCCGCCAGCTCGGGATCCGGATCGAACGCGGAGCGCCGCATGTAGAGGGGCAATGCCACAGAATCGGTCATGTCATCTCCTGACCAGATCGCCTGTCGAGCCGTCTAAACGATAGTAACCTATCACTTGACGCCGCGGGCTTCGGGAGCGGGCCCCTATGTGGCACCACGCCGGGCGGCCGTCCACCTCAAGAACGCTTCACACGTTTAAGCGGACAGTAACGAGACAACAACTGAGCGTAAGCATCAGATCACGAAAGTCTCTCAGAGCTCCAAAACCCGCATCACCCAGCCGACACCCGCCCGCCCGAAATCGACTGGAGTTTGTCATGTCCCTGGCACACCAGCCCCATCAAGACCACACCGGCGAAGAACACGGCCAGACGATCGACGACCAGGCCGCGCCGTACGTCAGGACCGCCGCGGCGGTGCTGGACGCGGCCGCCGTCCGCAACCAGGTGTTCACCGTGGTACGCCTGCGCGAGGGATACGACCTCGCCGAGGTGGACGCCTTCCTCGCCCAGGTGGAGACGTCTCTCGGGGTGCTCCTGCGCGAGAACGCCGAACTGCGCACCCGAAGCCGGTCCCCCGGGGATGCCCAGTCGAGGGCCGATTCGGCCCGGATCGTGGCCCTGGCGCAGGAGACGGCCGGCCGCGCCATCGCCTCCGCCCACAAGGAGGCCGAACGCATCGTGCAGCAGGCCCGCGACCGGGCCGAGGCGGTGATGAACGAGGCCCTCGACCAGGTGGCGCGAGAACGTGAGGCCCTGAGTCTCAGCCGGCAGGACCTGGAGAGCCGGCTCGACTCCCTCAACCGATCGGTCGGCGACTACCGCGACCGTGTGGCGGACACGTTGCAGGCCCAGATGACGCAGCTCAGCTCGCTGCTGGCGGACCTGACCGAGATGGACGCCGACTGGCAGCAGCCTCTCGCCGGGACCGCACCGCCGGCCGCGTCGGACCCCGACACCCAGCCTTTCGACCCGCCCGGCGACGGCGTTCAACCCGGCAGTAGGAGCTGACCCGTGCACACAACGACATGGACATCGGCCATCGGCCCCGTGCTCGAAGGCCGCAGGCCCGGTGCCGAGGCGTGGCTCGGCGTGGGTCTGGTCTCACTGTCCACGCTGGGCGGAGCGTGGCTGGCCCGCCGCACCTCGCAACGGATGACCGTGTGGCTGACCGTCGCCTCGGCGATGATGCTGGTCAGCGCGCTGACCGATCTCCTTCCCGACGCCTGGCAGGACGCCGCCGAATACGGAGTCCCCCTGTGGATCGTCGGCGCCTCCATCGCCTTCGGCTTTCTGGCCATCACCTATTTCACCCGCAAGGGCCACGGGCACGGCAATGCCAAGCCCATGACGTACGGCAGGCACGCTCCCGGCCTGCACCGCCGGGTCAAGGAAGTGGTGGGCGCCGCCCTGTTCGGCGGGATGGGCGCCGCGACGGCCCTGACCGTGCACCGTGCCGTCGAGGGAGCGACCCTGGCGCTGGCCGCCTCGGCCGTCGTGGTCATCGCGTTGATGGTGCACTCCGCGAGCGAGGGTCTGGCGCTGGCCGCGCTGCTCGACATGGCGCGGCAGCGGTTGTGGCCCTGGTTGGTGGTCTCGGCCGTCAGTCCCGCCATCGGCGTCGTCATCGCCGAGGTGAGCCCCATCCCGGGCCAGGCGGTGCCGATCCTGCTCGGCTCCGTGGCCGGGGTGTTGTTGCGCACCGCCATCGTGGGCTTCCGCCTGGCGGCCCGCCACGAGGGCGAGGGCCGCCTGCCCAGACGCCAGCTGGTCGTCGCCGGGGCGCTGGCGGCCACGGTGGCCGCCGGTCTCGGCACCCTCCAGTGGGTCAACGCACCTCTCGAAACCCACGAAATGCCGGAAAGCCTCCGTACGAACGAAAGATCGGAAAGCCTCGGCACGACGACGACCCGCCCGACTCGACCGGCCTACGAGCCGCACGCGCGCATCAGCCCCAAGCCCACCCCGTCGCCGACAGTGCGCAAACGACGGCCACATCCGCACCGTTCCGAGCCGGGCGCCCGGAGGGAGTGAGCCATCCGTCCACCGTCACCGTCGGCGGCTCGGGTGCTGGAAATCGGTGGGTTCCTGAGGGCAAGCTCCGAATGATTCAGATCGGCGGGTTGAGGCGGGCGAAGCCCTCCTGGCGCCGGTACGGGAAGTACGGGTAGGCGGCCGTGGTGGTGCTGACCGCGTCGAGCCTGGCCACCTGGTCGCGGGTGAGGTGCCAGCCGATCGCGCCGAGGTTCTCGCGCAGTTGCTCCTCGTTGCGGGCGCCGATGATGACCGAGGAGACGGTCGGGCGCTGGAGCAGCCAGTTCAGCGCGACCTGCGGGACGGACCTGCCCGTCTCCTTGGCGATCTCGTCCAGGGCGTCGACCACCGTGTACAGGTGCTCATCGTCGACCGGGGGGCCGAAGGCGGCGGTCCGGTGCAGCCTGCTGCCCTCGGGGAGCGGGTGGCCGCGCCGGATCCGGCCGGTGAGGCGGCCCCAGCCGAGCGGGCTCCACACCAGCGCGCCGACGCCCTGGTCGAGGCCGAGCGGCAACAGCTCCCACTCGTAGTCGCGGCCGACCAGGGAGTAGTAGACCTGGTGGGCCACGTAACGCGGGTAGCCGTACCGCTCTGAGGTGGCGAGCGACTTCATGAGCTGCCAGCCGGAGAAGTTCGACACCCCGACGTAGCGCAGCTTGCCGGCCCTGACCAGGTCGTCGAGCGTGGACAACACCTCCTCCACCGGGGTCGCCGCGTCGAAGGCGTGCAGCTGGAACAGGTCGATGTGGCCGGTGCCCAGTCGGCGCAGCGCGTCGTCCACCACCTTGATCAGCCGGGATCGCGAGGTGCCCGCGCCGTCCGGGCCGTCGCCCATGGGCAGCCCGGCCTTGGTCGAGATGAGCACCCGGTCCCGGCGTCCCTTGATCGCCTCGCCCAGCACCTGCTCGGACGCGCCGTCGGAGTAGACGTCGGCGGTGTCGAACATGGTGACCCCCGCGTCGAGCGAGATGTCCACCAGCCGCCTGGCCTCCGCCACGTCGGTGGTGCCCCAAGCGCCGAACAACTCGCCCTTACCCGCGAACGTCCCCGCGCCGAAACTCAACGCCGGAACCTTGAGCCCGGACGCCCCCAATTGCCGATATTCCATGACTTGCTCCTTAACGGGTCAATCATTCCGTTAAGGAGCATAGCTTACTAACGGGACTATCGTTCCGTTACTGGCGTGAGCCCCAGCTCGCGCATGACGAACGCAAGTACATCCCGGTCATCGAGCACGCGATGCGGCAGTTCCGGCCGGCGGTGTACCTGGGGGTGCGTGATGAGGGTTTCATGGTCGGGCTGGTCTGAGTCAGAACAGCTGGGCGAGCTTCAGGAACAGCTCGTACACGCCGTACGCGAAGGGCAGCCCGACCCAGGCCCACGCCAGCGCCATCAGACCGGCATGCCGGTTCATCGCACCTGTCCCTTCTCCGCCACCGGCGCCGCGCGCCGCTCGTGGTACCTGTCGTGCACCGGCCGGATCAGCTCGTTGGCGAGGAAGCCCACCGCGAGCAGCCCGATCATGATGAACAGCGACGTCGTGTAGAGGTCGGGCCCGGACCGCCCGGCGGCCTTCTGCGAGTCGGCGATCGCGTTGATGATCAGCGGACCCAGCACGCCCGCGGTGGACCAGGCGGTGAGCAGGCGGCCGTGGATCGCGCCGACCTGGTAGGTGCCGAACAGATCCTTAAGGTAGGCCGGAACCGTCGCGAACCCGCCGCCGTAGAAGGACAGGATCCCCAGCGCGCACACGATGAACAGCGGCTTGGAGTTGTCCCCCAGCAGCGCGATCGCGAGGTAGAGCAGCGCGCCGACGCCCAGGTAGACGCGGTACATGTTCTTGCGCCCGATCAGGTCGGAGGTGGACGACCAGACGAACCGGCCGGTCATGTTCGCCAGTGACAGCAGCGCGACGAAGCCCGCCGCCGCTCCCACCGCGACCGGCGTGGCCGTACCGGAGAAGAAGTCCCTGATCATCGGCGCGGCCTTCTCCAGGATCCCGATGCCCGCGGTGACGTTGCAGCACAGCACCACCCACAGGAAGTAGAACTGCGGGGTGCGGATCGCGTTGCTCGCGGAGACGTCGGCCGTGGTGATCAGCGGCCGGGCCGCGACGGCGGGCGGCTGCCAGCCCTTCGGCGTCCAGCCGTCCGGCGGCACCCGTACGAGCAGCACTCCCATGGACATGAAGACCGCGTAGACCACGCCGTGTACGAGGAAGGTCGTGGCGATCCCGGTCGTACTCGTGCCGAACGAGTCCAGCATCTGCGCCGACCACGGCGAGGCGATGAGCGCTCCGCCGCCGAACCCCATGATCGCGATGCCGGTGGCCATGCCCGGCCGGTCGGGGAACCACTTGATCAACGTGGACACCGGCGAGATGTAGCCGATGCCCAGCCCGATCCCGCCGACGAATCCGTAGCCGAGCACGACCAGCCAGTACTGCCGCGTGGCCACCCCCAGCGCGGACAGCAGGAAGCCGGAGGAGAAGCAGGTCATCGACACGAACATGGCCCACCGCGGCCCGTTGCGCTCCACGAGCGTGCCGCCGAAGGCCGCCGACAGGCCGAGCATGACGATGCCGAGCTGGAACGGCAGGGCGCTCTGGGTGCCGGAAAGCCCGAGTGCGGACTCGAGCGGGGGTTTGAAGACGCTCCACGCGTAGGCCTGCCCGATCGCCAGGTGCACCGACAGAGCCGCGGGCGGCACCAGCCACCGGCTCCAGGTGGGCGCCGCCACGGTACGGGAGCGGCTGAGGAATCCTGCGGGACTCACGAACCTCGTACTGTCTGCCACGTGTCACGGGTACCACATACGGTATGCAGTATCTGGGATGCTAGCGATCTTTACGGTAAGCGGTCAGATCTTGTCGACGAACGGCGCCCGCAGGTCAGAGGCGCACCATGGGCAGGAAAACCTGGTCGACCAGCTCGACCAGGGCCTCGTCGGAGATGTCCGCGCTCTTGATCTCCTCTGTAGACGGTCTACCATCTTCAGTATCCGGTATGGAGCTGATCGAATGGTTGATCTCCAGAAACCACCACTCGAAGAGGCCATCCGCCTGGAGGCGGTCTACAAGGCGTTCGTGCCGCGGGGCCGCTCCGCGCAGCCGCTGCTCGCCCTGGAGGACGTGACCTTCGGCGCGCGTCCCGGCGAGTTCATCAGCCTGGTCGGCCCGTCCGGCTGCGGCAAGTCCACCGTGCTCAACCTGCTCGCCGGGCTGATCCAGCCGTCCGCCGGGCAGGTCGTCTACCAGGACAGGCCGGTCTCCGGGGTGAACACCGACGTCGGCTACATCACCCAGGACGACAACCTGCTGCCGTGGCGCTCGATGTTACGCAACGTGGAATACGGCCTCGAGCTGCGCCGCGTGCCCAAGGACGAGCGCCGCCGGCGCGCCAGGGAGTTCATCCAGCTCGTCGGGCTCGGCGGCTTCGAGGACCACTACCCGCACGAGTTGTCCGGCGGCATGCGCAAGCGGGCCGGCATCGTGCGCACGCTCGCCTACGACAGCGACGTCGTCCTCATGGACGAGCCGTTCGGCCCGCTCGACGCGCAGACGCGGGTCATCCTGCAGGACGAGCTGCTCAAGCTGTGGGAGCTGCGCCGCCCCACGGTCCTGTTCGTCACCCACGACCTCGTCGAGGCCATCGCGCTCAGCGACCGGATCCTCACGTTCACCTGCACGCCGGGCCGCATCAAGCGCGAGTACGAGGTGGGCCTGCCGCGCCCCAGGGACGTCTTCCACATCCACGACCTGCCGCAGTTCAGGCAACTCTACGACGCGTTGTGGGACGACATCCGCATGGAGATCGCGGCGACATGACCCTGTCCAAAGCGTCCAAAGCTTGGAGCTCGGCGGGAGTTCTCGCCGAGGCCGCCGCCCGCGACCGCGCCGCCGCGGCCCGCGAGCGGCTGCGGGTGCGCGGCGGGATCGTGCTGCTCGGCGCCGCGCTGCTGCTGTTCTGGGAGTACGGCCTCGGCCTGATCGTCGAACGCCGGTACGTCAGCAGCCCGTCCGAGGTCGCGGCCCGGCTGGCGGACCTGGCACTCGACGGCCGGCTGTGGGGCCACATCGGTGTCACCCTGGCCGAGGCGGGCGCCGGTTATCTCATCGGCATCGCGGTGGGGCTCGCCGCGGCGCTGCTCCTGGTGGCCGTGCCCGTGCTGGACGAGATCGCCGGGCCGTTCCTGGCCGCTTTCTACTCGATCCCGAAGATCGCGCTGGCGCCGATGTTCATCATGTGGTTCGGGCTCGGGTTGCTGCCGAAGGTCCTGCTGGCCGCGCTGATGGTGTTCCTGATCGTGCTGGCCAACACGATGGCCGGGGTGCGCGGCATCAGTCCGGGACTGGTGGAGGTCTCGCGGGTGCTCGGGGCGCGCGGGGCGACGCTCGTCCGTACCATCGTGCTGCCCGGGGCCGCGCCCGCGGTCGTGGCGAGCGTCCGGCTGACGTTCTCGCGGGCCATGGTGGGCGCGATCCTGGGCGAGTTCATCGCCGCGACGCAGGGGCTCGGCTTCCTCATCGTGCGCTCGTCGCGCCAGTTCGAGACCGCGACCGTCTTCGCCGGGATCGTCGTCGTGGCCGCGCTGGTCATGCTGGTCAACGCCGCGATCCGGGCCGTCGAGGCGCGGGCGCTGCCGTGGAGCACGGAGAGGCCGCGCGGATGAGCGATCCCAGTGAGCAGATCGGTGAGCAGGTCCTGGACCGGGTGCGGCGGCGCGGGGCGCGGCGGAGGCAGGGACGGCGGGCGGTCGTGTGGGTGGGCAGGGTCGGCATCGCCGTCGGCGCCATCGTCGTCTGGGACCTCGTCTCCGGCACCCTCGTGCGGCCCTTCTTCGTCAGCACCCCGCAGGCCGTGGCCGAGCGGTTGCTCGACTGGTTCGGCTCGGCCGACTTCTGGTTCCACGCGCGGTTCACGCTCACCTCGAGCGGGCTGGGGTTCCTCATCGGAGCGGCGCTCGGGGTCGTGCTGGCCTGGCCGCTGGCGTTGCGGCGGGTGGCATACCGGGTGGTGGAGCCGTACTTCCTCATCGCGTACTCGATTCCGGCGGTGGCGCTGGGGCCGGTGTTCATCCTCTGGTTCGGGATCGGGCTGGCGCCGAAGATCGTGCTGGCCGCGTACTTCGTGTTCTTCGTGGTCTTCGTCAACACCGTCGAGGGCATCAGGCAGGTGCCGCAGGGGCTGCTCGACGTCACCCGCGTCATGGGCGGCAGCCGGTGGGCGACGATGCGGTCCGTGTTGTTGCCGGGCGCGCTGCCGTACATCCTCGCGGCCCTGCGCATCACCCTGCCCGCCGCGATGATCGGCGCGGTGGTCGGTGAGTTCATCGCGTCCAACCGCGGCATCGGCTACCTGACCAGGGCGGCGGCCGGGCGCTACCAGACGGCGGGGGTCATCGCGGGGACGATCGTGCTGGCCGCGATCGTCCTGCTCCTGTCCATGTCCCTGCGGCCCCTGTCCCGCGTGTTGCGCTGGCGGCCGGAGGTCAGGCTCCGCGGCGGCGACACCCTGTGATCTGAGGAGGTCGATATGAGGAGGGCCAGGTTAGCGGCGATCGGCGCGCTTCTGCTGGCGGCGAGCGGCTGCGCGGGCGGGGGGGACGCGGGTGCGCCGAAGAAGATCACGATCGCGTCCGCGCCGAACGTGTTCCTGTCGGCGTTGTACGTCGCCAAGGACGACGGCCTGTTCGCCAAGGAAGGGCTCACGGTCGAGATCGTGGAGGTGGAGAGCGGCAACGACAGCGTGGCCGCGCTGGCCTCGGGCCAGGCCCAGTACGCCGACATCGGGTTCGAGGACCTCGCCGAGCTGAACAAAGCAGGCGACGACTCGGTTGTCATGGCACACGACATCCTGAACCGGGTGACCCTTACGCTCGTCATGCGCAAGGAGGTGGCCGACAGCAAGAAGGTGACCGCGGCCTCGCCCCTGAAGGATCGGCTGAGCGCGCTCAAGGGCCTCAAGATCGGCATCACCTCGCCGGGCTCCCCCACCGACACGTACATGCGCTACTACCTGGGCTCCGTCGGCCTCGACCCGGAGCGCGACGTCGAGATCGTGCCGCTCGGCGGCGGCTCCGCGCTGCTGGCCGCGCTGGAGAAGGGCCAGATCGACGCCTACCACCTATCGCCGCCGACGCCGTACGTCGCCGCGGAGAAGGGCTTCGGCGTGGTCCTCATCGACGGGCCCAAGGGCGAGGTGCCGGAGCTCGACAAGTTCGACTACACCGCCTGGGCGACGTCGCGGCAGTGGGCCCAGGACAACGCCGCCACCGCGGCCGCCTTCAGCCGCGTGCTCACACAGGCGACCAGGAAGGTCAAGGAACAGCCGGACGCGGTGGCCGGCCAGATCCTGGACGACCTCGGCAGCACCGACAAGGCCACGGTGCTGCGCACGGTCCGGGCGATGTCCTCCGCGCTGTCCGACAAGGGCTGCTTCGACGGTGCGGTCGTCCAGCGCACACTCGACGTCATGCTCAGACTCAAGATCCTCGAGGACAAGGCGGACGCGGCCGAGGGCCGCCTGTGGACCAACGACTACAACGGCTGCTGAAGGAGCACGATGCGCATCATCCGGTACGACGCGGAAGGCACGGTCCGATGGGGGGTGCTCGACCCCGACGGCACGGTCCGCGCGGCCGACGGCGACCCCTACTCCGGCGGGCTGCGCCCCGGCGCCCCCGCGGGAACCCTCGACGGGGTACGGCTGCGCGCCCCCGCCACCCCGAGCAAGATCGTCTGCGTGGGCCGCAACTACGCCGACCACGCGGCCGAGTTCGGCAACCCGGTGCCCAAGGAGCCGCTGATCTTCCTCAAGCCGCCGTCCTCGATCGTCGGGCCCGGCGACGAGGTGGTCTACCCGTCGTTGTCGGGGCGGCTCGACCCCGAGGCCGAGCTCGTCGTCGTGATCGGCCGCCCGGGCCGCCGCGTTCCGGCCGAGGACGCCATGTCCATCGTGTACGGCTACACCATCGGTAACGACGTCACCGCCCGCGACCTGCAGAAGAGCGACCCGCAGTGGACGCGCGGCAAGGGCTTCGACACCTTCTGCCCGCTCGGGCCGTGGGTGGACACCGAGTTCGACCCCTCGGACGTACGAGTGACCTGCACGGTGAGCGGCGAGCTGCGCCAGGACGGCCGCACGCGCGACTTCCTCTTCGACATCCCCACCCTCATCGCCTACGTCTCGGCCTTCTCCCGGCTGGAGCCCGGCGACGTCATCATGACGGGCACACCGCCCGGCGTGCGCCCGGTCAAGCCCGGCGACACGATCACGGTGGCCGTCGAAGGGCTCGGCGAACTCACCAATCCGGTGGTGGCCGAAACGCCGTGACATCGGGCGGCGTCCATCGAGTCCTGCATCGTGCACCATATAGTTGCTGGTGTGACGACCGTCGTGCTCAAGCCCGGCCCGCCCGCGCGCACCGCGCACGCCTTCGTCTACGAGACGCTGCGACGGGCGATCCTCGGCGGCGACCTGCCGACCGGTTGCCGTCTCGTGCAGGCCGACATCGCCGCCCAGCTCAAGGTCAGCACCACCCCCGTCCGCGAGGCGCTGCGCGACCTCGCGGGCGAGGGCCTGGTCAGGATCGACGCGCACAAGGGCGCGATCATCCGCGAGCTCGACATGTCCGAGGTCCAGGAGATCTACGAGCTGCGCCGCATGCTGGAGCCCGTGTCGATCCGCAAGGCCGTGGGCCGTGCCACGGACGAGGAGGTGGAGCGGGCCACCCGGTTGCAGCAGCTCATGGAGGAGGAGCGCGACCCCGGGCAGTGGGTGGAGCTCAACCGGCGGTTCCACGCCGTGCTCACCGACGCGGCGCGTTCGCCCCGCCTGTGCGCGATACTCACAGGCCTGCGCGACGGCGCCGCCGTCTACGTCGGCCTGTCCATCCGCGGGCAGGAGGGCACGCGCATGCGGGAGGCCAACCGCGACCACCGCGACCTCGTGACCGCCTTCAGGAAGCGGCAGCCGGAGACCGCGGTGGAGATCGTGTTGCGGCACCTCAACTCGACCATGGCCGCGATCGAGCGCCTCGACAGTCCTTAGGTGGGCTGGGCCTCGTCGTACTCGACCGCGTAGTCCTGGTGCGAGCGGTCCTTCAGCGCGACCGCGGCGACCACGCTGATCAGGGCGCAGATCGCCATGTAGACGGCGATGGCGAACGAGCTCTGGTAGGTGGCGAGCAACCAGACGGCGATCAGTGGCGCCGGCCCGCCCGCCGTCACCGAGGCCAGCTGGTAGCCGAGCGAGGCGCCGCTGTAGCGCAGCCGGCCGGTGAAGCTCTCGGCGATGAACGTGGCCTGCGGGCCGTACTGGATGTCGTGGATGGGCGCGGCCAGCACGATCGCCAGGAAGACCAGCGCGGGCGCGCGGGTGTCCAGCAGCGGCCAGTAGACGAACGACCAGACCGCCATGGCGAGGGCGCCCACGATGTAGAGGCGTCTGCGGCCCCAGATGTCGGAGATGTAGCCCCAGAACGGCACGGTGAACAGCGAGACGATGCCCGCGACGATGACGTACAGGTAGACGTCGCTCGCCTGGAAGCCCAGGGTCTTGGTGGCGTAGGTCAGGATGAAGACGGTGAAGATGTAGAACGGCGCCTGCTGCCCGGTGCGGAGCAGCGCGCTGAGCACGATCTCCCGCCAGTTCCTGACGATGACCTCGCGCACGGGGACGCGCTCGACCCGGTTCTCCGCCAGGACCTTGGTGAAGACCGGCGTCTCCAGGATGCCGAGCCTGATGTAGAGGCCGATCGCCGCCATCACGATGCTGAGCAGGAACGGGATGCGCCAGCCCCAGTAGGGGTCGAGCGGCTGGAACACCTGCAGGGCCAGATAGCCGAGCACGAGGCCGACGGGGACGCCGAACTGCGGCCAGCTGCCGAGGAAGCCGCGCCGCCCGCCGCGCGACTTGCCCCACTCGGTGGCGAGCAGCACCGACCCGCCCCATTCGCCGCCGACGCTGATGCCCTGGAGCAGGCGCAGGACAGTCAGCAGGATGCCGCCCCAGATGCCGATCTGGTCGTAAGTGGGCACCAGGCCGACGAGTGCGGTGGCGATGCCCATGCTCAGCAGGGTGATGATCAGGGTGGCCTTGCGGCCGATGCGGTCGCCGTAGTGGCCGAAGATCGCCGCGCCGATCGGGCGGGCGGCGAATCCGCCGAAGTAGGTGCCGAGGGCCAGCAGGAGACCCGTCGTCGGGTCGTTCGTCGGGAAGAACAGCCCCGCGAAGATCGTGCTGGCGGCGAAGCCGTACAGGAAGAAGTCGTACCATTCGATCGAGGTCCCCACGGCGGAGGCGATCACCGCCCGGACCAGCTGCCGTCTCTTCTGCTCACCTGTCGCGTCGAGTCGCTGCTGCTCAACCATCTACCGCTCCTCGGTAGGTCGCGCCTTTCCCGCGACGGTACATGATGCATCATCGACGGTCACCAGGCTGAGACCAGCTGTGTGAAGCCGAGACGCCGGTACCAGCCGGGGATGGCATCCGCTAACGTCGCACTCGGCCACCGGGGTGGTATTCAGTGGATCTGCTCCGAATGTCGTAATGCGCGGAAAGGACCCCATGCCGCTCTCCCCCGGCCCTTTCACCGGCCGTACCGTTACCGGCCTCGCCCAGGACCTGCGCGAGGGGCGGACCAGCTCGACCGAGCTGGTCAAGCAGGCACTCGACGCCATCGCCGAGCTCGATCCGCAGCTCAACGCGTTCGTGACCGTGGACGCCGACGGGGCGCTGGCCGCGGCGCGGCGGGCGGACGACGAACTGGCCGGCGGCGTCGACCGCGGCCCGCTGCACGGCGTGCCGGTCGGGGTGAAGGATCTCATCGAGGTCGCAGGGCTCCCGGCGACCATGGGGTCACGGCACTTCGCCGATCATCTCCCGGACGCCGACGCCGAGTGCGTGACGCGGTTACGCCGCGCCGGAGCCGTCATCGTCGGCAAGACCACGACGCACGAGTTCGCGTACGGTCCCACCGGCGACCGCTCCGCCACCGGCCCGTCGCGCAACCCCTGGGACCCGGCGCGCATGACGGGCGGCTCCAGCGGCGGCAGTGCGGCCGCCGTGGCGGCGGGCATGGTGCCGCTGGCGCTGGGCACGGACACGGGCGGCTCCGTCCGCATCCCGGCCGCTCTGTGCGGGATCGCCGGGTTCAAGCCCGCTTACGGGGCGATCCCGGCGGACGGCGTCTTCCCCCTGTCGCGCACGCTCGACCACGTCGGCGTGCTCGCGGGTGACGAACGCGACTGCCTGCTCGCCTACCGCTGCCTGACCTCGGCCCAGCTCCGGGAGGACACCGCCCCGGCGCGGGTGGCCTGGCTGGATCCCGCCGGACTGTTCGCGGGCGACTCGCGGGTGGCGAGCACCGTGCGCGCGGTGTCAGGGGTTGAGGAGGAGGTCCGGCTGCCTGCTGGGGTCGCCGAGACGTTGCGGGAGACGTACGCGGTGATCCAGAGTTGCGAGACGGCGGCCGTGCACGCCACCCGTCTGGCGGAGGCGCACGGGTTGTTCGACCCGGAGGTCCTCGAACGCCTGCGGGTCGCCGCGGAGTTGCCCGGCTGGCGGTACGTCCAGGCCATGGACGAGCGGCCGCGGCTGGCCGAAGCGGTCAGCACGTTGTTCGACGGCCATGACGTCATCGCGCTGCCGGCCGTGCCGCTCACCGCTCCCCTGCTCCAGCAGCGCGAGACCGAGCTGAACGGCGAGCCGGTGGCCGTGCGCGCCGCCCTGCTCGCGCTGACCAGCCCGTGGAACGTGCTCGGCCTCCCCGCGCTGACCGTGCCCGCCGGAACAGTGGACGACCTGCCGGTCGGGCTGCAACTCGTCTGCCGCCCGGGCCGCGAGCTCCTACTCTTCGAGGCCGCCACCGCCCGCCGATCCTGACGCCCTGCTCACACCGGGTCGAGCCGGAAGGGCGGCGCTGCCGTGTTCACTTCCGGTCGAGTTGCTCGTGCAGGTGGCGGGCCGTGCGGACGAAACCGCTCGACCCCTTGCGTGCGGCGATCCCCGCGACCACGGGGATCGTCCCGCGTGCGTCCGCCCAGGTGGCGGCCTCGACGGCGAACGTTAGCGCCTGGGTGTGGGCGGAGTGCGCCCGTTCGCCCGGCCCCGGCAGGAAGACGGGCAGCAGGCCGGTCATGATCTCCCAGACCTCCCGGTGTGCGCCCTTCCTCGCGCAGTCCTCCAGCGCCGACCGCACCTGGCCCACCTTGATCTCGGTCCTGCGCAGGGCCAGGCCGAGCTGTCTCCCGCACTCCACAGCGGGCAGGCAGCCCCTGGCGGCGGCCCGCAGCAGCAGCTCGTGGCCGCGTTCGGCCGACTGGAACCAGCCGCGCTCGGCCAGCAGCCAGCCGATCAGCAGCGCCAGCCCTTCGCCCACGGGTCCGTCCTGGTAGTACAGCTCGGTCACGTACTGGTGGAAGTAGCCAGACCGTTCCCAGCCGTAGAACAGGTGCGGCAGGAAGTGCATGGCCACCGCCTCCCGGTCGGAGGGCAGCAGGAGCCGCCAGGTCGGCATGTAGCCGCCGTGCTCCTCCCAACGAGAGGACGGCGGGTCGGACAGGAGCGCGTCGACCAGCGCCAGCCCCGTCGGCTCCATCCGGATGCGCGGGTGCAGCCGGGGACTGTGCTCTCCCGGCTGGTGGTCGTGGGTGTAGTCGCCGTTGCCGTGGGACCAGTCCACGCGCATCGCGGGCTCGGGACGTTCCTTCAGCCAGCTCGCCAGCGTGGCGCCCGCCTCGGAGGCCAGCCGTCCGGCGCGGGCCGTCACGTCAGGGTCCACCTCGCGCGGCACGCGCAGCAGCGCCTGCCCCAGGTCGGCGGGCAGTGCCGCCACGCCCGCCCGCTCGTAGCCCTCCAGGCGGGTGACCAGCTCGGCCGGGTCGAGGTGGCCGGAGGTGAGGGTCGGGGTGGCCAGCAGGTACGGGGGCAGCGTCCCGGCCTTCAGCGCGGCATGGATCTCGGCGCAGCGCAGCAGCATGGCCCAGTGCGGCGGCGAGACGGAGCGCTGGTTGGGCAGCCGGTCACGCGGCTGCTCCGGCTCCTTCCGCGGAGATCTCCGGCTGCTGTACATCTTCACCAAGCCGACGATCTCCCCTTCGGCCGGCGAGCCCGCCGCGGAGTGCTCGTTGTCGCGAAAGGGAAGGCCCAGCGCGGAGAGACTCGCGCCGAGGTTGTCGCGCATGCCCGGGGTCAGGTGGGCGACGCCGGCCTCGAAATCACCCTCGTTGCTGCGGGCGAGAACGCGTTTGGGGTGCCCTGGCTCGGGGACGGGCGGCTCCTGGCCGGGGTCGGCGTCCTCCCGCAGCAGCGCCTCGGTCCATTGTTCGAGATGCGGCCATTCGCGCAGCTCGTAGAGCTTGGTCTGGCCTGGCGGGGACTCCCTGGCCCCGGGGTCGCGGACGAAGCCGTCGAGCCAGCGTTCGAAGGCGAAGTCGTGGTGGAGATGGTTGTAGGTGCCGGCCAGGTTGCCGATCGCCGGGGGGAACGGCTCGTGGGCGGGCGCCTCGAATGATGGGAGCGGGACGGCCTCGAACGCCTCGGTCTCCACCGGCGATACGCCCACCTCGCCGTACGCCTGCGACAGCCGCGCCGCCAGGTCCGCGGGCAGGACGCTCGCCGCCTCTCGCACGGCCTCGGCGCCGACGGGCGAAAAGCGACGTGCGTGCCTGACGGCCAGGCGGACCGAGCGCTCCTGGACCTCGTACGACTCGCACAGGAACGCCGACGCGAGCGCGGGCGCCAGGTGGTCGAGGTCGTCACCGGCGTCGCGGGCGGCCTGGTCGAGCCAGCTCAGGCCGGCGCGCACCAGCTTGCCCTCGGCGCGGAACAGCAGCGCCGTCACCGCCTCGTTGACCTCCTCACCGCTCAGCCCGCCTCCACCGCTCTCGGCCGTTTCGCCTGCCGGCTTGCCTATGCGGCGCAGTTGGCGGAGGGCCAGCTCGGCCACCGGGCCCGGTGCGGCGGACAGCAGCCGCAGGTAGTCGCGGGAGCGCTCCGGACTGGGCGCCGGATCGAGCAGGTCGTGCAGGCGAGCGAAGAAGCGCAGGTCGGTGGCGCTGCCGCCGCGCAGGAACCGGCGTACGCAGCCGTCCACCAGCAGCTCCCGGCCGACCTTGCCCGCGTCGGCCAGGTCGCGCAGGGAGCGCTGCCAGGAATGCCGGTTCGCGGCGCACTCCGGCAGGTCGAGCCGGTCGTCGCGCAGCACCCGGCCCACGCCCTCCGCCTCGAAGATCCGCGGCACCAGGTGCTCGGCCAGCGGGTCGTGCTCCAGGTCGGGCGGGGTGGACACCCAGGCGACCACGAGCGGCTCATGCTCGGGCGGGACGGCTCCGGTGCGGCGCAGCAACTCCAGCGCCAGGGCCGCGCTGTCGTCCCTGGCCTGCGCCCGGGTGCCGCGCAGGCGCCGTGCCAGGCGTACGGCGAGGTCGGCCTGCCACTCGGGCGGGCGCGCGGCGATGACCCGCAGCAGCGGATCGGGGTCGATCACCGCCCCCCAGCGGGCGAAGTCGCGCCGGTAGAGCCACGTGGTCACCGCCGCCGCACCGCCCAGCGTGCCCGCGCCCGCGACCCGCATGGGCTCGATCCAGTTGTCGCGCCGCCCCCAATCGGCCCGGTGTGCGTAGTGATAGTGGTTGCCCCCCGTCCACCACCTCTCGTGCGCGTCGTCGATGGAGGCGCCCCTGGCCATCTCGACCCGGACGAACTCCTCCCTGGCCCGCTCCTCGGCCGCGTTGGCCTCGGCCTCCTGCCGGTCGTAGCGTTCGTGGGCCGTCTTTCTGGCTGTGCCGATGTGGCCGGGCAGCTCGTGGGCCACCTCACGGCGCCCCGTCTCGTCGAGCCGCAGCACCTCGTCCGCCACCCGCGAGGCGTCGCCGCTGTCGATGGCCTCCCGCACGCTCTCCCAGCCGCTCACACGATCGCCTCCGCCAGGCCGTGGGGGGAGAGCGCGGCTGTCGGCAGGGGGTGCGGCGTGGGAACGCTCGGCTGTCGTCATGCGAAGGACACTAGAGATCGTCTACGACAAATCCGTGGCCGATCAGCCGAGGGAGTCGGTCAAGGTTCGAGCTGCCTGGGTGACCAGCTTGCCGTACTCGACTCGGAGCTCTTCCGGCATGCGGCTGGCCGGCATGGAGATGCTGAGGCTGGCCACCGGGCCGTCGGGGCCCAGGACGGCGGCGGCCACGGCGGCGATGTCGGAGCGCCATTCGCCCCGGTTGTCCGCGTAGCCACGCAGGTGGACCGCTTCCAGTTCGGCCCGGAGCCTGGCCGGGTCGGTGATCGTGGTCTCCGTGTACGAGGGCAGCTCGGCTAACGGGCGCCCCAGGTGAGCGAGCACGGCCTTGCCGTTGGCCGAGGCGTGCAGCGGCAGCCGAATCCCGAGCGGCAACACGATGCGCAGCGGCTTGTCGGTCTCCAGCCGCTCGATCAGGACCACCGCGTCGCCCTCCGGCACCATCAGGTGGATCGTCTCGCCGGTGCGCTGGCGCAGCTCCTCCATGACCGGCATCGCCGCGTCCCGCAGGCCGAGCTCGGCCCGGCGGCCGACCTGGAGCGCCTTGCTGGTGACCTGCCAGCGCGTGACCGTGCCCCCCGCGGGCCTGATCCACCCGGCTTCGTGCAGCGTCTTCAGCGAGCGCTGCACCGTGCTCTTGGGCAGTCGCAACTCGCGGGCCAGCTCGCCGACCCCGGCGGGCTGCCGGATGGCGACCTCTTCGAGCACTCGGAGGGCGTTGATCACGTTCTGCATGCATTGACTCCTCTGCGGACCGATTCTAATGTTAATGAACCGCACCACGGCACGCCGTGCCGTGTGATGGCACGGAGGAGTCGACGACAGTGGGCCGCCACTTCCTGCAGATCCCCGGTCCGACCAACGTTCCCGACCGGGTGCTGCGCGCCATCGCCCAGCCCACGATCGACCACCGCGGTCCGGCCTTCGCCCGGCTGGCGACCGAACTGCTCGAACGGCTGAAGGACGTCTTCCAGACCCGCCACCACGTGATCGTCTACCCGTCGTCGGGCACGGGGGCCTGGGAGGCGGCGCTGGTCAACACGCTGTCGCCGGGCGACAGGGTGCTGGCGTTCGAGACCGGGCACTTCTCCACGTTGTGGTGCGACATGGCCACCCGGCTCGGGCTGGTCGTCGACCTGGTCCCCGGCGACTGGCGGCACGGCGCCGACCCGGACGCGATCGCCGACCTCCTCACCGCCGGCCACGCCGCGGTCATGGTGGTGCACAACGAGACCTCGACCGGCGTACGCAGCCGGATCCCGGAGATCCGCGCGGCCATCGACCGGACCGGGCATCCGGCGCTGCTGCTGGTGGACACGATCTCGTCGCTGGGCTCGATGGTCTACCGCCACGACGAGTGGGGCGTGGACGTGACCGTCGGCTGCTCCCAGAAGGGCCTCATGCTGCCGCCCGGCATCGGCTTCAACGCGGTCAGCCCGAAGGCGCTGGCGCACCGGGGCCGGCTGCCCCGCTCGTACTGGGACTGGGAGCCGATCATCGCGGCCAACCGCCAGGGCTTCTTCCCGTACACACCCCCGACCAACCTCCTGTACGGCCTGCGCGCGGCGCTCGACCTGCTGGCCGAGGAGGGCCTGGCCGCGGTCTTCGCCCGGCACGACCGGCACGCCGAGGCGACGCGGCGGGCCGTACGGGCCTGGGGGCTCGAGGTGCTCTGCGCCGACGAGCGCGAACACTCCAGCTCGCTCACTGCGGTGCTGATGCCCGACGGGCACGACGCCGACGAGGTCAGGCGGCTCATCCTGGAGCGGTACGACATGTCCCTCGGCACCGGGCTCGGGCGGCTCGCGGGTCGTGTGTTCCGGATCGGGCACCTCGGTCATTTCAACGACCTGATGCTCGCGGGCACGCTGAGCGGGGTCGAGATGGGGCTGAGCGGGGCCGGGGTGCCGATCAAGGACGGCGGGGTACGTGCGGCGCTGGCGTACCTGGAGGAGGCCGGATGAGCCTGGCGCGGACGCTGTCACCGCTGATCGGCGGGGACGTGCGGGACGATCCGTACACCAGGCACCTGTACGCCTCCGACGCCAGCATGTACGCGATCGAGCCCCTCGCCGTCGCCTTCCCCCGGCATGCCGACGACGTCCAGGCACTGGTGGTGGCGTGCGGCGAGCTGGGCGTGCCGGTGCTGCCGCGCGGCGCGGGCACCAGCCTGGCCGGGCAGACGGTGGGGGCGGCGGTGATCGTCGACTTCTCCCGGCACATGAACCGGATCCTGGAGATCGACGGCAGATCCGCCAGGGTGCAGCCGGGCGTGGTGCAGGACCAGCTCAACCGGGCGGCCCGCAAGCACGGGCTGATGTTCGGGCCGGACACCTCGACCAGCAACAGGGCCACGATCGGCGGGATGATCGGCAACAACTCGGCGGGCAGCCACTCGGTGCTGTACGGGTCGACGGTCGACCACGTCGAGGCGCTGCGCGTGGTGCTCGCCGACGCCACCACGCCCGACCTGGCCACCGATTCCCGGCTGAACGCCGCGGTGGGCGACGTCCTGGGAGGGCTCGATCTGACGGGGTTCCCGCGGTTCTGGCGCCACTCGGGCGGCTACCGCCTCGACCTCGCCGCCCGCGGCCTGCCCGACCTCACGAAGCTGATCGTCGGCTCGGAAGGCACGCTGGCCGTCGTCACCGAGGCCACGGTCGCGCTGGTGGACCGGCCGCGGGCCAAGGCCATCGCCGTCGGCCACTTTACCTCCACCGCGGCCGCCGTCGCGGCCACCGCGGACGCGCTCTCCTTCGGCGCCGCCTCGGTCGAGCTCCTGGACAAGGCCATCCTCGACCTGTCCAAGCAGCGCGTCGACTACGCCGGGCTCGGCGACATCCTGGAGGGCGATCCCGAGGCGCTGCTGTTCGTCGAGTTCTTCGGCGACGGCCCGGCCGAGGTGGCCGACCGCGTGGACAAGCTCGCCGCCACCTGGAAGTCGAACGGCCACGGCTACCACACCCTCCGGGCCGTCACCGCGGAGCAGCAGGCGGCCGTGCTCAAGGTGCGCAAGGCCGGGCTCGGCCTGCTGATGGCCTCCAGTGTGGGCAGTCGCAGGCCGCTGGCGTTCGTGGAGGACACGGCGGTGCCGCCGGACCGGCTGCTGCCGTACGTCGAGGAGTTCGCGGAGATCCTCGACCGCCACGGCCTGCGCGCGGGGTTCTACGGGCACTGCTCGGTCGGCTGCCTGCACATCCGCCCGTTCGTGGACCTGCGTGTACCCGGCGAGATCAGCACGATGCGCGCGGTCGCCGAGGAGGTCGCCGAGCTGGCCGCCCGGCACGGCGGCGTGAACTCCAGCGAGCACGGCGACGGGCTGGCCAGGTCCGAGTTCAACCGGCGGTTGTTCGGTGACGAGATCTACGAGGCGATGCGGCAGGTCAAGCGGATCTTCGACCCGAGCGGCCTGCTGAACCCCGGCAAGATCGTCGACGCGCCGCCGATGACGGTGCACCTGCGCGATCCGGCGGCGCCCGAGCCGCGCCCACTGCGCACCACCCTGACATTCGCCGGAGGCATGCACGCAGCCGCCGACCGGTGCATGAACGTCGGCGTCTGCCGCAAGGACGACACGGGCGTCATGTGCCCCTCGTACATGGCCACCCGCGAGGAGGAGCACTCCACCCGCGGCCGGGCCAACGCCCTGGTCAAGGCGCTCTCTACGGACGATCCCCGGCAGGCGCTGGGAGACGAGCGGCTGCACGGGATCCTCGACCTGTGCCTGGAGTGCAAGGCGTGCCAGTCGGAGTGCCCGCTGGGGGTGGACATGGCGGCGCTGAAGAGCGAGTTCCTCCACCAGTATCAGGAGATGCACGGCGTACCGCTGCGCTCGCGCCTGTTCGGCGCGATCAGGACGCTCAACCGGCTCGGCTCGGCCACCGCGCCGCTGTCGAACTGGCTCGCCGGCGCCACCCGCGGCCCGCTCGGCCTGAGCCGGAAGCGACCCCTCCCCCGCTTCCGACGCGACAACCTCATCCGCTGGTACGCAGCCAGGCCGGAAAAGGCGGGCCGGGAGGTCATCCTGCTGGCCGACTCCTTCACCACCTACAGCGAGCCCGGCATCGGGCGGGCCGCCGTCGAGCTGCTGGAACGCGCGGGCTACCGGGTGAACCTGGCGTCCGAAGGCTGCTGCGGCCGCTCCAGCATCTCCAAGGGCCTCCTGGACCAGGCGCGCACGATGGCCGAGGCGATGGTCGGCAGGCTGAGCCGTTCGGACGCCCCGATCGTCGGCCTGGAGCCGTCCTGCCTGCTCACGCTCAAGGACGAGTACGCCGCCCTGCTCCCCGGCGACTCCCGGGTGGCGGCGGTGGCGGCCCGCGCCAGGCTCGTGCCCGAGCTGCTCACGGAGGCGATCGACGACGGCTCACTGGTGCTGGGCGACGCGTTGAGCGGGCGCAGGATCCTCCTGCACGGCCACTGCCACGAGAAAGCCGTCGTCGGCACCGCGGCCACGCGGGCGCTGCTGTCCAGGATCCCCGGAGCGGAGGTGGAAGAGCTCGACGCCGGCTGCTGCGGCATGGCCGGATCGTTCGGCTTCGAGGCCGAGCACTACGACCTGTCCATGAAGATCGGCGGTCTCCGGCTCTTCCCGGCGATCGCCGCATCCTCGCCCGACACCCTGCTGGCGGCCACGGGGGTCTCGTGCCGTCAGCAGATCGCCCACGGCGCGGGACGCGTTGCCCGCCATCCGGTCGAGCTCATCCATTGGGCCGCCGGCCTGCCATAAACGCTCGGGGGAGATCGGAGTTAGCAGTGTCCGCAGAGCTCCTGTCCATTCTCGCCCTCATCGCCATGTTCCTCGTCGCCACCGTCTTCCCGGTGAACCTGGGAGCGCTGGCCCTCGTCGGCGCCTTCCTCGTCGGTACGCTGGCCGCCGGCATGAGCACCGACGACATCCTGGGGGCGTTCCCCGGCAGCCTGTTCGTGATCCTCGTCGGGGTGACGCTCCTGTTCGCGATCGCGACCAACAACGGCACGGTCGACTGGCTCGTACGAGCTGCCGTGCACCTGGTCCGGGGGCGGATCGCCGCCATCCCGCCGGTCGTGTTCGCCATCTCGGCCCTGCTGACGGCCGTGGGCGCGCCTGCTCCGGCGGTGGCGGCGATCCTGGCGCCCATCGCGTTCGGCTTCGCGGCCGACTACCGGATCCACCCGATGCTGATCGGGCTCATGGTGGCGCACGGCACGCAGGCGGGCGCGTTCTCGCCGATCAGCGTGCTCGGCGGGATCGTGAACGGCGTGACGCGGGACGCGAACCTGCCCGGTGACAACCTGGTGTTGTTCCTGTCGAGCTTCGCGTTCAACACGGCCGCGGCGGCGATCGTCTTCTTCATCTTCGGCGGCCGTCAGCTGGTGAGCCGCGGCGCCATCACCCCGAGCCAGGAAGGCGCTCCCGAGGCGACCTCCACAGAGGGCTCGGGTTCGGCCGCGTCCGGAGGCACGGTCACCACCGCGGTCGCCCCCGACACCAAAGCCCCCGAGACCGGTGTCGACGGCGGCGGCCTGCGGCTCACCGCGCACCAGGCGCTGACGCTGACCGGCATCGTCGCGCTCTGCGTGGCCGTGCTGGCGTTCAAGCTCGACGTGGGCCTGACCGCCGTCAGCGTCGCCGTCGTGCTCTCGCTCACCTCCCCCAAGACCAACAAGGGCGCCGTGGAGAAGGTCGCCTGGCCGACCGTGCTGCTGATCTGCGGTGTCGTCACGTACGTGGGCGTGCTGCAGGAGATCGGCACCGTCGACTACGTCGGCTCCTCGGTGGCGGCGATCGGCATCCCGCTGCTGGTGGCGCTGCTCATCTGCTACGTGGGCGGCGTCGTGTCGGCCTTCGCCTCGACCGTGGGCATCCTGGGCGCCCTGGTGCCGCTGGCCGTGCCCCTGCTGAACCAGGGCACCCTGGGCCCGATCGCGATGATCGCGGCGCTGTCGGTGTCGTCGGCCATCGTGGACGTCAGCCCGTTCTCCACGACGGGGGCGCTGCTCGTGGCCAACGTCCGGGGCATGGACCGGGACGCGTTCTACCGCAGGTTGCTGGCGTACGGCGGAGTGATCGTCGTGGCCGGTCCCCTCGCGGCCTGGGCCGTCCTGGTGGCACCGGGCTGGCTCGGCTAGCACGAGGTGCGGGACCCGGCAGCGGCTGGGGACGGGCGGGTTCGCGCCTGCGGGGACGGTCAATCGTCGTAGATTCCCGGCCCGCACTACATCCGTAGTCGCACAGACGCTGTCATCACCGGTGGTAGACGTGCGGGGGTCTGGCAAGCTGGCTGGCATGGGATTCGGGATCCGGGAGTTCGAGCTGTCGTTGATGCACCGGATGCGGGACCTCAACGCGGAACAGGTGGAAGACGCGCTCAAGAACATGGGCGCGTCCTGGGCCGAACTGCGCGCCGCGCACACCCATTGGACGAGGATCGTGCATGCCAGCAGGGGGCGGGCCGGATTGCGGAGGGTGCTCGGCCCGCCGTCCTACCAGGGTGTGACGCCGATCGGGAGCCTGACCTGCGGCGTGCGCCGCTGGGCCCTGCCGGCCTGGCCGGGCCTGGAGTTCGAGGTCCTGGCCGGACCCGGTGGCGAGGTGTGGAACCAGTGGTTCGTCCGTCCCCGCGGCGATGCGGCAATGGCCTTCGCCGATCTGACGCCTTGGGGGTGCGTCGTCGGCGACGTCGTCACCAGTTTCCCAGGGGCCGCCCAATGTGAGGGTGGTGCCCCGCACCATTGGGCGGTCGACTTCGCCCACGACGGCACGGCCTACCGCGCCCGCTTCGTGTACGGCCTGTACCAGCGGCTCGACCGAGTTCCCGACGGCAGCGCCTGACGCCCGCCGCCAGTCAGCGCAGGCTCAGGCGCTGGGCCAGGCGGTCCAGGGAGAGGTTGATCAGGATGAAGATGGCCGCGATGAGGATCGCCGCCGGGATGACGTTCGAGAAGTTGGCCGCGATCCCGTTCAGGCCCCGGTCCACCAGCTCGTCGTAGCCCACGATGAGCCCCAGCGCCGAGTCCTTCAGCAGCACCACGAACTGGCTGACCAGGACCGGCGTCATGGCCCGCAGCGCCTGCGGCAGCAGGACGAGCCGCATCACCTGGCCCTTGCGCATGCCCATCGCGTACGCCGCCTCGCTCTGCCCCCTCGGCAGGCTCACCACCCCGGCCCGGACGATCTCCGCGATCACCGACCCGTTGTAGAGCGTGAGCCCGAAGACCACCGCCGAAAACGCCGAGATGTTCACCCCCAGGAGGGCGAACGAGCCGAAGAACGCGAAGAAGATCAGCAGAAGGAGGGGCACGGACCTGAAGAACTCCACCACCATGGCCGCGGGCACCCGGATCCACCGGTGGTCGGACATCCGGGCGGTCGCGAACACGAGCCCGAACAGCCCGGCCAGCACCACCCCGGCCACCGCCGCGGACAGGGTTCCCACCAGCCCTGGCAGGATGAACGTGGCCCAGACGTCGCCGCGCAGCAGCGGCGTCCACTTGCTCGCCGCCCACTGGTCCTTCTCGTCGAAGCGCACGTAGACCAGGTACGCCAGCGCCAGCAGCGCGGCCGCGACGGCCACCGCCAGCACCCGGTTGCGCCGGATCCCACGCGGCCCCGGCCGCTCGTAAAGGTTCGCGAAGCTCATCTCGTCACCACCAGGAAGATCGCGTAGCTCATCTGGTCACCGCCATCCGGCGTGACAACCAGCCGAACACCAGCCCCATCGGCAGGCACAGCAGCACGAACCCGGCGGCGAACCCCAGAAAGATCTCGATGACCTGGTCCCCGTACGTCTCGATCATCTCGCGCATCCGCACGGACGCCTCGCTCACGCCCACCACGAGCGCGATCGTGGTGTTCTTGGTCAGCGCGATCAGGATGCTGCCCAGCGGCGCCACCACGGCGCGGAAGGCCTGCGGCAGCGTGATCAGCCCGAGCGTCTTGACGAACCCGAGCCCCAGCGACCTGGCCGCCTCCGCCTGGCCGACCGGCACCGTGTTGAGCCCGGACCGCAGGGCCTCGCAGACGAACGCCGACGTGTAGGCCGTCAGCCCGATGGAGGCGAGCCAGAAGTTGTTGGTCGCGATGTCGTCGGAGAGCTCCACTCCCAGGTTCGCCCCGATGCCCAGGCCGGTGAACAGCAGCACCAGGGTGAGCGGCGTGTTGCGGGCCACGGCCACGTAGACGCTCGCGGCGCCGCGCAGGGTGGTCAGCGGGGCGACCCGCATGGCGGTCAGCAGCGTGCCCAGCACCAGGGAGCCGAGCGCGCTGACCGCCGTCAGGCGTACCGTCATCCAGAACGCGGCGAGGATGGTGTCGCGTTCGAGCAGCAACGCGTCCATGCGATCAGTACCGCTCCAGCTGCGGGGCCGCCGGGACGGGGAAGCCGGAGGCGCCGACGCTGCCCTCCAGCGCCTTCTTCCAGCTGCCGTCCGTGAACATCTTGGTCAGCGCGTCGTTGACCGCGTTACGCCCCGCCGTGTCATCCTTTTTCAGGCCGATGCCGTACTTCTCGGTGCTGAACGTCTTGCCGACCACCTTGAGCTTGCCCGCGTGCTGCGCGGCGTAGCCGGCCAGGATGACGTTGTCCGTGGTGATGGCGTCGAGCTGGCCGCCGAGCACTCGGTCCACGCACGCCGAGTACGTCCGCTCCTCCTGCAGCTGCACCTCCTTGGCGTACTCCGTCTTGACCTTCTGCGCCGGGGTCGAGCCGGCGACCGAGCACAACTTCTTGCCGTTCAGCGTCTCGGGCCCGGTCAGCGCCGCGTCGTCCGCCCTGACCAGCAGGTCCTGCCCGGCCACGAAGTACGGGCCGGCGAAGGACACCTTCTGCTTCCTGGCGTCGGTGATCGAGTACGTCGCCACCACCATGTCCACCTGACCCTGCTCGATGAACGCCTCCCGGTTCGCCGACACGGTCTCCTTGAACGTGATGTCCTTCGGCTCGACCCCGAGCGCCTTGGCCACGTACTTGGCGACCTCGATGTCGAACCCGGCGAAGGCGCCGTCGGGCGTGCGCAGGCCCAGCCCCGGCTGGTCGGCCTTCACGCCGATCACCAGCTTCTTGTCGTTCTTGGCCTTGTCCACGACGGAGGCGTAGCTCTCCTGGCCGCCGCCGCAGGCGGTGGCGGCCAACGCGATCACGGCGAACGTCGCATAGAGGGATCTGCCAAACATGCTGGCTCCTTAGTGGGTGAGGATCTTGGCGAGGAAGGACTGGGCGCGCTCGCTGCTCGGGGAGCCGAAGAAGGCGTCGGGGGCGTTCTGCTCGACGATCTCGCCGTCGGCCATGAACACGACCCGGTCGGCCGCCCGCCGGGCGAAGCCCATCTCGTGGGTGACGACGACCATGGTCATGCCGTCTCGGGCGAGCGAGGTCATGACCTCGAGCACCTCGTTGACCATCTCGGGGTCGAGCGCCGAGGTGGGCTCGTCGAAGAGGATCACCTTCGGCTCCATGGCCAGCGCGCGGGCGATGGCCACCCGCTGCTGCTGGCCGCCGGACAGCTGGGCGGGGAACTTGGCCGCCTGGCCGCCGATGCCCACCCGGTCGAGCAGCTCGCGGGCCTTGCGCACGGCGGCGTCCTTGGGCCTCTTCAGCACGTGGACCTGCCCGAGGACGACGTTGTCCAGGACGGTCTTGTGGGCGAAGAGGTTGAACGACTGGAAGACCATGCCCACCTCGGCGCGCAGCCGGGCGAGCTGGCGTCCCTCCGCCGGCAGCGGCGTGCCGTCCACGCTGATCGTGCCGGAGTCGATGCTCTCCAGCCGGTTGATCGCGCGGCACAGGGTCGACTTGCCCGCGCCGGAGGGGCCGATGATCACGACGACCTCGCCCTGCCGGACGTTCAGGTTGACGTCCCTGAGCACGTGGAGGTCGCCGTAGCGCTTGTTGACCTGGTCCAGGACGATCAGGTCCGCCTCGGACATACGTCACGCTCCTTGTCTCGGTCAGCGTTGGCGTAACCGTAGGAGCCGCATGTTTCCGGCTAAGGGCTTGTGATCGTTCTGCTCAGCGATTGGCGGGCCTGGTGCCCCCGCTGCTCAGCTACCGGTGGGTTTGGACTGGTTCGGCGTCGCCCCTGAGACGCCGATGGTGGCCATGAAGGCCCGGTCCCACTGCCCGTCGCGCAGGGAGCGGGCGATCAGCCCGTTGAGGTAGTCGCGGAAGGCCGTGTCCTGCTTGCGCACGCCCATCCCGTACGGCTCCCGCCCGAACGGCTTGCCCACCAGCCGCAGCGTGTCAGGATGCTGGGCCAGCAGGCCGAGCAGGATGGTGTCGTCGGTGCTGAGCGCGTCGACCCGTCCGGCCATGAGCGCGGGCACGCACACGCTGTAGGCGTCGACGATCTCCAGGTGGGCGCCGGGCACCTCGTCGCGCAGCCGATCGACGGAGGTGGAGCCCTTGGCCGTGCACACGCTCTTGCCGTCGAGGTCCGACGCCTCGCCGATGCTGGTGTCCCCGGACCTGACGAGGATGTCCTGGCCGGCGACGTAGTAGGGGTCGGTGAAGGCGACCAGCCGGCCGCGCGCCTCCGTGATCGAGTAGGTGGCGATGACCAGGTCCACGACCTGCTGGGCGAGGAAGTTCTCCCGCTCGCGCGACACGGTCTCGACGAAGCGGATGTTGCGCTCGCTGCCGGTCAGGTCCTTGGCGACCATCCGGGCCATCTCCGCGTCGAATCCGATGATCCGCCCGCTGTCCGGGTCCTTGTAACCGAACATCGGCTGGTCGAACTTGATGCCGACGGTGAGGACGCCGCGGTCCCTGATGCGCGCCATGGTCGAGCCCTCGGGGAACGGGTTGCCCTCGCCGCAGCCCGCGGCCAGGAGGCACATCAGCACGGCGAGCAGCGCCCTGAGCGTGGTCACCGCACGCGGTACCGGTGCTGGGGCCGCCCGGTCGGCCCGTACCTCGGCTGCCCCTCGACCTGGCCGCGCTCGGCGAGGTGCTCTAAGTAACGGCGGGCGGTGGCGCGGCTGATGCCGATCATCCCGGCCAGCTCGTGCGCCGACACGTCCTCCTCGACGGAGGCCAGCGCGTCGAGGACCGCCTGCTCGGTCGCCGGGGAGATGCTCTTCGGCCGGGCGCACTGGTCGAGGTGGAGCGAGCGGAAGACCCGGTCGATCTCCTGCTGCTCGGCGAAGCGGCCGCCCGCCGCGAGCTGCTCCACCGTGGCGGCGTACCGCAGCAGCGTCTGCTCCAGGGTGCCGGCCCTGGTCGGCTTGACGAGGTAGTAGAGCGCGCCGTGCTGCATGGCCGCGCGTACCGCCGCCGACTCGTGATGGCCGGAGATCACGATCACGTCGGCGGGCGGCTGATCGGAGCGGCGCAGCCGGTGCGCCACCTCCAGCCCGGGGAGGTCGGGCAGGTGCAGGTCCAGCAGGATCAGCCGGGGCGCGAACCGGCCCGCGGCGGCGAGCGCCGCCTGCCCGGTGTGCGCGATCCCCACCACCCTGAACCCGAGCACCCGGTTCACCTGCGCGTGCAGGGCCGCGGTGACGACCGGGTCGTCGTCCACGATGAGAACGGTGATGTCCCTGGCGTCAGGCATCGCCACGCTCCTCGTCCAACAGATATGGATCATTGCAGCTTAGGCAGCTCTTGTTAAATCAGATCGCCTTTTGCGCGTTCTGCTCACCACCATCCTCCCCCGCGCGTCCGTTTCCTCCTAGTCTGGACGGCGAGCGACGAAGGGGAGGACGGACGCCGGTGAGATGGCTGCTCGCGGTGACGGCCCTGTGGACGCTGCTCGGCCTGCTTCCCCTGGCGCTGCTGACCTCCTCCAGCATCTCCCTGTCGGAGCGGGCGGTGAGCGACGAGGTCGTCGACCGGGTCAAGACCACCGCCTCGGTCAGCCGGGTCGTGGTGGAGCAGCAGATGGGCTCGCTCAAGCAGCTCGTCAGCGCGTTCGCGCAGCAGCCCCGGGTGCGTGCGGCCATCGGGCACACCACCGCCGCCACGCTGCGCGGTTACCTCGGCGAGCTGAAGCGGATGCGCGACGACGGCGTGAGCGGGCTGATCCTGATCTCGCCGGAGGGCCGCATGCTGGGCGCGGAGCCGTCGAGCGCGCTGCCCCAGGACATCGCCAGCACCGACTGGTACCGCGCCGTGCGCGACCGGCGCGGGGCGCACGTCTCGCAGGCGTACACGCCCACGATGGACGGCGTGTCCAGGGCCGTCGCGGTGGCCGTGCCGATCCCGAGCGAGGACGGCGAGCGCATGATCGGCATCCTCACCGTGGTCTACAGCCTGGACGCCATCCAGACGTTCGCCAAGCAGGCCGCCGAGGCCCAGGACATCCGGCTGCTGATCACCGACCAGGCCGGCGTGCTCGTCGCCGACCCCGGCCGGACCCTGTACGCCCTCACCTCCCTGCGCGAGGACCCGCGGGTGGACGCGGCGCTCGCCGGGCGCAGCTGGAACGGCGAGTTCCTCGGCGTCGACGGAACGGTCCTGTCCGCGTCGGAGCCGATCCCGGGCATCGGCTGGACGGTCACCGCCGAGGTGTCCGCCGCCGTGGCGCTGGCCTCGGCCGAGCGGCTGCGTTCCAACGTGCTGACCGTCGCGGCGCTGCTGGCCCTGCTCATCCTCATCGGCCTGGGGCTGCAGATCCACACCACCCGCGGCCGCCGCCGCGCGCAGGCCACCCTGGCCAGGTACGCGGCCGAGCTGGCCGCCGCCAGGGACGAGGCGGTCAGCGCGTCCAGGGCGAAGTCCGAGTTCCTGGGCAAGATCAGCCACGAGATCCGCACCCCGATCAACGGCGTACTCGGCATGAACTCCCTGCTCATGGGCACCCGGCTGGACGACGAGCAGCGCCACTACGCCTCCACCGCCCAGGAGTCGGCCCAGAACGTGTTGCGCCTGATGGACGACTTCCTCGACCTGTCCAAGATCGAGGCGGGGCATCTGCAGGTGGAGGCGGCGCCGTTCGACCTGCCGCGGTTGTGCGACGAGGTGGTGGCGCCGTTCGCGCCGCAGGCGTACGAGCAGGGGCTCTGGCTCACGTTGCGGCTCGACGAGGACGTGCCGCGGCAGGTGGCGGGGGATCCCGCGCGGTTGCGCCAGGTGCTGACGAACGTGGTGGGCAACGCGCTGAAGTTCACCGTCCAGGGCGGCGTGGACCTGCACGTCACGCTCGACGAGGGCGAGCCGGGCGGGTCGCGGGCGGTGCTCAGGTTCGCGGTCGCCGACACCGGGATCGGGGTGGGCCCCGACGATCGGGAAGGGGTGTTCGGCGTGTTCCGGCAGGTCGACTCGGCCATCACGCGCAGGACCCGCGGCAGCGGCCTGGGCCTGGCGATCAGCAGGCAGCTCACCGAGCTCATGGGCGGGCAGATCGGGCTGGACAGCGTGGAGGGGGTGGGCAGCCGGTTCTGGGTGCGGCTGCCGGTGGACGTGCTGACCTGGTCGGAGCCCGGGGCCGAGGAGCTGGAGGGGCGGCGCGCGCTGGTCGCCGACCCGCGGCCCGAGGACCGGGCGCTGGCCGGGCGGTTCCTGGCGGACGCGGGTCTCGACGTGGAGCAGACCAGGGACGAGGAGTCCGCCCTGACGCTGCTGCGGGCCGCCGCCACCAGCGGCACGCCGTACGAGCTGGCCGTCGTCGCCCTCGACCTCGGCACGACGGCCACCGAGACCGAGGCGTCCGAGTCGTTGGCCCATACGATCCTGACCGATCCGCTGCTCCAGGCCACCAGCGTCATCGTGGTCGTCACGCCGGGGCGGGCCGGGTTCGCCTGGCCGGGCGGGGCGGACGAGCGCACCGTGCAGTCGATCACCCGGCCGCTCAGCCGCCGCCGCCTGCTCGCCGCCGTCCAGAACGCCCTGCGCACCGCGGAGTGCCCGGGCGAGCCGCGCAACGGGGCGGAGGCCGCGGGGCCCGACGGCGGAGCGCGCATCCTGGTGGCCGAGGACGACGAGGTGAGCCGGGAGGTGGCGATGCTCGTCCTGCGGCGGGCGGGGCACGAGGTCGAGGTGGTGGCCGACGGCGAGCAGGCCATGCGGGCCGTGCTGGCGGGCGGCTACGACCTGGTGTTCATGGACTGCCAGCTGCCCGTACTGGACGGCCTGACCGCGACCGCGGAGATCAGGAGGCGCGAGGACGCGCACACCCCGATCATCGCGATGACCGCGGCGGCGATGCCGGACGACCGGATCAGGTGCCTGGCGGCGGGCATGGACGATCACCTGGCCAAGCCGGTGGACTGGCCGCGCGTGCTCGCCAGGATCCCGGAGTGGGCCGCGTCCGCCGGACTCCCGCCCGAGCTGGCGGGCCTGTCGCCGGATGCGCTGGCGGACGTCGGGGCGGCCTACGTCGCGACCGCCATGCGCACGTTCGACGAGCTCAGGCAGGCGGCTCAGGCCGGGGACCTGCCGGAGGTGGCCGCGCTCGCGCACCGGCTCAAGGGCGGCTGCGCGACCGTCGGCGCCGCCCGCGAGGCCGCGCTGTGCCAGCGCGTCGAGGACCTGGCACGTACGGGCGCCATCGAGCAGGAGCCCCTCGACGAGCTGTACGAGCTGCTCCAGGAAACCCCGTCCTGGATGAACACTTCGTATTCCCGAAATTAACACCGGCGAAATTTGTCCCCGTTAATGTGCGTATGTCATTGATCATGCCTGTTTGGGGGCGCTCATGCCGGACCTCGGAGATCGGGTCCAGATCGACTGGACGTCGATCCGCGGGCTGGCCACGCTCTTCGACAAGATCGGCGACGACGTGGAGGCGCTACGGCGCTCGTCCACGTCGATGGGGACCACCTCCTCCCTGGTCGGCGACGACGAGGACGGCCGCGCGTTCGCCGAGTGGTACGAGGACGGCTACGACTCCCTGACCAAGGCCATGGCCCTCATCGCCGACAAGAACTTCGCGTGGGCGGCGAACCTGCGCGACTTCGACAAGTTGTGGGACTTCCTGGAGCAGCGGATCATCAACACGCTGCCGGTGATCCCGGACATCCCCGAGCCACCGATCCCGCAGGCTCCGCCGCGCCGGGAAGGCGCCTGATGATCGATCCGTTCCAGGCGCTCGCCTGGTTCGCCGGCGTACACGTGCCCGTGGCCGACGTGACCAACCTGCGGGCACGGGCCGAGCAGCTGCGCGCGTTCGCCGACGCCATCGGCACCCTGGCGCAACGGACCGGGACCGGCGTGGCCGGTGTTCGCGAGGCGAACGACAGCCGGGCCGTGGACCGCTTCGCGGACGTGTGGCCGTACGAGCTGGCCCCCCGCTACGCCGCGCTCCAGGAGGAGTTGCGGGAGCTGGCCGCCGGCTGCGACGAGTACGCCGACGCGGTGGAGCAGCACAGGGAGCAACTCCGGATCATCGGCACCCAGCTCGCCGCCATGGCGTTCACGATGATGTTCGGCTTCGTGTACCCGGCGGCCAGGATCGCGGCGGAGCGGGCGTTCAAGTGGCTGGTGGCCAGGGCCAAGCTGGAGCGCACCATCTTCCAGAAGATCACCCAGCTGATCCTCCGGCAGCGGATCGGCAAGTTCCGGGTGGGCAACTACCTGGTACGGGAGGGGCTCGACGCGCTGGCGGACTCCGTCCTGTGGACCGGGCTCAAGACCGGCGTGCACGCGGCCGGCTCCGCGGCCACCGGCCAGCCGATGGGCAACCTCTGGGAGTACGCGGGCAAGCACTTCGCCGCCGAGATAGCCTACAACGGCGGCATCAAGGCCCTGAGCGACGTACGCAGGTTCTTTCCCGCCACCCGGGTCACGGAGGCGCTGCTGGGCACGGGCCCGTCGGGCAAGTTCTTCCGGCGCACCCTGTCGGCCGCCACCGTCTACCCGCTCGTCGCCAGCGGGTCGCTGACCGACGAAGGCGCCCTGCGCTCGGCACTGGCGCACGCGCCCAGGGCGTTCATCTTCAAACGTTGAGTGAGGACCCGCGATGACGACACCGCGTTCCGGCGACCCGGAGATCGACCGTGCGCTGGCGGAGCTGGCGGCGCGCACGGCGGGATTCGAGGAGGTGAGCCGCGGGCTGGAGGAGATCAGGGGGCGCGGCGAGAGCGCAGGTGGCCAGGTCGCGGTCGAGCTCACGCCCACCGGTTCGCTGGCCGCGCTGCGCATCGATCCCCGGGCCATGCGGCTGGGCTCGCAGGACCTGGCCGAGGCGATCGTCGAGGCGTTCGGGCAGGCCGAGGAGGACGTGGCCGCCCAGTCCTTCGACCTCGCCCGGACCCTCTTCGAGCCCTGACCGCTCAGTCCTTGAGATCGATCACCTGGTCGCCGCCGCCCGGATAGACCATGACCAGGAGGTGCTGCGGAGTGAAGGCCTCCCAGTCGGGCTCGCGGTAGTGGACTCGCACGCGGTAGTGACCCTTGCCGCGGAAGGCGAGGTTCGGCAACTCGCCTGGGCCGTAGAACGGGTCCATCAGCACGAAGCCTCCCGTGGGGCTCTGGTATCCGACCTCGATCACCTTGTCCCAGCCCTTGACCTCGACCGGGGGCCGGCGCTTGTAGGTCTCCGTGGTGACGCAGACCTCGTAGTCGGAGTGGAAGTCGATCTCCATGTATCCCGGCGCGGTGCCCACCAGGTCACCGTGCAGCATGGTGCCTGGGCAGCCGCACCGCCGCCAGCACGCACAGCGCGGCCAGCGTGGGCGCGACGTCGGGGGTGAGGAGGAACCACATCTCGCGCCAGACCTGGAGGCACGCGCGGTCGACAGCCACGTCCACGCCGAAGGCCAGCGGTGCCGCGGCGTGAGCGGCCAGGAGGACGACGGCGAGCACCCGCGCCACCACCCGCCCGGCCCGCGGGCGCCCCAGCCTGGTGCCCAGCAAGTGCGCCGCGAAGGCGAGCACCACGGCCGGCGCGCCCCCGAACCACACCAGCGGCAGGTACTGGTTCACCATCCCGATGCGGTACCCCTCGAAGAGGTAGAGCGAATTACCGGGGCAGGAGCCGTAACCGAAGAAGCCGAAGCTGAAGGCCTCGTCTCGCAGCGAGAAGGCGTAAGCCGACCCGGCGGCGGCCAGGGCCAGTGCGGCGGCCCACCATAATCGCGATCTCCAAGACACGAGCCGCCAACTTACCGGGCTTCGCGGGCTTTTGTGATCACCTATGTCTATAGCGTCCCCATTCGCGGACCTCCCGACAGGCGATCACCTACTCCGGTAAAAGCGTACGTAGTCGAACTCGGCCTCGACCGCCGGCTGCGCCCCACCATGTGCCACCAGGCCGATGCGCGGCGACGTGTTCTTGCCGAACGTCCACACCCCGCCCCACGTCCACGTCCGCCCGTCGCGGCTGGACCCGGCGCGGAACTCGTGCTCCCCGCTGACCGGATCCACGTGGTGGGCGAGCCTGAGCCAGGTGGTCTTCGCCGGAGGGCCGACGATGTTCCCGCCATACGACAGGCGGGCCGCGAACGGCAACTCCCGGCCGTACTCGACCTGCCGGGTGTTCCAGATGGCCACCTGGCTGAGCCGGGCGAAGTCGTCGTCGGAGACGTAGGCGACCAGCCCCGCCTGCTGGTAGTTCCGTACGGTGTCCTCCCCCAGGTCGAGCGTCACCTTGGTCTCCGCGACGTAGTCGCCGGGCGGCGGGGTGCGCAGCAGCACGCTCGCGGTGTTGGCCTCCCCGACCAGGTCGGAGCCCTGCACCGGCCAGCGCAGCGCACCCCCGGACACGCGGGCGGCCGGGTCCTGGCGCACCCACTGCCACGCGCCGTCCGGGCGGTCGAACTCGTCGGCGTCGAGCAGCGCGCCCGGCCGGGGCACCGGCGCCGGGCGGGTGACGGGCTTGGCCAACGGGGTCGCGCTGACGTTGTCGAAGTCGGCCGCCCCCTCGGCGACCAGCCCGAACGCGCCGGACAGCGGAACCGGCGAGTCCAGCCGCATGCTCGCCTGCGGATCGCCGAGCCGGGCCGAGGTCACCTCGGCGTTGATCGTCCGGCCCTTGACGGTGACGGCCAGGTTCCGCCAGGTGGCGGCTCCTCCCGGCAGGGCAGCCGTGCGCCGCGCCCCGCCCGCCGTGACGGTCAGCCCGTCCCCGGACACCAGTACGGTCGCCGCGCCGATGCGCAACCCGGCCGCCTGCCCCGCAAACCGCAGATCGGTCTCGGCGCGAACGTCACCCCCGACGCCTTTCCTGGACTCCAGCGTGGCCCGGGCACCCGCATGCCGGACAAATCCGTCCTGTACCGTCCAGCCGTCCGTGTCTCGCCAGCCCGAGAGGCCACCGGAGAAAGGCTCGTTCACGAACCCGCGCGTGACCGGCTTTTCGTCAGACCGCTCCGACGGCCCGGCGCCCGCTCGCACGACCGGCCACCCGTCGATCCAGTCGAGCCGGTCGAGCAGCATGGGTCGTTCGTTGATGCCGTACGGATCGTCCAGGAAGGGGTCGGCCCGGTCGATCGCGTGGTACAGCATCCAGTCCTGCCCGGCCAGGTCGGTGAGCTGGGCGTGGTGGCCGGTGCCGATCCACTTGTTGCCGTTCTGGTCGAGGACCGGGGTGCCGCCCGCCCGGGACGCGAGCAGGGGCACTCCCTCGCGGTCGGTGAACGGCCCGCGCGGGCTGGTGGCGCGTCCGGCCAGCACCGAGTAGCCGGTGGTGGGGCCCGCGCAGCAATTCGCCGAGGAGGCCAGCAGGTAGTAGAAGCCGTCGTGACGTACGACGTACGAGCCCTCGAACTTGTTGTCGATGGCCACCTGGGTCGGCTGCCCGACGGTCCCCAGCCCGTCCGGCGACAACTCCGTCACCCACAATCCACCGAAAAATCCGCCGAAGTAGAGATATTTCCGGCCGTCGATATCGGTGAACTGCGCCGGGTCGATCGTGTTCCAGTACGAGTCCCCGGACGGGCGCGGCGGCACCAGCGGCGCGGACTGATGCGTCCACGGGCCGGTCGGCGTGGGCGCGGTGGCCGCGCCGATCGAGAAGTCCCACGGGTGCGGGGTCGCCGTGGTGTTGGTGACCGTGAAGTACATGACGTAGCGGCCGTCGAGGTAGCGGACGTCGGGCGCCCAGAGCAGGCTGCTCGGATCAGCGTACGGCGGCAGGTTGTCCGCGCCGAACGCGTCGCCTGCATATGTCCAGGTGACCAGGTCGCTGGAGCGCGCGATGGGCAGGCGGTGATGTTCGCCCTCGCCTTCGCGCAGCGGGTCGGAGGTGCCGTAGGAGTACCAGTAGCCGTCGAGCCCCCGGATCACGGCTGGGTCGGCGAAGGTGTCGGCGAACCCTTGCGACACCGGATTGCCGTACGAGGGACTCGTGAACAGCGACATGACCAGCGAGGCGACCACTGCGATGCGCATTTATCAGCCTTTCAGCCCACTGCGGGAGATGCCTTCGATGACGTAGCGCTGCGTCAGCGCGAACAGGATCAGCACCGGAACACCGGCCAGCACCGCGCCCGCCATGATCACCGGATAGTCGATCGTGTAGGCCCCCTGGAGGATGGACAGCCCGGGCGGGAGCGTGAAGTACTCCGGGCTGAAGATCACGAAGATCGGCCAGATGAACTCGTTCCAGTTGGACAGGAAGCTCAGCACCGCGAGCGTGGCCAGCGCGGGCTTCGACAGCGGCAACGTGACCCGCAGGAAGATGTGCCAGTGGTTGGCCCCCTCGATCAGCGCGGCCTCGTCCAGTTCGCGGGGCAGACCGAGGAAGAACTGCCGCAGGAAGAACACCCCGAACGCGCCCGCCGCGCCAGGCACGATCAGCGCGGTCAGGCTGTCGAGCCAGCCCAGCTGGTCGATGATCAGGAACTGCGGGATGAGGAAGACGAATCCCGGCACCAGCAGCGTGCCCACGATGACGGCGAACATCAGCCGCTTGCCCCGGAACTCCAGCCTGGCCAGCGCGTACGCGGCCAGCGACGAGACCACCAGCACGAGCACCATGTGCCCGGTGGCGGCGATCAGGCTGTTGGCGAACCAGCGCAACACCGGCGTCTGCGTCGTGCCCTCGAAAAGGGTGCCGTAGGCGGTGGTCGCCGGCTCGGCCGGGAACAACGTGGGCGGCACCCGGGTCGCCTCCGACTTGCTCTTCAGCGACGTGCCCAGCGCCCACAACAACGGCGCCACGAAGACCACGGCCAGCGCGAGCAGCAGCGTGTAACGCTTCACGAGCGCCCCCTGAACAACCGGAAGTTGACCACGCTGACCAGGATCAGGACGAGCGTGAGCACGTAGCTCATCGCCGCGGCGCTGCCCATCTTGTACTGGGCCAGGCCCTGATCGAGGATGTAGAAGATCGCGGTCCTGGTCTCGTCGCCCGGCGCGCCCTGGGTCAGCAGATACGACTGGCCGAACATGTTGGCCGAGGCCAGGATGGTCGTCGTCACCACGAACAACGCCACAGGCCGCAACCCGGGCAACGTCACGTAGCGGAACTCATCCCATTTGCCCGCGCCGTCCACCTTGGCCGCGTCGTACAACTCGCGCGGGATGTCCTGCAGGCCCGCGAGGTAGATCACGCCGTTGAAGCCGATGGTCCACCAGACGGTGACGCCGACCAGCGCCACCCACGCCCAGGGCACGGCCGTCGTCCAGGCGATGTCGGTGCCGAGCAGCGAGTCGATGAGGCCGAGGTTCGGGTCGAGCAGCAGCCGCCACATCAGGGAGACCACGGCGACGCCCAGCACGTACGGGGCGAAGAACAGCCCGCGGAAGAACGTCCTACCCCGGAAGGGCCGGTTGAGCAGCAGCGCCATCCCCAGCGGCAGCACCACCAGGAACGGCACGCTGAACAGCGTGAAGATCCCGGTGGCCCGCATCGACATCCAGAAGTCGGCGTAGACGGCCGACTCCCGGTCGAACAGCGCGGTGTAGTTGTCCAGCCCCACGAACGGCCTGCCTTCGAGCAGGTAGTCCCAGTCGTGCAGGCTCATCCAGAGCCCGAAGATCGCCGGCGCCAGCACGAACACGCAGAACAACACCAGGTACGGGGCCAGGAACAGGTACGGCGTGGCCCGCCCCGACCGTGGGACCGCGGTCGCCCGGGTGGTGGCGGCGGCCTTCGCGGTGAGCGTGACCATCAGGCGCCGTACTTCTTCCGGTTCTGCTCCAGGACCTTGTCCGCCTTGGCGGCCGCCTCGGTGAGCGCGTCCTTGGGGCTCTTCTTGAGCAGGATGGCCGCGTTGACGGCCTGGTCGACCACGGCCGAGGCGTCGCCGATCCCCGCCACGGACGGCAGGAAGTACAGGTGGTCGATCTGGGAGCCGATCGCCGCCTGCTCCTTCAGCGCCTGGAACTCCGCGCCGTCCCGGATGCTCTTGCGCGCGGGCACCTGTCCCGCCTTGGCCCATTCGATCGAGTGGCCGCTGATCCAGTTGATGAATACCTTGGCCGCGGTCAGCTTGTTCTGGTCGGGCTTGCGCTGCTTGAACACCACGAACTGGTGCGAGCCCGCCCACGCCGCCGGCTGCGAGCCGATCTGCGGCAACGGCGCCACGCCCCACTCCAGGTCCTTGACCTCGCGCAGGGTGTTGATGGACCAGATGCCGTTCCAGTTGAAGGCGGCCTTGCCGTTCTGCAGGGCGATGAAGTCGGCGTCCTGGCCCACGTTCTTGGGGCTGTAGCCCTTGTTGACCAGATCGACCAGCCAGGACAGCGCCTGTACGCCGGGGTCCTCGGCGAAGCGGGACACGCTGGCGTCGCCGGCGAACAACTGCCCGCCGTGCTGGTAGAGCAGGCTGCCGAACTGCATGCTCCCGGTGAACGGGAACGGCGTCGCCCAGTGACCCTGCACGCCGGCCTTCTTCAGGGTTTCGAGCGCGGCCAGATATTCCTCGCCGGTCTTGGGCGGGTTGTCCGGGTCGAGCCCCGCCTTGGTCAGGACGGTCTTGTTGTAGAACATGCCGAGCGGGTGCACGTCGAGCGGGATGGAGTACCGCGCGCCCTTGTAGACGCCGGCCTGCCAGACCGGCGGGGAGAAGTCGGCCTCGGTCAGGCCGAGCGACTTGGCCACGTCGTCGAGCGGCAGCACCACCTGGCGGGCCGCGTTCGTGGCCACGCTGTCGACGTGCATGATGCCGAGGTCGGGCCCCTTACCTGCGGAGACCGCCGCCGGGACCTTCGCGTAGTAGTCGGCCCACTGGTAGACGTTCATCGTGATCTTGATGTTCGGGTGCGCGCCGTTGAACTGCTCGACCAGCTTCTTCATGAACGGGCCGTCGCCGCCGGTGAAGCCGTTCCAGAAGGCGAGGGAGACCGCGGGCCCCGTGTATTCGGTGGGCGCCGCCGTGGCCTGTGCGCCGGTCTGCTGGGCCGCCTGTCTCGGGCCGCCGCCCCCGCCGCATCCGGTGAGGACCAGGGCGCCGAGGCCGAGTCCGAGTGCGCGTCGCCGGGTGAGGTTGTCCAGGGACATGTGAATCACTCCTGCCCATGTCATGTTGCCCCGTTCTACATCGTTGGTTCTAACGTTGTAAATATGGCTGGCGAAGTTCGTTACAGCGTTGTAAACCGGAAGCTGTAGGGTCTTCGCAGCAGAAGGGGGTCGGGGGTGCGGTCACGGCTCAAGGACGTCGCGGAGCACGCTGGGGTGTCGATCAAGACCGTCTCCAACGTGGTGAACGGCTATCCCCACGTGAGCCCGGCCACCCGGGCGCGGGTGGAGCAGGCCATCGCCGAGCTCTCCTACCGGCCCAACCTGTCGGCCAGGAGCCTGCGGGCGGGCCGCTCCGGCGTGGTCGCGCTCGCCGTACCCGATCTGGACAATCCCTATTTCGCCGAGTTGGCCACCCACGTCATCTCCGCCGCCGACCAGCGGGGCTGGACCGTGCTCATCGACCAGACCCAGGGCGAGCGGGCCAAGGAGCGGCTGGTCGTCTCTGGCATCCGGTCCCATCTGATCGACGGCCTGCTGTTCAGCCCGCTGGCGCTCACACTGCGCGACCTGACCGACCGCGAGGACCGTACGCCGATGGTGCTGCTCGGCGAGCGCATCGGCTCGGGACGCGCGCAGTACGACCACGTGGGCATCGACAACGTGGCCGCCGCCCGCGAGGCCACCCTGCACCTGGCGGGGCTGGGCCGGCGCCGGATCGCCGCGATCGGCGCCCAGCGCGTGCCCTCGGGGGTGACCGCCCGCCTGCGGCTGAAGGGCTACCGGCAGGCGCTGGCCGAGTGCGGCCTGGCCATGGACCCGTCCTTGATCGCCCACGCCCCCGTGTGGCACCGCACGGGCGGCGCCGAGGCGATGGCGGCGCTGCTGGAGACGGGCGCACCCGACGCGGTCTTCTGCTTCAACGACGCGCTCGCGCTCGGCGCGCTGCGCGCCCTGCTGTCACGGGGGATCCGGGTGCCGGAGGACGTCATGGTGATGGGCTTCGACGACATCGAGGACGGCCGCTTCACCACCCCCACGCTGTCGACGGTCTCGCCCAGCAAGACGCTGATCGCCGAGTCCGCGGTGGACCTGCTCGCCGCCCGCCTCGCCGGCACCGCGGCCAAGCCGCGCGAGGTCCGCATCCCCCACCGCCTCGCGCCCCGCGAGAGCAGCGGGGCGCTGATCCCGTCCGTCAGTTGACGGAGGGCGCGGGCACCCGGCCCTGGTACGGATCGGTACGGCTGAGCGCGACCCGGGCGATGTCGGCCACGTCGGAATCCTTGAACTCCTCCGTCAGCGGGATGCCCAGCCCCGCGAACAACTCCCGCGCCTCGGACGCGGTGGGCCGGAGGCTCAGTTGCGGCGCCTTGTCCACCTCCAGCGGCTTCGTCTGGTTGAGGCTGTTCTCCAGCTCGACATACCAGGGGTTATAATGCGGGCTGTTCCGCGGAATGGCCAGGCCGGGAAACTCGGGACCCCGCTGGGTGATCACCAGATTGTGCGAGGTGAGGTCGCAGCGGAACAATGAGATGGTGTCCGCCAGGCCGATCTTCAGCTCCAGCAGCTGGCTGTTGTACTGCCGATACCAGCACGCCGCCAGAATCGTGGCATAAACGTCCTTGCGGGTGTCCAGCGACGTCCATCCTTTCTCCTCGGCCCCGTCGTTGGACAGATTCCGGTGCAGCTCGGCGTAGGACGCGCAGAGCGCCTTGTTCGTCGGGTCGAGTAATTCCAGCAGGAAACGCATCTTGCTGCGCGTGCGCCTGGCCCGCTCAATGCATTCGGGCAGGGTGACCGCCCTGATATAGGTGCCCGTCCCCCCTTTGAACAGCCACATGTCGGTGCTCGCCCGCGCCTCGGCCAGCAGCCGCGTAATGGCCGCCCCGTTGAGTGACTTGACGGAATCCCCACTGGCCAGCAACCGCCACATGCCGTCGGTGGTACGCGACACGGCGGCGATCTGGTCGGCCACCCGGGTCTGCCGGTTCCTGTCCCTGATCCAGACGAACGCGAGCAGGGCGAGTACCGGCAGGATCAGCTTGTCGGTTTGCCCGTTCGGGAGCACTTCGAGCAGATCGAGCACGCTGACGGCAGCGGCGACGAGCAGCACGATGCCGAGATCCAGGTTGGAGAGCGCGCCGCGAAGCCGCTCTTTGACGGTGGTCATGTCTGTCGTTTAGCCGCCTTCGCGCCGCCCGTCAAGCGTTCATCGCCGTCCGGCAGGGCTGGAGCTCCGCCGTCCGACCTGGGGATTCGATTGTCCAATGGCCATTGGAAAATGTTCGGATAATTATCGGGTGGAAATCGCTTGGCACCGCGGGCCGCGCCGGGCGAAAGTGTTGACAGAAAGACCGGCACAGCCCGAACGAAATGGGGGAAAATCCAATGGGAATGCGTACGAAGGCAACGCTCGCGGTCGCCGCAACGGCGGCCTCGATGTTCACCTATTCGGCGGTGGCGCCCGCGTCATTCGCCGCGACGGCTCCCGTCGCGAGCACGGCGATTTCCGCCGGGGCGCAGCAGGCACTCGACGTCGTCCGCGGAAAGACCAGGTGCTTCAGCTACTCGTACGGCGACGACGGCACGACCAGCGTCACCGTCTACTTCCACAACCGCTGCAAGCATTCCCGGGGCATTAAGATCCGGGTCGCGCAGGCGACGGACGCGTGCATTTGGGTGCGCGGCGGCGACTTCGACAAGAAGAAGTTCAAGGGCCCGCACCCGACCGTCCAGTCCATCAAGGAAGTGTCCCACTGCGGCTGATCTCCTAGACGCCGCCACAACGCTCAGGACCCCGGCCGCGCGACAAGCGGGGGCAACCGCTTGGCCGGGGTCCTGACCCATCCCATTGACGCTAGATGACTTTGATAATCTCATTTGGTCTGGACGTGCAGGATCGACCAGAGCAGGGGTGGGATGTCGGAGTCGTCCGCATCGCAGGACGAAGGGACCGGGTCGCGGCGGGGGCGCAAGCCGATCCGGCCAGATCCGGAGTCCGGCCCCGTCGCGCTGCTCGCACACCGTCTCTGGAAGCTCAAGGAGGAGGCGGGCGACCCGTCCTTCGCGGACATGGCCTCCCGCCTCGGCGCCGCGGCCTCGAAGTCGTCGCTGGCGGCCGCGGCCCGCGGGTCGGCGTTACCGAGCTGGGAGACGACGTGGGAGTTCGTCCGGGTCCTCGCGGTCGATCGGCTGGGACGGGATCCGGAGGAGGTCAGGCGCGAGTGGCGGGCGTACTGGGAGCAGGCCGGGATCGCCGGAGACGGCAAGGATGAGGCCCGCATGCCGGAGCAGTTCCCACCCGATCCACCCGCCAAGCCCTCGCAGGCCAGGAGGCTGACCGTGCTCGCGGCGGTGACCGGCGTGCTGGGCCTGGGCGCCGTACTCCTCGCCTGGGTCCTCCCGTTCGCGGATGAGGACAAACCCGTCGCGCAGCCCACCCCGACCCGTTCCGTCTCGCCGCACGACGACTCCGTCTTCGAGGGGGACGTGACCTATCCGGACGGGACCGTGGTGAAGCAGGGGACGTCCTTCGACAAGACGTGGCGCCTGCGCAACGCGGGCACCGTCCCGTGGCAGGGGCGCTATCTCACGCGCATGAACGACACGCCGTGCCGGGCCCCCAAGCGGGTCGGGATCGGCCCCGTCCTGCCCGGCGAGACGGTCGACATCACGGTACGCGTGCGCGCCGCCGACTCCCCCGGCCGCTGCAAGATCTACTGGAAGATGACCGACGAGGACGGCTCACCACTGCTCGCCGCGAAGAAGCCGATCTTCCTCGACGTCACCGTGGCCTGACCGCGACCCCGTCGCGCCACCAGACCGCCACCCCATCGCGCCGCCAGTTCGCCACTCCGTCGCGCCGCGAGACCGCCACCCGTCGTGCCACCAGGCCGTCACGCCGTCGCGCCGCCAGGTCGTCAACCCCGACCGCGCGCTCATCCTCATAAAACCGACATGTCGATGAACGGCGCTCCAACGTTGAAGAACCCGGCGGAAGCGCCATGACGACCTATGTCAGGAATCGATCAACACCATCCTGACAACTCGGCAAACCTGGCCATATATGGACCAACCGGACTTTGTCACCGTCGAGGTGCCCGCCCATCCTCGCCCCCTGACCGGCACCTGCGCCTGTCCGAGGACGGCGGCAGAAGGGCCTGCCCCTCATGCACCGCGACCGCGCGTTAGCCGCTGCCCTCGGCATCGCCTGCGCCACCGTCCTGACCCTCGCCGTCACCGCCCAGCCGGCCGCCGCGATCCCGCCGAACATCCCGTCCGCGTCCACCGCCTCCTCCCGCCTCGCCACCCTCACAGTGAGCACCGAATCCCACGGCAGCACGTACAACCGCGACCTGTTCCCGCACTGGATCACCGTCAGCGGCAGCTGCAACACCCGCGAACAGGTCCTCAAGCGGGACGGCAGCAACGTGGTGACCGACTCCTCCTGCGCCGCCACCTCAGGCTCCTGGTACAGCCCGTACGACGGCGCCACCTGGACCGCCGCCGGCGACGTCGACATCGACCACATGGTCCCCCTGGCCGAGGCGTGGGCCTCCGGCGCCTGGAACTGGACCACCTCCCACCGCCAGCAGTTCGCCAACGACCTGGGCGGCCCGCAACTGTGGGCCGTGACGGACAACGTCAACCAGTCCAAGTCCGACCAGGATCCGGCCGAATGGCAACCGCCGCGCACGGCCGAGCGCTGCCGGTACGCGCGGTCATGGATCCAGGTCAAGTGGTACTGGGGCCTGAGCGTGGACAGCTCGGAGAAGTCGGCACTGAACAGCATGCTCTCCTCCTGCTGACCCCACGAAGCCACTGCCCGGCCCCGCCGCACGCGACGCACCACCAAGCGCGCGGCGGGGCCACCCCGGCTGATCCGCTGAGTGCGCACTTGGCGGCGGCTGCGCGATCGCCGATAGGTTGTGGCCATGCCGCGCGACACGCTGACCCGTGAACAGATCGTCCGGGCCGCCGTGGAGGTGCTGGACGCCGAGGGCGTGGACGGCCTGAACATGCGGCGGCTCGGCGCCCAGCTGGGTTCGGCGGCCACGGCGATGTACTGGCACGTCAAGAGCAAGGACGACCTCGTCGTGCTGGCCGCCGACCACGTCTGGGGCGAGATCGAGTTGCCCGACCCCGCCGAGATCGGGTGGCGGGCGGCCGCAGCCGCGCTGGCGACCGGCGCCCATGCGATGGTCAGCAGGCATTTCTGGCTGGCGCCCGCCATGAGCACGCACCTCATCTACGGCCCGGGCAAGGCCCGCTACGACGACCAGTGCCTGGCCGTCTACGAGTCCGCCGGCTTCAGCCCCGCGGACGCCGACCAGGCCGCGGCGACGGTGCTCATGTTCGTCCTCGGTGCCGCGCAGGGCGAGGCGGCCGAGCTGGCCTGGCGGGCCCGCCTCCGCAGGGCCGGCGCCGACGAGGAGCAGAAGCTGCGCGACACGATCACGCACATCGGCGAGATCGCCCAGCGCTTCCCCCGGCTGCGGGCCCGCACCCTGCCCTCGGAGGACATCGTCACGGCCCTGCCGGACAAGGCCACGTTCGAGTACGGCCTGAACACCATCCTCGACGGCCTGGAAGCACAGCTCACCAGCGGAGAGCGCCATCAAAGCTCATGACCACGCGGATTTGCCGTCAAGTACGGTTCCAGCCGGACAAGCCGTGTCCGTCAGTCTTGTTACCAGGGTGTTCGCCTGGTGAGAAGATCGGGGGTGCTCCGAATAGCAAACGCAGTACTCGCAAGATTAGCGGAACCGCTGCACGCACTTGCGCTGAAGCATCGTGAACTGCTGAAGTTCGCGGTGGTGGGTGGAACAGCGTTCCTAGTGGACAACACGGTGTTCTATGGGCTGAAGCTGACCATTTTGGAATCGAAGCCGGTGACCGCGAAGGTCATCGCGGTGCTCGTGGCGACGATCGTGTCCTACGTGTTGAATCGCGAATGGTCGTTCCGGACCAGGGGCGGCCGCGAGCGCCGTCACGAGGCGGCGCTGTTCTTCCTGGTCAGTGGCGTCGGTCTGGTGCTCAGCTCCGCACCGCTATGGATCTCCCGGTACGCATTCCGCCTGGAGACCCCGGACGTGAGCCTGGTGACCCAGGAGATCGCCGACTTCGTGAGCGCGCAGATCATCGGCACGCTGATCGCCATGGTCTTCCGCTTCTGGGCGCTCCGGAAGTGGGTCTTCCCCGACGAGAAGGCCCAGTCCGGCCGCGTGCGGCTGGCTCCCACTCCCGATCCCACGGACGAGGCGGCTTGATGGCAGCGAATCCGGAAGCCGTTTCGGCGGTTGGACTGGTTCATGCCGCTGCTGCGCCCCACGGGCTTTGGCCCGGTTAGCGGTAGGCGGTGGCTTGGAGGGTGTAGAGGTCGGCGTAGAGGCCGTTGAGGGACATCAGGGTGTGATGGTCGCCTTGCTCGGTGATTTTGCCTTTGTCGAGGACGTAGATGCGGTCGGCGTAGCGGACGCTGGCCAGGCGGTGGGTGATGAGCAGGACCGTGCGGCCGTCGGTGTGGTGGCGGATCTGCTCGAAGAGGGCGTGTTCGGCGCGAGCGTCGAGGGCGGCGGTGGGTTCGTCGCAGATGAGCAGGTCGGCGTCGCGGTGGAAGCCGCGCGCGACGGCGATGCGCTGCCATTGGCCGCCGGAGAGCTCGTGGCCGTCCTTGAAGCGGCGGTCCAGGAGGGTGCGGTAGCCATGGGGGAGGTCGGCGATGACTTCGTCGGCTCCAGCGACGGCGGCTGCGGCGTGCAGGGCGGGGGCGCCTTTGTCGGTGCCCATGGTGATGTTGTAGCGGGCGGTCAGGGGCCAGCGGGTGTGGTCCTGGGCGATGACGGCGGTGCGCAGGCGGAGGTCTTCGGGGTTGACGTCGCGGAGGTCGGTGGTGTCCCACAAGACGGTGCCGGTGTCGGGTTCGTAGAGGCCGGAGAGGATTTTGGCGAGGGTGGTCTTGCCGGAGCCGTTCTCGCCGACGAAGGCGATGACCTCGCCGTGTTTGATCTCGATGGAGACGTCCCGCAACGCCGGTTCTTCGGCGCCGGGATAGGTGAACGTCACGTCCTCGGCCACTATCCGCTGGAAACCCTCCGGGGCCCGCGCCGGGCGGGCAGCGGTCAGGCGATCCTCGGCCTGGGCGCAGAACTCCAGGAAGTCCGTGAAGTACAGCCCCTCCTCGTAGAGGCGGTTGGTGGCGTACAGGAGGCTGCTCAGCGAGGTCTGCCCGGATCTGATCGCCAGGACGGCGGTGCCCGCCACGGCGAGTGGGATCGCGGCTATGGCCAGCAGGACGCCCAGGGCCACGTAGACCAGGGCCGTGCCGAGGCCGCCCAGCGCCTCGCCCACGAGCCTGGCCAGCGTCTGGCGTCTGGCCAGCCGGAGCATGACGTCCTGCTCCGCCTTGGCGACCGCGTCGTACATGCGCAGCAGGAAGCCGCGCATCGTGAACGAGCGGACCTCGGCCGCCGACCCCCGCTCGGCCAGCAGGTCGGCGATGATCCACTTGCGGCGGCGGGCCGGGACCAGGCTGTACATCGTCGAATAGCGCATCCGGGCGCTGCGGACCGCGGCCCAGGCGTCCGGCAGGACCGCCAGCAGGAGGAGAGGGAGCAGGACCGGGTGCAGCACGCCGAGGACCCCGGCCGCGGCCACCAGGCCGACCGCGGCCGTGACCACGTCGACGGCCGTCGTCACGACCGAGTCGGCCATGGCCACGCCGCGGGTCCTGGCACGTTCCAGGGCGTCGTGGAACTCCGGGTCGTCGTAGGCCACCAGCTCCACCCGGCTGGTCAGGCCGTAGAGGCGCTCCTCGGTCAGCCGTGCGATCTGGGGATCCAGGCGGGACTGCGCCCAGCCCGCACCCCCCTGCATCGTCGCGCGGAGGGCCGCCGCCGCCCCGACCAGGGCGAGGCTGGGCAGCGCCGCCATCACGCGGTCAGGGGTCGGGCCCTCGCTGAACAGGGCGGTCAGCACGCCGGTCGTCGCCAGCAGGCCGAACGCGGTGAACACGCCGCCCAGGAGGTTGAGCACGATCGTGGCCAGGGTGTCGCGGGGGCTGGCCCGCCAGGCCATGCGCATTGCCTGGCCCACGAGCGAGGGCAGTTGCCTGGCGATCGTCAGGAAGCCGACGTCGGCCAGCTTGTCGGTGTGGGCGAGCCAGTCAGGGAAGGAGAGCTCGCCGAGTTCGAGGGGCTCATCGTGCATGCTCTGAGTGTGCCCTCGGACACTGACAGTTTCCTAGCGAGACCGGGACCGTATTGACAGCACATGTAAGTTTCAGACGCGGTCATCCGCAGGTGTAGCCGGACGGCAGGCCGGTGTCGCCGCTGGGGCGGCTGCCCTGGAAGCCGAACGAGGCGCTGGCGCCATGGCCCAGCGTGCCGTTGCTCGCGGCGTTGCGGGCGGTGACGGCCCGGCCGTTCACGGTCAGCGTGGCGTTCCATGAGCCGGTGATCGTGTGGCCGGGCGGCAGGGTGAAGGTGACGTTCCAGGTGTTCACGGTGGTCGTGCCGGTGTTGGTCACGGCCACCTGGATCACGTAGCCGTTGTTCCACTGGCTCTGCGTGGATGGGGTGACCGAGCAGCCGCCCGTCCCGCTGGTGGTGGTCACGCTCACCGTTCCCGAGCGGGGCGAGCGGTTGCCTGCCGCGTCCCTGGCGTACAGGGCGAAGGTGTACGCCGTGCTCGCCGTCAGGCCGGAGACGGCGGCCGAGGCGGTCGCGGAGGTGGCGACCGTCGTCTCCGTCGAGCCCTGGACGCGTACCACGTCGTAGCCCGTCACACCCACGGTGTCGCTCGACGCGGGCCAGGTCAGGCTCAGGGACGAGGAGGTGATCGCCGAGGCGGCGGGCGTGCCGGGCGCGGTGGGCGGGCTGGTGTCGGGCGCCGGCTGCTCGTAGATCAGGCCGAAGCCGTACCCGAACAGCGGGGTCTTGCCGATGCCCTCGGCGTACAGGCGGACGTTCATGGCCGACTCGGGCCGCCCTCGCGGGCGAACGGGGGCGGCCCGCCCGGGGACTGGAGCGGGCCGCTGAGCTGGATGTTGGCGATCAGCCAGCGGTCGTCCTGTCTCACGGCCACCAGGATCACCCGGAACGAGTCGTTGACGTCGTGCCCCATGACCGTGGTGCGTTGCTCCTGCACGCCGGACACGATCGCGGTGTCACCGTGGAAGCGCACCTGGGGCTCGTGCACCTCGAAGTGGTGGTTCTTCAGGTCGCCGCGGTAGCGGCCGGCCCACTGCTGCTTGTCCAGGGTGAATCCGACGGGGCCGATGCCCGCGAAGTCCTCGCTGAGGAGGCCGTCGAAGGCGTCGGCGTCACCGTGCAACTCCGCCTGGGTCCAGCGGTGGACGAGGTCGAGTACCTGCTGCTCGCTCATGGCGTGATCCATTCCGCTAAGTGGGGGGAATTCCCCCAGTTCACTCTGGCACGGGACACGGATGGGTACAAGTGGGGTGATTTCCCCCGGATATGCTGGTCGCCACAGATGCGGGAGGGAACCTCGATGGTCAAGCCCATGCGGGCCGACGCGCGGCGCAACCTTGAGCAGATCCTGCTCGCCGCGCGGGACCTGGTCGCCGAACGCGGGCCCGACGTGCCGCTGGACGACATCGCGCGGCACGCCGGGGTGGGCAGCGCCACGCTGTACCGCCGGTTCCCCGACCGGGACGCGCTACTCCACGAGGTCGCCCTGGACGCGCTGACCAGGACCGCGGCCGCGGCCGGTGCGGCGGCCGCGCAGGAGGGCGATCGGTTCGAGGCGCTGGCACGCTACCTCCGGGAGGCGCTCGAACTGCGGGTGTCGGCTGTGCTGCCGGTGCTGCTCGACGTGCTGGATCTGGACAACGACCCATCGCTCACGCCCGTCCGGGACAAGACTGCCCGCCTCGTGCGCCGGCTCATCGCCGACGCGCATGCGGCGGGCGCGCTGTCTCCGGACGTCACGTTCATGGACGTCGTGACCATGCTCGTACGAATCGCCCGCCCGCTGCCGGGCCCGCTGACGGCGGAGGCCAAACACGCCCTCGCCCGCCGCCACCTGGAACTGTTCATCCGCGGCCTCCGCGCGATGTCCACACCGCCGGACGGCGTGGAACAACTCGTTTCCTGAAAAGATCGGGCCATGTATGTGTTCTCCGGGCTCGACGGCACGGGCGACCTCATCGAGATCCAGAGCGACACACCGGACCTCGCCGCCCTGAACATGGCCGACCGGGCCAAGTCCGACTGGAACCGTACGAGTTCCTACATCCATCTCTTCTCGGAAGCCAATTACGGCGGTTGCTCGGCCATGACCACCCCGGGAGGCAAGGGCAATTTCTACACCCCGTTCCGCGACTTCTTCGATTCCGTCCGCATCGGCGGCCCGAACGGCCCGTCGTGCCTGACCGTCAAGAGCTCGACGGCCAACTCCCACGGCTGATCACCCTTTGATCACCGTCTGAGCGCCTCCAGAAAGCGGTCGGCCTCCGCGGCGAGTCGCGGCAGGTCGGCCGCCGGGTCCTTGGAGCGGGCCAGCAACATGCCGCCTTCACACAACGCGCCGAAGACGAGCTGAGCGCGGGCGGGCACGTCGCCGTCGTCCGCCTGCTCGTCTTCCGCGGCCACGCGCATGCCGGCGAGCAGGACGCGCAGCGTGTGGGCGTACTCGATCTCGCGGACCGCCTCCCAGCCCAGCACCGACGGCCCGTCCAGCAACACGATCTGCCGGAACCCCGGGTCGAGGCAGTGCTCCAGGAACGTGCGGGCGCCGCGCCGCAGCGCCGCCCACGGGTCCGCCTCCGCCGCGGCGGCCCGCTCCAGGTCGGCGGCGACCTCCTCCTGCTCGCCGACGAACGCCGCGCGGAACAGCGCCACCTTGCCACCGAAGTGGTGGTACGCGGCCCCCTTGGTCACCCCGGCCGCGGCGGCGATCGCGTCGATCGAGGTGACCGCGTAGCCGTTGCCGCCGAACAACTCCCGCGCGGCCCCCACCAGCCGCGCCGTCGTCTCGTCCGAGCGCTCTGCCTGGGTACGGCGAATCATCGTGCTCCCCATTGACTTACATACTCGCGGTACGTAACTTCAAGGCTAGTTACGTACCCACAGTATGAATCATGGAGGTGAGCCGTGTCCGCACCGCACATCGCCGTCTACGGCGCGACCGGTCACACCGGGCGCCTGGTGGCGGCCGAGCTGCGCGCCCGCGGCCGGGACGTCATCCTGGCCGGCCGGGACGGCGGAGCGCTCAAAGCCCTGTCCGACGAGCTCGGCGGGTTACCCGTGCACCAGGCCGCCCTGGACGATCCCGCCGCGCTGCGGGAGCTCGCCGGGCAGGCCGCCGTGCTGCTGCACTGCGCCGGGCCCTTCACGCACACCGGCAAGCCCGTCGCCCGGGCCGCCGCCGAGGCCGGCTGTCACTACGTGGACCACGCTCTGGAGCAGCACCACACGAAGTGGATGTTCGACACCATGGCAGAGCCCGCGCGGCAGGCGGGCATCGTCATGGTCACGGCGATGAGCTTCTACGGCGGGCTGGGCGACCTGCTCGCCGGCGCCGTGGCCGAGGGCGTGACCGGCATCGACCGGGTGGTCGCCGCCTACGCGGTGTCCGGCTGGCGGCTGACCAAGGGGGCCAAGAAGACGGCCGAGCTGCTGTTCGCCGACACCCAGCGGATCACTTACGAGGACGGCGTCCAGCACGTCGGCTACGTGGAGCCGCGCAACGCCGTCTTCCCGTTCCCGCCGCCGCTCGGCCCCCGTACGATGATCGCCCCCGTCCCGTTCGCCGAGGTCGTGACCGTGCCCAGGCACGTACCGGCGCGGCGGGTGGAGGCGCAGCTCACGGCGCACACGTTCGAGGAGGAGCAGGCGTTCACCAGCGAGGGCGTGGACGCCGAGACCAGGGCGGGCTCCGACTTCACCGTCGCCGTCCAGGTGATCACCGAGGGCGGCGGCAGCGCCGGGCAGGCGAGCGGGCACGACCTGTGGCGCATGAGCGCCCTGGCCTCCGTGGAGGCCGCCGTCCGCCTGGCCGATGGGCGCGGCCCCGCGACCCCGGGCGTGTACGGCCCGGCAGAGGCGTTCCCCGCCGAGCCGTTCCTGCGCGACCTGGAGCGGCTCGGCCTGTTCAATTTGACCCTGCCAGGAAAGGCATAGAGCGATGATCCTCGTCACAGGCGCTGCCGGCGGGCCGCAGGGCTCGACCGGGCGGCACGTCGTGGACCTGCTGCTTGAGCGCGGGGAGGCCGTGCGGGCGTTCGTGCACTCCGACGACCACCGGGCCGAGGAGCTGCGCAAACTCGGCGCGGAGGTGGTGGTCGGCGACCTGCGCGAGATCTCGTCGGTACGGCCTGCCGTGCGCGGGGTGCGCAGGGCGTTCTTCACCTATCCCGTGACGGCCGGGCTGCTCGGCGCCACGGGCGCGTTCGCGGCGGCGGCCAAGGAGGAGGGGCTGGAGCGCGTCGTCGAGGTGTCGCAGCTGGACGCATCCCCCGACGCTCTCACCCCGCGGATGCGCCGGCACTGGGTGTCGGAGCAGGTGTTCGACTGGGCCGGGGTGGGGGCGGTGCACCTGCGGGCCGCGGTGTTCTTCGAGAACCTGGCCGTCGTCATCGCCGCCGCCGGCGGTCGGCTCGCGCTCCCGCTGGGGCCGCCGGACACGCTGATCCCACTCGTCGCCGGGACCGACGTGGCCAGGGTGGCCGCCGGGCTGCTGCTCGATCCCGCATCCGCCGACCCGATCTGCCTGCTGACCGGACAGATGGCCACGGTGGGCGAGGCGGCTGACGCGTTCGGGGTGGAGTACGTGGACGTGCCGCCCGAGGAGTGGGAGGCACGGGCCATGGACGTCTACGGCGACGCGGTCGCCGTCGAGCACCTGACCCACCTGTGGGCGATCTTCCGCCTCATCGGCTCCGGCGACCATCCCCTCTACCGGGTCACCGAGAGCATCGAACACCACGGCGGCCGCCCGCCGATGACGCTGCGGGAGTTCGCCGGATAAGGGAAAACCCCCGGCCGGAGTTCGGCCGAGGGTTCGTCCTACGCGGAGATCAGCCGGTGAAGCCGACGATCGAGTAGTCGGGGCTCTTGTAGCCACGCGCGCCCCAGTTGGCGAGCGTCTTCTTGGTCGCCTGGATGTCAGGACGCTGGTACAGCGGGATGGTGTGCACCTGGTCCCAGATGAGCTTGTCCGCGGCGTTGGCCTTCTCGATGGCCTTGGCCGGGTCCATCTCGCTCACCGCGTCATCGATGGCGGCGTCCAGGGCGGGGTCGCTGCCCTTGGGGAAGTTGCTCTCGGAGCCGGTCTTGAAGGCCTGGTTCAGGAAACCGATGGGGAGCGGCGTTCCGATCCACGAGAACGGCACCAGGTCGAAGTCGCCCTTGATGATGTAGTCGTTGAAGAACTTGTCAAGCGGGACGGGGCGGATGTTGACCTTGATCCCGGCCTCCTTGAGCATGGCCTGGGTGAGCTCGCCCTCCGTCTGCGACACCGGCGTGCCCGTCGGGATGACGAAGCTCAGGTCGAACTCCTTGCCGTCCTTCTTGCGGTACTCGCCCTCCTGCTTCCAGCCGGCCGCGTCGAGCAGCTGCTTGGCCTTCTCCAGGTTGTACTTGCCGAGGTCGCCGGAGTTGTCGACGTAGCCCTTGTGGTTGTTCATGAAGATGTGGTTGCCGAGCGTCTGCAGCGGCCAATCCATGTCCTTCAGGTCGGACTGGGTGATCACGTCACGGTTGATCGCGTACGCGACGGCGTGCCGGACATTCTTGTCCTTCAGGAACTCGCTCTGGTTGTTGACGGTGATGTGCCGCCAGTTCGGGCTGAGTGCCTTGCGGATGTCCACGTTCGGGACTTCCTTGGCCCGCTTCAGCTCGGCCGGGGCGCCCGACGGGATCTCCACGCCGTCGAGCTCGCCGTTGGCGAAGGCGTTCACCTGCGCTTCCGGCGACTCGATGGCCCGGAAGATGATCTTGTCGAGCTTGGCCTTCTTGCCCCACCACTTGTCGTCACGCACGAGCGTGAGCGTCTTGGTGCCCTCGTCGATCTTCTCCACCTTGAAGGGGCCCGCGGTGACCGGGATCTTCTGCAGGTAGTCCTTCTCGTACGCCTCGGGCGTCTCGATGTGCTTGGCGGGGTAGAGGTTCGGGGACCGGGAGAACAGCCCCTGCCACTCCGGGTACGGCTTGGAGAAGGTGATGACAGCGACCTTGTCGGTGTCGCCCTTGGTAACCGACTCGATCTTGTCCCAGCCGTCCGTGGAGGCCGGCTTGAACTTCTTGTTCTCGCCGTTGTTGGCCTTCCACGCGGCCTCGAAGTCCTTCCACGTCATCGGCGTGCCATCCGACCACGTGGCCTTGTCGTTGAGCGTGTAGGTGATGACCTGCTTGCCCGACGACAGGTCGTTCTTCACGTCGGTCAGATAGTCGGGGTTCGCGCTCCACTCGGCTTGTTCATTGGCCACCATCAACTGCGGCATGATCGGGTCGAGCATGTCCGCCGTGTCGGCCTGGTTGCCGTCGACGTGGTTGCCGTTCCACTGGGTGGGCCACTGCCCAACCGTGAGGGTCAGCGTGCCGCCGTCCTTCACCTGCTCGTAAGGGACGGCGTTGATGCTGATCGCCGGGGTCTCCGACATCTGCTGCTGAGCCTGCTGCGACTGCTGTGCGTTCGGCTTCTTGGCTTCGCTGCCACCTCCGCCGCAGGCCGCTACGGCCAGGGCCAGGACCGCGATGCCTGCGGCCGCCCGGTAACGAACCTTCACTTTTCCTCCTGATCGTCCGAGGCCGTGATGACCTCGATCTCCTCCGCGTAATGGCAGGCTGCGCCGTGGTCCACGGCGTTCGCGAGCCGGGCAACCGAGGGCTCTTCGTCCACACACCGCCGCCGTTCCGCCTCGCTGAGCATGGCGAACTTGGGGCAACGGGTACGGAACCGGCATCCCGACGGCGGGTCTGCCGGACTGGGCAGGTCGCCTTCGAGCAGGATCCGCTTGCGGGTGCGTTCCATCTCGGGGTCTGGCAGCGGGATCGCCGACAGCAGCGCCTGCGTGTAGGGGTGGGCTGGATGGTCGTAGACGTTCTCGACCGTCCCGACCTCGGCGATCCTGCCGAGGTACATGACGGCCACGCGGTCGGCCAGATGCCTGACCACGGCCAGGTCGTGGGCCACGAACAGGTACGACAATCCAAGCCTGTTCTTCAGCTCCTCCAGGAGGTTGATCACACCCGCCTGGATGGAGACGTCGAGCGCCGAGACCGGCTCGTCCAGCACCAGCACCTTCGGCTCCAGCGCGAGTGCGCGGGCGATGCCGATGCGCTGGCGCTGGCCGCCGGAGAACTGCTGCGGATAACGCTCCGCGTGCTCCGGCGCGAGCCCGACGAGCTGGAGCAGTTCCTCGACCTTGGCGCGCACGTTCTTCTTGCCGTGCGCGCGCAGCGGCTCGGCGATGATGTCGCCGACCGGCATGCGCGGGTCGAGCGCGGCCATCGGGTCCTGGAAGACGATCTGCAGGTCGCGACGCAGCGCGTTGCGCCCCGACCTGTCCAGCTTGGCGCTGTCCTTGCCGAGCACCACGATGCGCCCGCCCTGCGGCGGCTCCAGCTGCATGATCTGCTGCAGCGTGGTGGTCTTGCCGCAACCGGACTCGCCCACCAGGGCCAGCGTCTCGCCTTCCGCGATGTCGAGGCTGATGCCGTCGACCGCGTACACGGTGCCGACGCGGCGCTTGAAGATCGCGCCCTTCATCAGCGGGTAGTGCCTGATCATGTCGTCGAGCTCCAGCACCGTGGGGCGCTCGGCGCGCGGCACGCGTACGACGTCGCTCGGCGGGATGACCGGCACGGGGAACACGTCGGCCCCGGTCAGGCCCTTGTGCTCGATCTCGTGCGAACGGATGCAGGCCACGTGGCGCCCGCCGCCGAACGGGGTCAGCGGCGGCTCCTCGTCGTCGCACATGTCCACCTTCATCGGGCAGCGCGGCGCGAACGGGCATCCGGGCGGCAGCGCCACCGGCGAGGGCGGGTTGCCCTCGATGGGCACGAGCGGCCCCTCCTCGCCGTCCACCCTGGGGATCGAGGCGAGCAACCCCATCGTGTACGGCATCCGCGGCCGGTAGTAGATGTCGTCCACCGGGCCCTGCTCGACCGGCTTGCCCGCGTACATGACCAGCACCCGGTCGGCCATGCCGGCGATGACGCCCAGGTCATGGGTGATCATCACGATCCCGGCGCCCGTCTCCCGCTGCGCGGTCTTGAGCACCTCCAGCACCTGCGCCTGGATGGTCACGTCGAGCGCGGTGGTCGGCTCGTCGCAGATCAGCAGGTCGGGGTCGTTGGCGATGGCCATGGCGATCATCGCGCGCTGCCGCATGCCGCCGGAGAACTCGTGCGGGAACGCCTTGGCCCGCAGGTTCGGGTTCGGGATGCCGACCAGGTCGAGCAGCTCCACGGCCCGCTTGGCGGCCTTGTCCTTGGCCATCTTCTGGTGCACGCGGACGGCCTCGGCGATCTGGTCGCCGATGGTGTAGACGGGCGTGAACGCCGACAGCGGATCCTGGAAGATCATGCTGATCGTCTTGCCGCGTACCTTGATCTGGTCGTCCTCGTCCATGCCGAGCAGCTCGCGGCCGTGCAGCTTGACCGAGCCGCTGACCACGGCGTTCTGCGGCAGCAGGCCCATGACGGCCAGCGAGGTCACGGACTTGCCCGAGCCGGACTCGCCGACGATGCCGAGCACCTCGCCGCGCTCGACCTCGTAGCTGACGCCGCGCACGGCCTCGATGCCGCCGGGGAAGGTGACGGTGAGGTCCCTGACCTCCAAGATGCTCACGAGTTGCTCCCCGGGTCGAGTGCGTCACGCAGGCCGTCGCCGATCAGGTTCACGCTGAGCACCAGCGCCACCAGCAGGCCGGCCGGGAAGGCGAACAACCACGGGTAGCCGGTGGCGTTGCGCGACCCCTCGGCGATCAGCGTGCCGAGCGAGACGTCGGGCGGCTGGATGCCGAAGCCGAAGAAGGACAGCGCGGCCTCGCCGATGATCGCGCCTGAGACGTTGATCGTCGCATCGATGATCAACAAGGAGGACAGGTTGGGCACGACATGCCGGAAGATGATCTTCCAGCGGGGGATGCCCATGTAGACGGCGGCCTGGACGTACTCGCGTTCGCGCAGCGAGATCGTCATGCTGCGCACCACCCTGGAGGTGATCATCCAGGAGAACGCGGCCAGCAGCGCCACGAACCAGAGCCAGGACGAGCCATGGAGCCGCGGCGAGATGATCGCGATCATGAGGAAGCTGGGCAGCACGAGCAGCAGGTCCACGCCCGACATGAGCAGCCTGTCCGCCCAGCCGCTGAAATATCCGGCGAACGCGCCCACGACCGCGGCCAGGCCGGTAGAGATGAGCGCGACCAGGAGGCCGATGATGATCGACTTCTGCATGCCGCGGAGCGTGATCGCATACATGTCCTGGCCGATCGAGGTGGTGCCCCACCAGTGGTCGGCGTCGGGAGGCGAAAGGAAGGCCAGGAAGTCCTTTTCCGTCCAGTCGTGCGCGCCGAAGTACGGACCGGCGTAGGCCAGCGCCACCAGCAGGATCAGGGCGATGAAGCCATAGCGGGCCTGCTTGTTGCGGAGCAGGCGTCTGAGGACGACTTTGGAACGCATCTCAGCTCACCCGCACCCGAGGATCGAGGGCCGCCACCAGCACGTCGGACAGGAAGGCGGCGAACAGGACACAGACGGCGGTGAAGAAGGTCACCGCGGCGACGGAGTTGACGTCGTTCGCGTTGATCGAGTCGACCAGCCAGGCGCCCATGCCGTGCCAGGCGAAGATCTTCTCAGTGAAGGTGGCTCCCGTGAACAACGTTCCGAACGCGAAGGCGAAGTAGGTGGCGACGGGGATCAGCGCGGTGCGCAGCGCGTGCTTGGTGAGCGCGGTCCTGCGTCGCAGGCCCTTGGCCATCGCGGTGCGGACGAAGTCCTGGCCCAGCACGTCCAGCATCATGTTGCGCTGGATGCGGCTGTAGAAGGCGATCAGGCCGAGGCTGAGCGAGATGGTCGGCAGGATCAGGTGGTTCAGCCGGTTGACGAACTGGTCCCAGCCCGACAGCTGGGGGTTGTACTCGCCGGTGTACTCGATCAGCGTGAACCCCAGCCCTCTGTTCAGGTTGTACGTGGCGATCGCCAGCAGGGTCGCGAGGACGAGAACCGGGATCGCCAAGATCACGAACGAGCTCACGCCGATTAACCGGTCACTGAACTTGTACTGCTTCACCGCGGACCACGCGCCCAGCGCGACGCCCAGGGCGAAGCCCAAGAGCGTGCCAATGAGCATCAGCCGGAGGCTGACCATGATCCGGCGGCCCATCTCCTGGTTGACCGAGCCGCCGTTCCAGGTCTTACCGAAGTCCCCGGTGACGACGCCCTTGGCCCAGGTCCCGTACCTCACGAGGACCGGGACCTTGTCGTTGAGGTTGTAGGCGTCGAGGGTGGCGTCGATGACCTCCTCGGCGACCGGAGGCTGGCGCCCCTGGTACGCGGCTCGCGGGTTCATGGTGGTGGCCGCGAGCATGTACGCCAGGCTTGCCGCGATCGCGACCAAGACCAGGTTTATTGCCAACCTGCGAAGCAGGTACTTGCCCATTACTCTCCGTTCGCGCTGACCGAGGGCACGAACTTCCGGTCGGAGAGGCGCCCTCGCAACGAAAACCCATCTCGCATCGTGGATATCCACTTGACGTCGTGATGGCGATCAAGGCGCAGAATATATGTAAAAATGTAACAGTCAGAAACCGTTCGACATAACGGTCAGGTCACTCACAATAGATCGGCAAGACTGGTACGACCCCTTACCAAATGGGCTCTGACCAGCGGAAACATCGCCCGTTTAGGCGTCCTTCACGGCACGTCCACAAGGGTCAATGTCACAGAATCCGGACAAAAATTGCCGGTTACGCAAAGTGATCCACTTCACGATGACCTACATCATCAAGTGAGCTCGGCGAGCACGGCGTCGACGGCGTCATCGGCGCCTGCTGTTGTACATGCTCAGGGCATCCACTTCCCGCCCGCGACGTCGATCGTCAGCCCGGTCAGCCACGATGAGGCGTCGGAGGCGAGGAAGGCGGTCACGTTCGCCACGTCGAGCGGGGTGCCGAGCCGCCCGAGCGGGTGCTCGGCCAGCATGCGCTGCTTGAACTCCGCCGGCATGCGCTCCTCCAGCCGGTCCGTCATGATCGTCGATGGGGCGACGTTGTTGACCCGGATGCCGACAGGGCCGAGTTCGTGCGCGAGTTGCTTGGTCAGCGCGATGACCCCGGCCTTGGCCGCGGTGTAGGCGACGGAGGCGGAAGTCGGGGTGCGGGCCGCCAGCGACGACATCGTGATGATCGAGCCGCGCCCGCGCTCTCTCATACCGGGCAGGAAGCTCTTGATGACCAGGAAGGTCGAGGTGAGGTTGGCGTGCACGGTGGCGTGCCAGTCCTCCTCGCTCGTCTCGTCGATCGGGCGCGGCCTGCCGGTGCCGCCGCCCGCGAAGATCGCCAGCACGTCCACGGGACCGAGCCGCCGTTCCGTCTCCTGCCGCATGGCCTCGACGGCCGCGAAGTCGGTGGTGTCGGCGGCCACGCCGAGCACCGTGCGCTCCGCGGCCACGCCGATGGCCGCGCCCTCGATGGCCACGCCGACCGGCGTACCCTCGATGGACTTCACCGCGCTCTCGATGGCGATGGGATCGCGGCCGTTGACCACGACCCGCATGCCCTGCTCGGCCAGCACCCGGGCGGTCTCGCGACCGATGCCGCCTGAGCCGCCGGTGACCAGCGCTACCTTGCCCTGCAGATCCGGATACATCATGACCGCGCACCTCGTCTTCGTCCTCGTGGATGTGCACTCCACATTCCCTTGCGCGGGGGCTCGAAGAATCAGGCGCGAGGCTCGTTCCGTACTGCGTCCGCGGGAGTGCCGCGCGGTCCTCGCCCTACTCCGGACGGCGTAGGCGGATCCGGCGTGATGCCTGCCGCGGCGCACGCGGGATCGCCGGACACCAGCACGCACACGGGCGCGTGCTACCAAGAGTGCGGAATGTTAACGGCCGATCACTTCATCCGATGAAATTTCCCTTTCATCGGATGAAAGCTAGGAAATTTCGGATTTGCCGGATAGCGTGCGTGATCGTGGCAACCGATCCCCAGAGGGGCTCCGTCCGGCACGTCCAGGTGGTGCACGCCCTCGGCGCCCAGATCGTCGGCGGCGCGCTGGCCCCCGGCACGTCCATCCCCATCGAGGAGCGGCTCGTCGGCGAGCTCGGCGTGGGCCGCTCCGCCGTACGGGAGGGCGTGAAGGTGCTGGCCGGCAAGGGCCTGCTGGAGACCAGGCGGAGCGCGGGCACCAGGGTGCGCCCGCGCGGCTCCTGGAACCTGCTGGACGCCGACGTGCTGGGCTGGCGGTTCGAGCCCGAGCCGCGGCCCGAGGACATCCGGGTGCTGGCCGACCTGCGGGTTGCGCTGGAGCCGGGTGCGGCCAGGGTGGCGGCCGAGCGGGCGGACGCGGCGGCGGTGCGGCGCGTCGACGAGGCCATGGCCGCGCTGTATGCCACGGCCGACGACCCCGAGCCCTTCATCGAGGCCGACCTGGCCTTTCACAAGGCGGTGTTCGCCGCGGCGGACAACGACCTGCTGCTCTACATCTACGACATGATCAGCATCGCCCTGCGATCCGTACGCCAGGTGCACACCCGCTCGGTCGAGCACAACAAGGAGACATTGCCCGGCCACGAGCGGGTGGCCCTGGCGATCAGGCGCCACCACCACCGCAAGGCCGAGGAGGCCATGCGCGGGGTGGTCGAGGTCGCCCGGGCCGACGCAGAACAGCACGTACGCCTCTGCTGCTAGAAATGAGCCGACCTTTGGACGTCCTCATCGACGTGGACGGCCCCGTGGCCGTCGTGACCCTGAACAGACCCGCCAAGCTCAACGCCATCACCCCCGACATGGCCGCCGCGCTGCGTGCCTGCCTGAGCCGGGTGGACTCCGACCCCTGCATCAGGGCGGCCATGCTCACCGGCGCGGGCGAGCGTTCCTTCTGCGTCGGCAGCGACATCCGCGAGCTGGACGAGTACGCCACGGCGTGGGAGTTCCGCAACCGCGGCGACTACGGCGACGCGGTCCGCGCCCTGCGCAAGCCGATCATCGCGGCGGTCAACGGCTACGCCTACGGCGGCGGCCTGGAACTGGCCCTGGCCTGCGACATCCGGCTGGCGGCCGGCACGGCGACGTTCGCGGCGCCGGAGATCAAGCTGGGCTGGATCGGCGGCAGCGGCCAGTCGGCCCTGCTGGCGCACGCCGCCGGGCCGAGCAACGCGGCCACCATGCTGCTCACCGGCGACCCCGTCGACGCCGAGTGCGCCCTGGCGTGGGGGCTCGTCACCGAGGTGTTCCCGCGCGAGGAACTGCTGCCCGCCGCTCTCGAACTCGCGGGGAAGATCGCCAAGCGGCCGCCGATCGCCGCGCAGACGGCCAAGGCCAACCTCAGGGCCGCGTACTCGATGCCGCTCGACCAGGCCATCCAGTACGAGCGGGACCTGCAGACCGTCTGCTTCGCCACCGCCGACGCGGCCGAGGGCAGGGCCGCGTTCGCCGAACGCCGCGAGCCCGTGTTCGAGGGGCGCTGATGGGCGTGCTCGACGGCTACCGCGTGGTCGACCTGTCCATCGCGATGGCGGGCCCGCTGGCCGCCATGCGGCTGGGCGACCTGGGCGCGGACGTGGTCAAGGTGGAGCCGGTGACCGGCGAGTGGCAGCGGCACACCCCCGCGGGCGGCGCCACGGGCAACCGGGTCAACGCCTCGTTCCTGTCGCTCAACCGCAACAAGCGCAGCCTCGCCGTGAACCTCAAGTCGGACGAGGGCCGCGAGATCGTGCACCGGCTGGCCGCGACGGCCGACGTGTTCCTGCAGAACTACCGTCCCGGCGTGGCCGAGCGGCTCGGCATGGACTACGACACGATCAGCGGCCTCAACCCCGGCATCGTGTACGTCTCCATGTCCGGGTACGGCGAGACGGGCCCGTACACGTCGAGACCGGGCCAGGACCTGCTGCTGCAGGCCATGAGCGGCGCCATGCTCAGCACCGGGAGGGAAGGCGACCCGCCCGCGCCCGCCGGCACGTACGCCATCGACGCCATCACCGCCTACAGCGCGTTCGAGGGCGCGCTGGCCGCGCTGCTGCACCGCGAGCGCACCGGCGAGGGCCAGCGGGTGAGCGTCAACATGCTGGACGCGGCCATCGCCGTGCAGATGCAGGAGCTGTCGATCTTCACGGTCGGCGGGGTGCCGCAGCGGCGCGGGCGCGAGCCGCACGGCCACACCTACATCCGCGCTCCTTACGGCGTGTCGAGCGGGAGGACGGTCACCACGGAGATCGGCGCGGTGCCCGGGCCCTCAGTCCTGGCGTCGTGGCGGCTCCGGGTGGAGGACTGGCGGCCGGGCGGCACACCGTCCGAGACCTCTCGGCTGGTCCACGAGCTGGCGCTGGACCGGCTCGCCCCCTGGTCGGACATTCCGGAGCTGGCTGATGTGTCGGGCGTCGGGACGTACACAACCCGGGTCGACCTGGACTGGGACGGCGGGGCGTACCTGGAACTCGGGGAGGTCACCGACACCTGCCGGGTGACCGTCAACGGCCGCCGCCTGGACCCGGTCGACCAGGTCAATCCGGTCGTGGACGTGGGACCTCACCTGCGGCGCGGGAGCAACACCATCGAGGTGCGGGTGGCGACGCCGCTGGGCAACCGGCTCAGGGTGGCGGACCCTGCGGTCTACGGCGGGCTGGCGCGCCAGGCGTACGGCCTGGTCGGGCCCGTCCGGCTGGTGCCGTACCGGGAGGCTCGCGTGGGCGGGCCGTGACGCGGCGGGCAGGTGGACTCGGGCCGTGAGGAGCTATTCGCCCGGTTCGTCGAACAGGTCTTGAAGGGTTTGGGCGGTGGCCGCGTGGGTGGCCCAGGTCTCGAGCTGGGCGAGATCGGTGCATGCAGAGATACGGGCGCGGATATCGTCCGGGACGTCGAGGCCGCGGGCGGCCAACACGAGCAGCACGATTCTGGCCTCGCCTTCCGCTTTGCCCTCGGCTTTGCCCTCTTCGAGGCCGCGGCCGAAGTGTTGGCGGGCGAAGGGGCTGTAGACCGGCCAGTCAGTGGACGTCATGATCTCCTCCATGATGCGCCGGATCTCGGGCGCGGCCATGCTGTAGGCGTATTCAGTGTACTGCGTAGCGTGTTCATCGCGGGTGTCCGCCAGCGCCGCGTTGAACGCCTCGATGACCTTGCGGTTGCGGCCGTGCACCATGATGGACATAACCGCGAGTGCCAGGTGGGCGGCCGCCTCCTGGGGATCGGTGAAGACAGGCGGGCGGCGGCACGCATGCGATGGCTCCGCTCTCGGTTGGTGATCGTGCCCATCACCAAACAGGCGCATGACATGCTCGTCCGGGTTGGGTGTCCCTCTTGGCCGCGAGTCCCGAACCGTCACGTTCAGCGGCTCGCTTGGGTGAGGCCGAGTCGTAAGCTTTGTTCGTGAACGCCGGGGTGAGACGCGAGTGGTGACGCGCAACGACGTGGCGCGGCTGGCGGGCACCTCGCCCGCCGTGGTCAGCTATGTGATCAACAACGGACCCCGGCCCGTCTCCGAGTCGGCCAGGCGGCGGGTGCTGGCGGCGGTGGAGGAGCTCGGCTACCGCCCGAACGCGGTGGCCAGGTCGCTGCGCTCGCGGCGCTCCTGGACGATCGGTCTGATCGCCTCCGACAGCGCCGGTGGGAAGAGCCCGTTCTTCGGCCAGTTCACCCGGGCGTGCGAGGAGGTGGCCTGGCAGCGGGGCTACTCGGTGCTGTTCGGCAACTCCGCCGAGGATCCGGCGCGGGCCGAGAGTTATGTCAGGAGTTTTCTGGGGCGGCAGGTGGACGGGCTGGTCCTGATGCGGGTGCCGGTCTCACCGGAATGGGCGGAGGAGATGCGCGGCCGCATCCCGGTGGTCACGATCGACCACGAGGCGCCCCCGTTCTTCTCGAGGCTCGCGGTGGACGACGAGGAGGGCGGCTACCAGGCCACTCGCCACCTCCTGGGCCACGGCCACACCCGGATCGGCTTCGTCGGAGGCCCCCTAGACATAACACCCGTCGAGCTCCGGGCCGCCGGCTGGCGCCGGGCGCTCCTGGAGGCGGGGGCGAACCCTGGGGCGATCGCGGAGGGCGAGCTGAGCCTGGAGGGCGGCTACGACGCCGCCCTCCGGCTCCTGTCCTCGCCCGACCGCCCCACGGCGGTGTTCGCCTCCATCGACGACCAGGCCATCGGCGCCATGCGGGCGGCGGCGGACCTGGGCTTGCGGGTGCCGGGGGACGTGGCGGTGGCGGGCTTCGACGGGGCCCGCGAGGCCGCGTACACGGTGCCGGGGTTGACCACGATCAGCCAGCCAATCGCCGAGATGGCCAGGCACGCCACGGAAACCCTGGTAGGGGCCATCGAGTCGGACGCGGCGGAGCCGGTCACCAAGATCTTCTCCGCCGCCCTGGTAACGCGCGGCTCCTGCGGCTGCCCCGAACCCCGCCTCCACCGCTGACCAGGTCGATGGCGGTGTCGGTGCGTACACGCACCAAAAGGATGTTGAACTAGACTTATATTAACCGTACTTCTATATTGTTCTGGGTGAGAGTGGCCAAGCCTTCAGAGATCTTCGACCGCGAGGCGGAGTGGGTCGAACTGGTCGACTTCATCAGCGATGACTCCCCGTATCCAACGCTCGGCGTGGTGTCGGGCCGGCGGCGCCAGGGCAAGACCCTGCTCCTCGGCTCCATCTGCGATGCGGCAGGGGGCATCTACATCGAAGGCACCGAGGCGGTTCCCGCTGAGCACTTCCACCTGATCGGCGAGCTACTGGCCGCTCGGCTCGGTAGCCCCGCCCCGCTCCACTTCACGTCCTGGCGTGCGATCATCGAGGCGATCCTCGATCTGGAGACGTCGTCTCCGATTCCTGTGGTGATCGACGAGTTCCCTTACCTGGTGAAGGTCTCCCCCGAGCTGCCGTCCGTGCTCCAGGCGGCCCTGGACCTGCGGCGGCGCAAGGGAGGATCGCCGATCCGCCTGATCCTGTGCGGCTCCGCCCTCACCTTCATGGGCGGGTTGCTGGCCGGGAACGCGCCGCTACGCGGCAGGGCGGGTCTGGAACTGGTCGTGCCCACGCTGGACTATCGGCTGGCCGCGGAGTTCTGGCAGATCGGCGATCCGCGGCTGGCGCTGCTCACGCACGCCGTGGTGGGCGGGACACCTGCCTACCGTCGCGAATACGTTCGCGATGACGTTCCGCGGTCGCTCGCCGACTTCGACGCTTGGGTCAAGCGCGCGGTGCTGAACCCCGCCCGCCCGCTCTTCCGCGAGGCGCGCTACCTCCTTGCGGAGGAGCCGGACCTGCGCGATCCCGCCCTGTACCACTCCGTCCTGGCGGCGGTGGCGGAAGGGAACGCCTCGCGCGGCGGCATCGCCAACTACATTGGCCGCAAGGCCACGGAGATCAGTCATCCGCTCGCCGTACTGGAAGACGCGGGGCTGCTGGCCAAGTCCCCTGACATGCTGCGGGTGGCCCGCCCGCTCTACCGGATCACGGAACCGTTGATCACCTTCTACCACTCGGTGATGCGCCCGGCCTGGCGGGAGCTGGAGCGCAGGCGAGCCGACCAGGTCTGGAAGCGCAGCCGTGACCGGTTCCTGAGCGGGGTGGTGGGGCCGCACTTCGAGGAGGTCTGCCGCACGTGGGCGGCGGACTTCGCGGGAGCCGAGGCGTTCGGCGACGTGCCGGCGGAGATCGGTCACGGCGTCGTCAACGATCCCGAACGCCGGACCAGCCACGAGATTGACGTGGTGGTCCTGGCAGAGCCGGACGGAGGGCCTCGCAAGGTGCTCTCCCTGGGAGAGGTGAAGTGGGGAGACGTCATGTGCGAGGGGCATGTTGAACGGCTGCGCCGCGTCCGTGACCTTCTCGCGGCCCGCGGGTATGACACGCGATCGACCCGCCTGGCCTGCTACAGCGCCGCCGGATTCACCGCGGATCTACTCGCGGCCGAGAACGGTGAAGTCATGCTGGTCTCTCCTGACCGCCTCTACTCCTAGCGATCTCCCCGCTCGGCACCTCACTCAGTTGCGAATCAGGCCGACCACGATCGGGGAGCGGCGGCCACGATGCGGCGGACGATCTCGCGGGCGACCTGGCCGGCCTCGGCGGACGTGGAGATCCGGGTGCGTCCGCCACCCGGCTCGAACGTGCTGGACCCGTCCGTCCCGATGGCCACCCGCCCCTCCGGGCTGAACTCGAACAGTTCCGGTACGAGCATGGTCAGCACCGTGATCGGATCGTGCGGGCTGTTCCACTCCGCCTTCCAGAACCGCCACCACTGCTCGATCTCCGCCTTGAGCGCCTCCCCCAACGCCCCCGCCCCCGCGATCGCCGAAACGTCCGCCCCGTCGAGCCGCACCGTGGTGGTGATCTCCAGGCCGGTCACCGTGATGGGCGCGCCGGAGTCGAAGACGATTGCCGCCGCCTCCGGGTCGCACTTCAGGTTGTGTTCGGGCTTGGCATCGTCGAACCGGCCGCCCATGATCCACAGGTGCCGGACATCGCGGGCGAACGTCGGTGAGACCGTCATGGCCCGAGCGATGTTGGTGAGCGGCCCCACGGCCACCACGTTCACCTGGCCGGGCGCCCGGCTCACCTCTTCGACCAGGTACGACACCGCGTCCCCCGCGTCCACCTCCTCGGTGTCGAGGTCGGCGAACAGCCTGCCCTCATGGCCGGCCCACCACACGGGCCGGTCGGTCAGCGTCTTGGCCGCTCCGGGAACGACGGTCAGGGACCGGTCCGCGAGCCGTACCAGCCGCTTGGCCAGGCGCGCCCGCAGCAGCGTGTCGCCGTAGACGGTCGTGCAGCCGAGCAGGTCCACCTCCGGCGAGCCGAGCAGGACGGCGAGCGCCAGCGCGTCGTCCACGTCTGAGCCGATGTCGGTGTCGAAGATGACGCGCACGGTCGGAGAAGGCATGGTGACCTTTCTGGTTACTTGAGCCCTGTGGTGGCGATGGACTGGGTGAAGTGACGCTGGAAGCGCAGGATGATCAGCAGCGGGATGACCGTCAGCACGATCGAGCCCGCGAACAGCTGGCCGTAGTCGATGGTGAACTGGCCGCGCATGTTCGCGAGGGCGATGGGGGCGAGCTGGTGTCCGGCGTCGGTGCCGATGAGCAGCGGCCAGACGTACGACTGCCACTGGAAGATGAACAGCGTCAGCCCCGCGCTCACCAGGGCGGGCCGCGAGAGCGGCAGGTAGATCCTGGCGAACACGCCGAACCAGCCCAGCCCGTCGATGCGCGCCGCCTCCACCAGGTCGCCGGGGATGGCCAGGAAGAACTGCCGCAGCAGGAAGATGGCCAGGCCGTGGCCCAGTCCCGGCAGGATCAGCCCGGTGTAGGTGTTGGTCAGGTCCCAGTCGCGGAACAGGGTGGCCAGCGGGATCGCGATCGCGTCGAACGGGATGAGGAAGCTGAGCACCACGATCGCGAACAGCGCGCCCTGGCCCCTGAACCGCACCGCCGACAGCCCGAACGCGGCCGTGGCCGAGATCAGCAGCCCGGCGGCCACCGTGACCAGCGCCACGAGCAGGGAGTTGAGTATGGCGCGGCCGAAGTCGCCGGTGACCAGGCGGCCGTAGTTGCCCAGCGTGAAATCGGTGGGGACGATCGTCTGCCACGACAACCGCGAGATGTGCTGGAAGATCTCCGAGCCGCCGCGCAGCGAGCTGGACAGGGCCCACAACAGCGGCAGGGCGAAGGCCAGACCGATCAACGCGGCGAGCAGGGCGTACAGACGTCTGGACACGGTCAGTCCCTCCCGCGCAGCAGCCGGAACTGGACGATTACCACGGCCAGGACGAGCAGGACCAGCAGCATCACCTCGGCCTGGGCCAGGCTGAGGTCCCCGACGGTGTACGCGCGGGTGAAGATGTCGAACATGGTGACGTTGGTGGAGCCCTCGGGGCCGCCGTTGGTCAGCATCTGTACGGGCGCGAAGACGAGGAAGTTCGAGACCGTGTCGGCGACCAGCACGAACGCGAGCGGGCGGCGTAGCAGCGGCAACGTCACATGCCAGAACCGGGCCCAGGCCGAGGCCCCGTCGATGGCGGCGGCCTCGTACAGCATCGTGGGAATGTCCTGCAGCCCGGCGACCAGGAACATCATCCAATAGCCGACGCCGATCCACGACAGCAACACGATAAGCGACCACAGGGCCTGGCCCGGCGAGGTCAGGAAGGGCTGCGGAGGGAGGCCGAGCACGCTCAGCAGCGAGTTGAGCAGGCCGTCGGGGCGGTAGGCGACGCTCCAGATCGCCGCGGACACCGCCGGAGGCACCGCGATCGGCAGGATCACCAGCACCCGCAGGAACCGCACGCCCGCGAACCGGCGCGTGAACAGCACCGCGAGGGCCAGCGCCGCGGCGATCTGCAGCGGGTTGACGATCAGGCTGAACACCAGCGTGACGCGTACGCTCTGCAGGAACGTGGGGTCTTTGAAGAGCGTGGCGTAGTTGCCCAGGCCGACGAACGAGGTCTCGCCGGTGACCAGGCTGGTGTGGCTCAGGCTGCTGGCGACCGCCATGACGGCCGGGACCAGCCGCAACACCAGCAGCGCGACCAGGGCCGGAGCCAGGAACGCCAGCGACACCAGCACCGGCCTGCCCACCTGCGGCCGCGGCTTCGGGGCGCTCATCGGAGCTGGGCCCAGGCGGTCGTGACCTCCTGCGTGGCCTGCTGGAGCCGGGTCTTGGGCTCGGCCCCGTTGCGGATGTCGGCGAACGTCTTGGTCATGATGTCCTCGAACTGGATGTAACCGACCGACCTGGGCCGCGCCACGGCCGTGTGGTCGGCGTCGTACGTCAGGATGGCTCCCACGCCCTTGCTCTTGTCGCCGCCGAGCGCGTCGAGGATCGGCACGTACTTCTCGAAGGCGGCCCGGTTCGACGGGATGATCGTGGTGGCCTTCGTGGTCAGCAGGTTGCCCTCGGGGTCGAGCGCCGCGTACTCGAGGAACTTGCGGGCGAGCTGCTGGTTCTCCGAGGCCGGGTTGATGCCCCAAGACCACGAGCCGGTCGGCGTGACCTGCTTGCCGCCCGCGAAGTAGGGGTACGGTGCCACGCCCCAGTCGAGATCCTTGGCCGCCGAGAAGGTGCCCACATCCCACGGGCCGCCGGCGAAGAAGGCCACCTTGCCCTCGGTGAACAGCGGCGAGGTCTGGAACGAGCCGACCCCGCGCGGCGCCAGCTTGCCGGAGAACAGGTCGTGGTACCAGGTCATCGCCCTGACCCAGCCGTCGGTGGTCAGCGCGGGGGTGAGCATGTTCGGCCCGCTGATCCCCGGGCCGCCGCCCAGCGACTCGGCCAGGCTCTGCAACTGGTAGTACTGCTCGATCTGCTCGGGGATGAACGCCCACTGCGCGCCGCCCGCGGCCTGAGCCTTCTTGCCCGCCTCGATCGTCTGCTCCCACGTCCAGCGCTTGGCCGGGTCGCCCGGCGGCGGCGTCACCCCGGCCTTCTTCAGCAGGGTCCGGTTGTAGAAGAGGAACTGGTCGGAGGTCCAGATCGGGACGGACCAGAGCTTGCCGTTGTGCTCGTTGACGTCGTACTGGGCGGGCAGGGCCGCCTGCTTCACCCGGTCCTTCCAGTCGCTCAGGTCGACCAGGAAGCCGCGGGCGGCCAGCGCCGCCACGCGCGGCTGGTCGACGGTGTAGACGTCGATCGTGTCGTCCTTGGCGGCCAGCCGTTGCTGGAGCGTGCTGTTGAGCTGGTCGAACGGGATCTGCGTGTACGCGACCTTGACGCCTGGGTTCTTGGCCTGGAAGCCGTCGATGACGGGCTGGAACGTCTTGGGATCTTCGGGGCCGACGAACCGCAGCGTGTTCGAGGCCGTGTCTCCGCCGCCGCCGGATCCACAGCCCGCCACCAGCACGGCCAGAAGACTCGCGAGGGCCAGGCATCTCTTCATGGCTTTTGCTCCTTCTGGCCGCTGACCAGGTCAAGCGCCGAATCTACACGTGTCACATCCAAGGTGGGCGCCAGCTTGCCACGAACCCGCACCAACAGACAAGACCTCCCGGCCTTAGCTGAGCTTGTCGAGACGATCACCGACTGGGCGGCGCGGGACCGGCTGGCCAAGGAGGCGGTGTCGGCCCAGCGGGTGGCCTCGTTCTGCACCGCGCGGGTGCTCGGCGCCGACCTCGACGCGCCCAGGCCGTACTCGAAGGGCTGCTGAGCCACTCCCCCTGCGCATACCGGGAGGAGTGGTCCTGGTTCGCCCCGCGTGGCCATGGCTTGATGGGAGAGCGGCAGGTGCTCCACGCCGCCGAAATCCCGTCGCGGTGCTCGCGACTCCTTCCGCATGAGGTGAGGGGGTGACTTCATGACCAAGATGACCGTTCGCAAGCCGGGGGCTATCCGCCTGACGGCCCGCTGCGCGTACTACTGCCCGTGTTGTGGCTAGGCCACCGACGGCACGAGCGGGATCCCGGGGCCGGGGACGCCCCGGGATCCCGACCTTGACCAGCGAAAGGGGGAATCGCATGACCGCGGACACCGGCACCCAAGTACGGCTGCAGCCGCTCACCTACGTCGACGACCGCGACGGCGTCATGGTGGGGCGCCCGGACACCGGTTCGTACGGTGTCTTCCCGCGTGAAGGCGCCGAGTTGCTCCGGTCCCTGGAGGCGGGCGGCACGCTCGAATCGGGCGCCCGCAGATGGCACGACCAGACGGGCGAGACGCTCGACGTCACGGACTTCCTGGGCATTCTCGAAGACCTCGGCTTCGTCGTCGGGGACGACGAGGTCCGCGCCGCGCCGGTCCGGGTGCGCTGGCGGCGCCTCGGCCGGGTGTTGTTCGCACCGCCCGCGTTCCTGCTGTACGCCGCCGTGGTGGCGGCCGGGCTGGCGGCCATGGTGATCGACCCCGGCGTGCGCCCGACCTACGAGCACATCTTCTTCACCTCGAACATCTCCTTCATCCCGGTGGTGCTCGCGCTCGCCCAGTTCCCCCTGCTGCTGGTGCACGAGGGGTTCCACGCGCTGGCCGGGCGGCGGCTGGGGCTGCCGTCCACGCTCGGCATCGGCCGCCGCTTCTACTACCTCGTCGCGGAGACCCGGATGGACGCCCTCTACAGCGTCCCGCGCGGCCAGCGGTACCTGCCTTTCCTCGCCGGTGCCCTGGTGGACGCCGTGGGGGTCGGCGCGTTCACGGTGTTCGCCTTCGCCGGCCGGTCGTGGGGATGGCCGGCGTGGGTGACGGGGCTGGCGCTGGCGCTCGCGTTCAGCGGGGCACTGCGCATCTTGTGGGAGTGCCTGTTCTACCTGGAGACCGACTTCTACTTCGTCATCAACACCGCCACGGGCTGCACCGACCTGCACGGGGCCGCCAGGCGGCGGGTCAGGTCCTGGCTGGCGGCCGTGCGGTTGCCCGTGAAGAGCGACGACGGGGAGTGGTCCGAGCGCGACCTCGCGGTCTCGCGCTGGTACGCGCCGCTGATGGTGGCCGGTTACGGGCTGTCTCTGGGCACGCTCCTGGTGGTCGGCGTGCCCACCGCCGTGCGGTTCTGGACCACCGTCGTCCATCGCTTCGACGGTACGGCCTCCTTCTGGGGGCTCGTCGACACCGTCGTCTTCGTCCTGCTCGCCCTGGCCGAGCTGGGCCTGCTCGCCTACGTCACCATCCGCGACCTGCGCCGTCGCCGCTCACTCAGCACCGAAGGGAACTCCTCATGACCGTCCGGATACCGGCTCGGGCCGGCCAGCTGCTCGGCCGCCACATCATCGACCTGCGCGGCCATCGCCGGTTGCGCGGCCCCTACACGGCGGGGGGTGAGCTGCTGCGCCAGGTGGTGCCCGAACTGATGGGCGTCGACCCCGCCCTGGTGAAACCCGCCTCCACGGCCGTGGTCGCCATCGCCCCCGACCTCGAGGCGGACGTGCCCATCCGGCCGCAGACGCTGACCGACCTGGCCAGGGGCGACGAGCGGACCCGCTTCTACGCGATCCAGCGCACCCGCGACCTCGGCTTCATGGTCTCCGAGCTGGTGAACGTCTGGGCGCGTACCTGCCACCCCGAGGGTGTCACGCTGCGCTTCATGGAGCTGGCGCAGGCCGACCCGACCGACGTCCAGCTGTTCGAGACGCTGCGGCGCCGGCGCGACCCGGCCGTCATGGACGTGGTGGACGCCGACCTGGACAGCTCGCCCGTGCGCGGGCTCGGGAGCCAGGACCCGGCCCAGCGGTACGTCGGCTCCGACGGCACCAGCTCGGACCCGGCGGAGCTGGCGGCGTACGAGTCACTCGACGACGCCGACCGCATGAGGCGGCACAGCGAGCGCGGCCATCTGCTGATCGAGCTGGCCGAGCCCGGCAGCCAGCTGGGCGCCATCCCTTACCACCTGGAGCGCGGCGAGAACCCCGCGGAGGCTGTGGAATGGCTGGTCGCCGGGCAGAACCAGGCGTTCCGCGAGGGCTACTACGAGGCGGCGCTGGACCTGGGCCGGCGCGGGCGGGCGCTGCTGCCCTACGACCAGGACCCCAAGACGCACAACTACCTCACCAAGCGGGTCATCGGCGCGCTGACCTACCTGTCGCGCTGCGACGAGGCCATGCAGGTGATCGACGAGCACCGGCGCGACACCGTCGAGGTCGCCGAGCAGATGAACGACGCCTACATGATGGCCATGATCTACACCCGGCACCTGGAGAAGGACCGGCTGGACCAGGACAAGGCGCTGTCGTGGATCAACACGGCGCTCGCGCTGGCCGAGGGCGCGCCGACGCCCGAGCGGCTCGCCTTCTACGGCGCGTTCATGCGCAACGCCCGCGCCCTCGTGGAGCTGCACCGGGGGAACCTGCCCGGCTCCCTGGACCTGGTCAACCAGGCGATCGAGATCCTCGACGAGCACCTGGACCCCGACCAGCACCAGCTGCACCGGACGGTGCTGATCAACAACCGGGCCCGCGTGCTGCTGGGGCTGAAGGACTACGACGGCGCCATCACGGCGTTCAACGAGGTGCTCACCCGGGACCCCGAGTACGACGAGCCGTACTTCGACCGGGCGGTGGCGTTGAAGGCCGGCGGCGACATCGACGGCGCGCTGCGCGACCTCGACCACGCGATCGAGCTGAGCGTGGCGTTCACCGACGCCTACTACAACCGCGCCGACATCCGGCTGGACCTCGGCGAGGAGGAGGCCGCGCTGGCGGACCTGGACACCGTGCTCGACATCGACCCGGACTACGTCGAGGCGCTGCTCAACCGCGCCGCCCTGCTCATCGGCGGCGGCGAGCTGGACGCCGCCGCCGCCGACCTCGACCACGGCCTGTCGCTGCGGCCCGGCCACGCCCATCTGTGGTCGGCCAAGGGCCTGCTGTTGAGTGAGCGGGGCGACGAGGGCGCGGCGCTGGAGTGCTACGCGCAGGCTCTCGCGCTGGATCCGGAGCTCGTGGAGGTGTACGGCAACCGCGCCGTCCTGCACTTCACCTCCGGCCGCGCCGCCGAGGCGGTGGCCGACCTGGACCGGGCCATCGCGCTCACGGACACGGCGATGTTGCGGGTCAACCGGGGGATCGGGCGGCACGAGCTGGGCGACGCCGAGGGCGCTGTCGGCGACTTCGACGCCGCGCTGGCCTCGGGAGACGTGGACGTTGCCGACGTGCTGTTCCGGCGCGGGCTGAGCCTTCACGAGCTCGGCGAGCACCGGCGGGCCGTCGCCGACTGGAACGCTCACCTGCGGCTGGCTGCCGAGCGTGGCGAGGTGTCGGAATACGCCGCCGAGATCGCCAGGCTGACGGCCGCCGTACCCGCCGGGGACGCGCGGTGACCAGCGTGGCGGGCGTGGCGGGCGTGCCCGCCACGGCCGGCGGGTTCGTGCTCCCCGGGGAGTTGCGGGCCACGATGCGGCGGCACGCGGCGGGGGTCGCCGTCATCACGACCCGCGACAAGGGGCCGGTCGGGTTCTGCGCGACCTCGCTCACCTCGGTGTCGCTGGAGCCGCCGACGGTGTCGTTCGGGGTCGCCATGGGCTCCACGTCGGGCCGGGCCTGGCGCGGGGCCGCGTACGGCATCGTCCACCTGCTCGGCTCCGACCAGGCGGACGTCGCGGCGGCGTTCTCCGTCACCGGCCCCGAGAAGTTCGCCGGCCCGGTCGGCTGGCGGTGGGGGCCCGGCGGGCAACCGCTGCTCGACGGCGTACTGGCCTGGATGCTGGTGAGCACCCGCACCCGGCTGGTGGTCGGGGACCACCTGCTGATCGTCGCCGACGTACGGGAGACGGCGATCGAACCAGGGCCGGGAGCGGGTCCGCTGGTCCACTGCGACGGCCGGTTCCTGGGCCTTCCCTGAGGTGATCTCTGAGCTAATTGCCCGGCCGCCCGGCGGCGGGCAAGGCCGCCACCGAGTCGCCCTGCCCGCCCGCGGCCGGCGACGGCCCCCGGCCCAGCAGCAGCGTGCCCAGCCACATGAGTGCCATGCCCACCGCGACCAGGGCCGAGTCCCTGCCCGCCTGGAACATGCCCACCGCCAGCACCACCACGCCCGCGGCGGTGACGACGGCGCTCACGGTGGTGACCCGCCGCGACACGGCCAGGACGACGGCCAGCGCCGGCAGGGCGGCGAAGAACAGCTGCGGGCCCACCGAGTAGATGACCGGTTCGACCCCCGGATACGCCTTCACCTGCGCGAACACCGCCCGCATCGCCTCCCCGTCCGCCGCGGTGAATCCGGCGTAGAGGTCGATGGCGAGTTGGGCGACGTTGGCGGCGACGCTGAACAGCGCGACCGCCACGGAGACCTCCACCGCCACCCGGCGGCCGCCCGTCATGGGCCGCGCCAGGCCGCGCAGGGCCAGAGTCATCACGGCGAACATCAGGTAGCCGGCCAGCCACACCGCGTGCGCGGCCGTCCACCAGGGTCCCGGCACGAGATCGCCGTCGATCGGGCGCATGAGGAGCCAGCCGCAGAGCAGGGCGGCGGGCCCGGCTGTGAAGGAGGCCAGGGCGAAGCGGTTCGCGGGGTTCATGGGGCCCACGATGCCTGTTCGCGACGGGGTTGCTCATCGGTGATCGTCCCTGATTTTCCCCTGGCTCGCGGCGACCGCCGTCCCGGGGGCCGGCGGTCAGATGAAGTACCGCAGCCAGACGTACAGCCAGGCCAGCAGGGTGCTCAGGATGGTCACGACGATGCCGTACCTGGTGAAGCCCCAGAAGCTGATCTTGTGGCCGGTGCGCGCGGCGATGCCGATGGCCACCACGTTGGCGCTGGCCGCCACCGCGGTGCCGTTGCCGCCGAAGTCCGCCCCGAGGGCGAAGGCCCACCACAGCGCCTGCCCGGTCCCCGGGTCGGGGGCCTCGGCGACCAGGCCTTCGACGATGGGGGCGGTGGTGGCGACGTACGGGATGTTGTCGAAGAAGGCGCCCAGCGCGCTGGAGCCGAACAGCAGCGCCGTGGCGGCGGCGAAGAAGTTGTCCCCCAGCACGCCGACGGCCCAGGTCCCGATGGCCGCGATGACGCCGGTGTGGACCAGGCCCGCCACCATGACGAACAGCCCCATGAAGAACACCAGCGTGGGCCACTCGACCTCGCGCAGGACGTCCTGGACGCTCACCCGCGACACCAGCAACATCACTCCCGCGCCGACCAGGGCGACGATCGACGGCTCCACGTGCGCCACCGCGTGCAGCCCGAACCCGGCGACGACGGCTCCCAGCACCACCAGGCAGCGCGCGAGCAGGCGCGGGTCGGTGATGGCCCGCCGCTCCTGCAGCGCCATCACCTCGGCGACGTGCTCGGGGTGGTACTGGAACGACTTGCTGAACAACACCCGCGTGAACAGGACGAACACCACGAAGATGACCACCACGACGGGCGCCATGTGGACCAGGAAGTCGTTGAACGTCAGGCCCGCGCGGCTGCCGATGATGATGTTGGGGGGGTCGCCGATGAGCGTGGCCGCGCCGCCGATGTTGGAGGCGAGGACCTCGGCGATGAGGTACGGCTGGGCGGGGATGTGCAGCCGCTCGCACACCACCACGGTGACCGGGGCGACGAGCATGATCGTGGTGACGTTGTCGAGGACGGGCGAGGCGATCGCGGTGATGCCCATGAGCATGACCATCAACCGGTACGGCTGCCCCCTCGACCGCTTGGCGGCCCAGATGGCCAGGTAGTCGAAGATCCCGGTCTGCTTGATCACCCCCACGATGATCATCATGCCGAACAGCAGGAAGATGACGTTCCAGTCGATGCCCTCGTGCTCGGAGAAGAACACGCCGGCCCCGGGGATCAGGCCCAGGACGGCCATCAGCCCGGCGGCGATCAGCACCACCTTGACCTTGTCGGCCTTCTCGGTGGCGATGAAGAAGAAGGCCACCAGGAAGATGCCGAGTGCGGCGAAGGCGCTCATCCGTCACGCCCCGGCGGCGACACGGGGTCGTCGATGGTCATCGTGGGCAGGTTGACGGCGATTTTGCTGGCTCTCATCTGTCTCCAATCCGGCTCCGGTCAAGTCTTTGTGCGAGTGCGCGGTCGCCACCATTGGGCACAGCACCCATCTGGGCAGGGACGGACCATGCAGGAACGTCGCGCAGGATGGGAGTCAGGCCGCATGGACAACCGCACCCGGCGACGAAGAGGCTGGTGAGATGACGTACAGGTGGTCCCGTGGGACGGTGCCGCGAGCGCCGCGAGCTCCGGCGCAGACGTTGTTCCGGCGGCTGTTCGTGATCAACGGGCTGGTGTTCGCGGCGGGGACGCTCGTGCTGGCCCTCTCCCCCGCCACGGTGTCCTCACCGGTCCTGCTGGCGGAGGTGCCCGTGCTCCTCGTGGGCCTGGCGCTGATCCTCGGCGCCAACGCGCTGCTACTGCGCCGCAGCCTGGCCCCGCTGGACGCGCTGACCGCCCTGATGCAGCGGGTGGACCTGTTGCGGACCGGCGACCGGCTGTCCGACAGCGGTCACGGCGACCTCACGTACCTGATCGACACGTTCAACGCGATGCTCGACCGCCTCGAAGCCGAGCGCAGCGCCAGCAGCGCCCATGCGCTGGCCGCCCAGGAGGGCGAGCGGCAGCGCATCGCCCGCGAACTGCACGACGAGATCGGCCAGAGCCTGACCGTTGTGCTCCTGGGCCTGAAACGGGTGGTCGACCGGGCGCCCGCCGACCTCCAGGACGAGCTGCACGGCGTCCAGGAGACGGTACGCGCCAGCCTCGACGAGGTGCGCCAGGTCGCCCGCCGGTTGCGCCCCGGCGTACTGGAGGATCTCGGGCTGCACAGCGCGCTGAGCGCCCTGAGCAGCGACATCTCGCAGACGAGCGGTGTCCCGGTGACCCGCTCCGTTCAACACGACCTGCCGGAGCTGGGCGCGGACGTGGAGCTCGTGCTGTACCGGATCGCCCAGGAGAGCCTCACGAACGTCGCCAGGCACGCCCATGCGACCCGCGCAGAGCTGTCGCTGGCCACGGAGGACGGCCGCCTGACCCTGCGCGTCTCCGACAACGGCCGGGGCGGCGCGCTCCACGAGGGGGCCGGGATCCGGGGCATGCGCGAACGTGCCCTGCTCATCGGCGCCAACCTGACCGTCGACTCCCCGCCAGGCGAAGGCACCCGCGTGCGCCTGGTCATCCCGGATGGGGGCACATGAACAAGACCCGGATCCTGCTGGCCGACGACCACGCGCTGGTCCGCCGGGGGTTGCGGCTGATCCTCGACGCCGAGCCCGACCTGGAGGTCGTCGCCGAGGCCGCCGACGGTGCCGAAGCCGTCGCGGCCGCTTCGGAGGATGAGGTGGACCTGGCCATCCTGGACATCGCGATGCCGCGGATGACCGGCCTCCAGGCCGCCCGCGAGATCTCCCGGCGCGCACCGGGGATCCGCATCCTGATCCTGTCCATGTACGACAACGAACAGTACTTCTTCGAGTCCCTCAAGGTCGGCGCCTCGGGCTACGTCCTCAAGTCGGTCGCCGACCAGGACCTGCTGGAGGCGTGCCGGGCGACGATGCGCGGGGAGCCGTTCCTCTACCCGGGCGCGGTCACCGCGCTCATCCGCGGCTACCTGCAGCGGGACCGCGCGGGTGAGCGGGTGCCCGAGAGCATCCTGACGCCTCGCGAGGAGGAGATCGTCAAGCTGATCGCCGAGGGCAACTCGGCCAAGGAGATCGCGGAGACGCTCGTCATCAGCGTGAAGACGGTCGATCGGCATCGGGCGAACATCCTGCAGAAGCTCGGGATGCGCGACCGCCTCGAACTGACCCGCTACGCCATCCGCGCCGGCCTCGTCGAACCGTAACACCGCCCCCACCGCCGGGCTGCGCCCCATCGCGGCGGCGCGCGCACGCCCCCGCGTCGCGCCCACCGCCGCTCCCCGTCGCCGCCATCCCACCGTCCTGGCAGGGGCGGTGGCGTCGGCCCCCGGAGGGTCAGGCCGCGTCGGCGGAGTCCGGGACGTCGAAGACGGCCGCCTGGCGGTCCACCAGCATGGCGCGCCCCTTGATGTCGGCAACCGCCTCAGGACCCGCGATGCCGTCCTGGCCGGGCAGCTGGCCGGCGCCGCCTTCCGGGCCGAGCGGGACGACGATCACGGTCGGCCACCGCTCATACGCGGTCGGCTCGCCCTCACCGGTGATCAGCGTACGGATGTTCCCGGCCACGAGCTCGCCCTGCGCACCGGCGAACCCCGCCATCTTGCGGTCCGCGTCGGCCATGTCGCCGATGGCGAACACCCGGTCCTGCCCCCTGACCCGCAGCTGCTCGTCCACCTGGACATACCCCCGGGCATCCCGGGCCTCCGCGAGCGAGCCGCGCAGGTAGTCCGAGCGCGGCGTGACGCCGAAGCAGCGGAACCAGATGTCGGCGGTGAGCTTCTCCCCCGCCTCGGTGGCGATCGCGATCGGCGCGGCGGTGGCCGGCGCGGCACTCGGCAGCTCCCGCAGCGCGCTGCCCAGTTTGAGCTCGACGCCGAGCTCGCCGAGCTGCCTGCGCAGCTCGTCCCGCAACGCCTGGTCGTACGGGCCGGGCAGGATGTCCGGCGCGACGTCGGCGATGGTCACGTGCTTGCCGGGGAAGGACGCCTTGATCTCCCCGGCGAGCTCGAGCCCGACCGGCCCGGCGCCCACCAGGAGCACCCGATCGGCGCCCGCCAGGGCCTCGTGCGCGTCCCGCGCCCTGGCCACGGCCGCCTCCGTGTCCGGCTCCTCGATCTTGGCGGGGAACGGATACGACGACCCCGTCGCCAGGATCAGGTAGTCGGGCTCCAACCGCTGCCCGGAGGCGAGCGTCACCTGCCGCCCGTCCACCGCCACGGCGCGGTCCCGCAGGAAACGCCCGTTGGCCAGCAACCGGCGGTACGGGAAGAAGATCCGCTCCAGCCACTCCGGCTCGACCAGCGCCCGCAGTGCCGCGACATTGTGCATGAACGCGTCGGACGGGTCGACGAGCGTCACGTCGGCGACGTCGTCGAGCAGCTTGGCGGCCTTGTAACCGCCGTATCCACCACCCAGGACCACAACGCTGGGACGTGCGGCAACGTTCTCGGCCATCAGAAGTTCTCCTTGCTAGGAATCGAGATGTCGCTACGCTATTACTACTCGCTAGTAAAATCAAAGCGACAAAGAATCTGCTAGCATGGAGGGCATGTCGACGGCCCCTGTGCAACACGATGTGAAGAGCTGCGAGCGCGCCGACGACGCGTTGATGCGTGCCTTCGCCATCCTGGGGAAACGCTGGAGCGGCGTCGTGGTCGGCAGCCTCCGGCCAGGCCCCGCCGGGTTCCGCGAGTTGTCGCGGGCGATCGACGGGGTCAGCGACTCGGTGCTCTCCGACCGGCTCTCCGAGCTGACCAAGGAAGGGCTGATCGCCCGCACCGTCGACGAGGGGCCGCCCGTCACGGTCTCCTACGAGCTGACCGCCAGCGGCCGCGCACTCATACCCGCACTGGGCCAGATCGCCCAGTGGGCCCAGGAGCACCTACCGCCCGGAGCCAGCTGCTAGGGATCGTCAAGGCAGCTCGTACGTGGGCGCGCGGTGCCGGTAGCCCGTGGGCGGCTCGCCGGTGATGCGCTTGAACGCGTGGCTGAAGGCGCTCTCGGAGCCGTAGCCGAAGTCGGCGGCCACGGACGCGACCGTGCGGTCGCTGGACCGCAGCTCGTGCCCGGCACGCCGGATCCGCCAGCGCGCGACGTAGTCCAGCGGCGGCAGGCCGACCATGGCGCGGAACTTCTGCGCGAAGGCGCTGCGTGACAGGCCGGCCGCGGCGGCCAGCTCGGCGACCGTCCACCGGCGGGCGGGCTCGTCGTGGATCAACGCCAGCGCCTTGCCGACGCAGTCGTCCGACAGCGCCGCCAGCCAGCCGCTCCCCGCGTCTCCGACCTCGAGCAGGGTGCGCATGGCCTGCACGAAGACGATCTGCGTGAGCTGGACCCGCATGGCCACCGAGCCGGGAGAGTCGGCGGCGGTCTCCTCGTTGAGCAACTGCAGGATGGGCTGCAGCACGCGGGCGCGCGGGCTGTCCGCGGCGATCCGCACGCACGGCGGCAGGCCGCCGACGAGCAGCGCGCCCAGGGTCTCGTCGAACGACAGCGCCCCGCCGACGAGGACGCAGCGGTCCTGGTCACCGGGACCGACCTGGTAGTACACCGTGTCGGGCCAGACACCGGCGAACACGTCCCCGCCGTCGGCGGGCTCGAGGCCCGGCTCGCTCGCGGCCTCGTACGGGCTGCCGCTCCTGAGCAGGTAGCAGTCACCGGCCTCCAGCGACACCGGCTCGCCGCCCTCGGCGGCCACCCAGCACCGGCCGGAGAGCACGGCGCCGAGCTTGACGTGCTGGTTTCCGTTGAACCGCAACGCCCAGGTGCCGCCGGCCTCCAGCCGGGACGGCGTCGCCGCGCGCACGTCGAGCAGGGCGAGCACCTCCGACAGTGGATCCATCTTTCCCCCCGGACGATCGAACAAGCTTCCCGGACTCCCCGTCATGGATTGTGCCCGGTCCCCGGACCTAGCGTGGACGGGACCCCACCTGGAAGGAAGCATCGTGCAGTTCGATCAGCTCGGGACGACCGGCGTGTTCGTGTCCCGCATCGCCCTGGGCACCATGACCTTCGGCGGCGCCGGCACCCCGCCGTGGAACGTCGTCGGGGCCCTGGACCTCCCGGCGGCGGAGAAGCTCGTGGGCATCGCGCTCGACGCCGGCGTGAACCTCGTCGACACCGCGGACATGTACGCGGGCGGCGAGTGCGAGGAGATGCTGGGCAAGATCCTCAAGGGACGGCGCGACGACGTCGTGCTGGCCACCAAGGCCGCCGCGCGCATCGGCCCGGGACCGAACGACGTCGGGCTCTCGCGCCTGCACCTGACGCGGGCCCTGGAGCAGAGCCTGCGGCGGCTGCGGACCGACCACGTCGACCTCTACCAGATCCACACCATCGACCCGCTGACCCCGATCGAGCAGACGCTGCTCGCGCTCGACGACGCGGTACGTCAGGGCAAGGTGCGCTACATCGGCGTGTCCAACCTCGCGGCCTGGCAGATCGCCAAGGCGCTGGGCGTCTCCGACCGCCGCGGGCTGGCCAGGTTCGTCTCCTCGCAGTCCTACTATTCGCTGGCCGGGCGCGACATCGAGGCCGAGATCGTGCCGCTGCTCGCCGAGGAGAAGCTCGGGCTGCTCGTCTACAGCCCGCTGGCCGGCGGCCTCCTGTCGGGCAAGTTCGACCGGTCCGGCGCTTCCGACGAGCAGGCCCGGCGGGCCAAGGCCGACGTCCCGCCGGTGGACCGGGAGCGGGTCTACGACATCATTGACGTCCTGCGCGAGGTCGCCGCCCGCCACGACGCGACGGTCGCGCAGGCGGCACTGGCGTGGGTGCTCGCGCGGCCGGCCGTCACCAGCGTGATCGTGGGTGCCCGGCGGCCGGAGCAGCTGACCGACAACCTGGCGGCGCTCGACATCGAACTGACCGCCGAGGACATGGAGCGGCTGGACGCCGTCAGCGCCCCAGCCCCGACGTACCCGGGCTGGATGCACGCGGACATGGGCTGGCGCCACCCGGGTTGACCGACCCCTCTGCGTGGTGGCCGGGCTGCCGGACGCCGGCCCGTCAGAGCTGCACGCTGAAGATCACGGCGGCGCGCAGGGCGAGCACCCCGGCCAGCACCAGCAGCGGCAGCACCAGCGAATAGCGCACCGCCACCGCGCCGTCCGCCGACAGGCGCTCGGTGACCAGCCCGTAGAGCCCGGGCACCAGCCCGGCCAGGGCCACGATCCACAGCAGCGACCAGGGCAGGCCGAAGACCAGGCCCTGCGTTCCCGCTGCTACCAGCGTCAGCGCGAACACCACGATCAGCGCCAGCTCCAGCAGCGAGTACAGCCGCTCCGAGATCGACAACATCGGGGCGCTCGGCCGGGCCTCGGGGCGGAACCGGACCAGGAGCAACATCAGCGCGGCCGAGCCCGCCAGCCCGGAGGCGAGGAAGAGCCCGCCCAGCGCCCACGTGTCGCTCCACACCGGCTGGTTCGACACCGACAGCAGCACCCCCGTGTAGCCCGCGATGAACAGCCCGAACAACGACCCGACGACGTTGAACACCCGGTTGTCCAGCCGGCGGACAAGCGGGAGGCGGAGTCTGCCGTCGCGTACGAGCGACGCGGCGAACGACACCGTCGTGATGGCGCCGAACACGACCAGCACCCACGAGCCGACCGACATCGGCGACCAGTACTTGAAGTTGAGCCCCTGGTTGCCCGGGGTGGTGTTCAGCAGCATGTGCCAGAAGCGCAACGGCTGCCCGAGGTCGAGGGCGAGCAGGATCGGCGCGATGAGCATCGGCGGGAACGCGACGTAGTAGCCGATCCTGGCCATCGGCTCGTCCCCCGGCCCGCCGCGCAGTCTGAGCAGGGTGGCCAGCACGTAGGAGCCGCCGGACAGGCCGGCCAGGAAGAAGTAGAACAGGATGTACCACAGCCAGTCCGGAGGGCCGGCGAAGTGCTGGATCTCATCCATCGCTCTGCTCCACCTTCTCCTTGCGGCGGCGCAGCGCGATCAGGCCGCCGAGCACGCCGAGCACGGCCGTGACCGCGGCGGTCAGGTAGCCGCCCGCGTTGTTGCGGCTGGGCAGGACGGCGTTGCGCTCGTTCGGCAGGCCGTACTTCTCCGGCTTGTCCATGAGCAGGAAGAACGCGTTCAGCCCGCCGTACACCTTCTCGTCATGGCCGTAGAGCTGGGCCTGGGTGACGCCCTGGGACTGCAGGATGTCCAGGCGCTTGGCCGCCGTCTGGCGCAGCTCCGAGACCGGGCCGAACTTGATCGACTCGGTGGGGCAGGCTTTCGCGCAGGCGGGGGTCATGTCGTTCTGCAGGCGGTCGTAGCAGAGCGTGCACTTCTGCGCGACGCCGCTGATCGCGTCGGCGCCGATCACGTCGTACGGGCAGGCCGCGATGCAGTTGCGGCAGCCGTTGCAGACGTCGGGCTGGATGAAGACGGTGTCGAACTCGGTACGGATGATCGCGTTCGTCGGGCAGACCTCCATGCAGCTGGCCTGCTTGCAGTGCTTGCAGACGTCCGACATCATCAGCCACGCCTTGCCGTTGCCCGTGGTGACGTTCTCGTCGGGTACGTTGTCGTGGAACTGGACGTGCCGCCAGGTCTGGGCGTCGAGCCTGCCGGTGTTGTCGAACCCGTCCAGGAACGACGGCTCGTTGCCCTCCAGCTGGTTCCACTGCTTGCAGGCCACCTCGCAGGCCTTGCAGCCGATGCACACGCTGGTGTCGGTGAAGAACCCGTACGCCTGGCCCGGTGTGATGTGCGGCATCTTCAGAACCCCATCAGGTTGGGCGTGATCTTGGTGTAGCCCTCGTCGGCCATGTGCAGGTCGATGGGTACCGCGGCCAGCTCGTCGACCTGCGGCACCGCCCGGGGATCGCGGCCCAGGTCGATGTCGATCAGGTAGCGGCGGCAGGACTGGCAGGACTCGGCGCGCAGGTGCGGGAAGAGCGCGTCCTCGTCTGCGGGCGCCCGGCCCACCTGCGGGCCCGCGCGGGCTTCGGCGTAGACCGTGCGCTTGCCGGTCTCGCCGCAGTTGGGGCAGGTGGTGGCGGAGAAGTTCCATTCGTTGGCGCATCGGGCGCATCGCAGCATCCTGCGGCCGCTGACGAGCGGGTCGTCGCTGTCCGCCCGATAGCTGAGCTGCGGCTGCCCGCCGCACGTGGGGCAACGCCCGGACACCGCGTTGCGCGTGGCTGGGAGCGGGACGACGCGCATCGTGGCGCGGGCGAGGTAGCGCTCGACGGGCGTGAGCTCCTCATCCGCGAGCCAGGCGTCGAGCAGCCCGTCACGACCCGCCGTACCCAGTGCTTCGGCCAGGGGCGGCGGGCCGTTCGACGTCGTCGCCGCCACGACGCGCGGCAGCACGTTCGCCTGCGCCCAGTCGAGCGCCCCGTCCGGCGGGACGTCGTCCCCGACCGACTCCCACACCTCCACCAGCGCCAGGTACAGCGCCAGGACCTCCGCCGCATGCGGGTACCGCTCCCGCAACTCCCCGGCCCGCACCCGCTCCCTCGCGTACATCAGATCTTCTCGATGTTGACCAGGAACGCCTTGTACTCGGGCGTCCGCGCGCTGGCGTCCCCCACGAACGGGGTCAGGGCGTTGGCCAGCCAGTGCTGACCGGTGTTGATCCCGACGAACCCCCAATGGATCGGGATGCCGATCTGGTACACCTTCCTGCCGTCGATCTCCAGCGGCCCCAGCCGCCGGGTCACCACCGCCCGCACTTCGAGCTTGCCGCGCCTGGACGACACCCGCACCCGGTCCCCGGTCTCGATCCCCTTCTCCGCGGCGAGCCCCGCGGGCACCTCGACGAACGCCTCAGGTTGCAGCTGGACCAGGTGCTCGACGTTCTGGGTGACGTAGTGCTCGTGCTCGGTCAGCCGGTACGACGTCGCCACGTACGGATAGTCGGCCACCGTGCCGAACCGGTTCGGCCGCCCGGCGCGCTCGTCGTACCTGAAGGCCACCGGAGTGGCGGACACCTGCGGATGCAGCACGTTGGCGACGGGCGACTCGATGGGCTCGTAGTGCTCGGGGAACGGCCCGTCGGCCACGGCGTTGCTGAACAGCCGCCCCACGCCCTCGCCGGTCATGATGAACGGCAGCGGCGCGTCCGGGCCGGGCCCGATCAAGGCCGGGTAGTCGGGCACGTCGCCCACCCATTTGCCGTCCACCCAGGCGATTCCCGGGCGTTTCGGATCCCAGGGTCGGCCGTCCTGGTCGGCGGAGGCGCGGTTGTAGAGGATGCGGCGGTTGGCGGGCCAGCTCCACGCCCAGCCGGGGTAGAAGCCCATGCCGCTGGGGTCGTTCCTGGCCGGATCCTGTACGCCGTCGCGCCGCTTGGCCAGGTTGCCCGCCTCCGGGTAGTGCCCGGTGTAGATCCAGTCGCCCGCGCTGGTGGTGCCGTCGTCCTTGAGATCGGCGAACGTGGCCAGCCGCTTGCCCGTCCGCAGGTCCCGCCCGTTGATCTCCTGCGCGATCTCGTCCAGCTCGGGCTTCCGCGGGTCCTGGTACGGCAGCGCCAGCTTCAGTACCGGATCCGGAAATTTCCCACCTTGGGCCTGGTAGAGATCCCTGACCCGCTGGAACAGCTCGGCCAGGATCCAGTGATCGTGCCTGGACTCGCCCTCCGGCGGCAGCACCTGGTCCTTCCACTGCACCCAGCGCCCGCTGTTGGTGAACGAGCCGTCCTTCTCGATCCAGTGCGTGGCCGGCAACATGAACACCTCGGTACGGATCTTCGCCGGATCCATGCCGGGCGCCTGCCAGAACTCCGAGCTGGTGGTGGCGAACGGATCCATGACGCACAACCACTTGAGGTTCGACAGCGCCTGGAGCACCTGGTTGGAGTCGGGACCGATGCTGGTCGCGGTCATCCCGGACAACATGACGCCCTGCATCTTCCCCCTCAGCGCCTGGTCGAAGATCGAGATCCACGAGGCGTTGGCGGCGGGTTTGGGCAGGTAGTCGAAGGCGAACTCGTTGTCCTTCGTGGCGGCGTCGCCGTACCAGGACTTGAGCAGGCTGACCAGGTATTTGCGGTAGTTCTCGCCGAAGAAGTTCACCGCTCTGGGGTGGGCCTTCTTGCTGGCGCTCGCGTCCAGGTGCGCCGTGATGTCCTTCTGCCCGGGCGCCGGGATGCGCAGGTAGCCGGGCAGGATGTCCCAGGAGATGGCGTGGTCGGTGTTGCCCTGGATGTTGGCGTGCCCGCGTTCGGCGTTCATGCCTCCGCCGGGGCGGCCCATGTTGCCGAGCAGCAGTTGCAGGATGGCGCCGGAACGGATGAGCTGCACGCCGGTGGTGTGGTGGGTGAGGCCGACGGCGTACACGATGGTCATGACCTTGTCCGGCCGTCCCGTCTCGCCGACCAGCCTGGCCACCTGGAGGAACTGGTCGCGCGGGATCCCGGTGATGCGCGCCACCGTGTCGGGGTCGTAGCGCTGGTAGTGGGCGCGGAGCAGGTTGAGGACGGAGCGCGGGTGGTCGAGGTCGATCTTGGCGTGGCCGTTCTCGTCGGTCTCGTACGCCCACAGCTTGGTGTCGTAGACGCCCTGCCCCTGGTCGAAGCCGTTGAACATACCGTCCTGGAAGGTGTAACCCTCCTTCACCACGAACCCGGCGTTGGTCGCCCACCGCACGTACTCATCGTGATAAAGCCGATTTGCCAGGACATAGTTGATAAGTCCACCGAAGTAGGCGACATCCGTACCTGTGCGGATCCTGAGGTACGTGTCCGCCACCGCCGACGTCCGCGTGAACCGCGGATCCGCGTGGATGATCTTCGCGCCCCTGTCGAGCTTGGCCCGCATGAGCCATCTGAAGCCCACCGGATGGGCCTCCGCCGGGTTGGCGCCGTTGACCAGGATGAGGTCGGCGTGCCTGATGTCACGCCAATGGTTGGTCATGGCCCCTCGGCCGAACGTGGCAGCCAAACTGACCACCGTGGGACCGTGTCAAACACGGGCCTGTTGTTCGAGGTGAACCAGGCCCAACCCCCTCATCAGCTTCGTAGCGAGATATCCCTCTTCCGAGCTGAACGCCGCTCCGCCGGCGAACGCGACGCCCTCGCAGCGGTTGACGACGTTGCCGTCGGCGTCCTGGGTGACGAACGTGGCGTCGCGCGAGGCCTTGATGTTCCTGGCCAGCCTGTCCAGCGCGAAGTCCCAGGAGACCTGCTTCCACTCGGCCGCCCCGGGCGCGCGGTAGAGCGGGTGCGCCACCCGCCTGCGCGACACGGCCAGTTGCAACGAGGTCGCCCCCTTGGGGCAGAGCGTGCCCTCGTTGACCGGGCTGTCCGGATCACCCTCGATCTGCAGCAGCTCGGTGGTGCCGTTCGCGGCCTTCTTGGTGTAGGCGACGATCGAACATCCGACCGCGCAGTACGGGCACACCGAATGGGAGAGCGTGGCCCCCTCGATGCGCAGGCCCTGCTTGACCCTGATCGCCTCGGTCAGGTCGAACCCCAGAGCCGAGCCGCCGAGCACCGGGCCGATGCTCAGAAACTGCCGTCGGCTGACCTCCATCACCGGACTCCCTCAGCTGCAGCCGGTTATTTCACCGTATGATCCGACAGCGCACCCGTCTACCCCTGCGCGAGTTGCAGGTCGTATCGACCGCCGGGGTCATCGGGGTTGCGCAACAGGTCGAGCAGCCTCGGATCGGCCGGCACGAGCACGCCGTGATCGCCCCGCTCGCCCGCCAGCCGCAGCACCTCCCGCCAGGCGGGCCGCCCGACCGGCACGGCCGCAGGCGTCCACCGCCCTGCCCCGGCCTCCTCGTAGCCCCCGTCCGCCAGCCGCAACACCGTCCGCACGCCGCCTGCGCGGGATCCGCCGTCATCGGCGACGAGGGCGAGCCGCCCACGGCTCAACCTCTCCACCGTCGCGAGCGCGTGTGCCCCGGCCGCATCGGGCACCGCGGCCACGACCAGCAGCGATCGGTACGTGAGCGCGGCGAGCGCGGCCGCCAGTGTGACCGGGTCGAGCGACGGCGCCGCACCGTGCTCCATCCAGAGGGCGTCGGCCCCGGCCGCCTCGAACGCCACGGCATCGGAAAGCCATTCCCCGGGATCGTCGTGCGGCCGCGGCAGCACAATCCCAACCTTGACTCTCCCGCTCGGCGCAGTACTCGTCGGTTCAGTCATGGTGCGCTCCCGTGACGACACGCAGCCGATCGTCGATCCGCCGGGTGAGGTGAAGCCGGTCCAGATGCTCCAGCAGCGGAATCACGACCCGGCGGTTTGTGCCGAGCGCGACTCGCGCGTCTCCGGCCGTGAACGGCTGCGGCAGCCCGGCCAGGATCCGCGCCGCGGCGACATCGGCCCCCGGCAGCAACACGACCCCGTCGGTCAGCCGCAGCACCAGCCCGGCCCGCGCGGCCAGCGCCACCGTTCGCGTGGTGAGCCCGAGCGCGGGCAACCGCGCCGCCTCCGGCGCCTGGTACGGCGCCCCGGCCAGCTCGTTACGCAACCGCTCGACGGCGTTGACCACGGTCTCCGGGACACCACCGCCATCGATCCGCCCGTCGGCCACGCGCGCCGGTGAACAGGCCCTGACCAGCGCCTCGACCAGCTCGCGCGATGGCAACCCGAGAGCGCTCCGAGCCGCGTCGACCGGGATCCCCGGCTGCTCCGCCACGATCGCCCCCAGCCGCTCCGCCAGTTCCTTCCACCTCCCGGGATCGACCACCCAGTCACCCGCACCGGGCACGTCGGGCGAACCGGGATCGCAGCCCATCGCGGCCAACTCGGACCGCCGCACCACGCCACGCCAGCCCAGCACGGTAGCGGCATCGGGCACCCGGCCCGCCGACTCCCCCGCATCGAACGGGGCCAGCTCCGCCGCGCGTCTTGCGGCCGCGCCCCGGCGGCGCAGAGACGGTGGCCGCACATCGAGCACGAGCACGCTCGCGATCGGCCGTCCTGAGCAGCGCAGCAGGGCCCGATCCCCGACGCGCAGGGGAATCGGCCGAGCCAACGCCAACCTGGCCGTGCCCGTACCAGACCCGAACGGGCGTACCCGTGTGGGCACCGAGGCCGAGCCGATGTGCAGGACGGCCTCGCGCGGCAGGTCCCCGCCGTCCAGCCGCACATCCACCACGTCCGTCTCCAGCCACGCGTCCGGAGTGAGCAACGTCTTCCCCCTGGCCGCCCGCTCACGATCGACGCCGCGCAGGTTGACCGCGACCCGGGCGGCGGCCGCCACTTCGCCGGCCGGCTCGCCCGTGACCTGCAACGCCTTCACCCGCACCCGCGCGCCGTCCAGAACGAGCACGTCACCGACCCGCAGCGTGCCCGCGGCGAGCGTGCCGGTGACCACGGTGCCGGCTCCCTTGATCGTGAAGGCCCGATCGATCCACAGCCGTACCGGGGCTCGCACGTCGGGCGGCGGCAGCGAGGAGACCAGCAGGTCGAGCCCTTGGCGGAGGTCATCGAGCCCTTCCCCCGTCCGCCCACTCACCGTGACCACCGGCCAGGAGACTCGAGCCCGCGCCTCGTCCACCGCCAGCGCGGGATCCATCAGGTCGCACCGGGTGACCACCAGCAGCCCCCGGTCCACGCCGAGCGCCTCGATCGCCTCCCAGTGCTCCTGCGACTGCGCCTGCCAGCCCTGGTCGGCCGCCAGCACGAACATCACCGCCGGCACCGGCCCGAGCCCCGCCAGCATGTTGGTGACGAACCGCTCGTGTCCCGGCACGTCCACGAACGCCAACCGGCGGCCCGACGGCAGCACGGTCCAGGCGAAGCCGAGGTCGATGGTCATGCCGCGGCGGCGTTCCTCGGCCCAGCGGTCGGGCTCGATGCCGGTGAGCGCGCGTACCAGGGTGGACTTACCGTGGTCGACGTGGCCGGCGGTGGCGATCACGTACATGCCAGCGCCGCCCTCGCCAGCTCGTCGTCCTGGTGAGGCGGCACGGAACGCAGGTCGAGCAGGAGCCTGCCGCCCACGACCCGCCCGACGACCGCGGGCTCGCCCAGGCGAAGCGGGAGAGCGAGTCGTACGGGCAGGGCGAGCGCCACGCTGGCCAGCTCCCGGCCAGGCGCTCCCCCACCACCCACCACGGACACACTGCTCACCACGCCGCACTCCACCCCGCCGCCCCGGAGATCGCCGTGGCCATCCGGGCTGCCACGGGTGAGCCGGTCGGCCAGGCGGCGGGCGCGGTGCTCCAGGTCTTCGATGTCGGCGTGCAGGGCGAGCCGTACCGGTGGTTCCGAGCGGAGTGTGGCCTCCAGGGCGGCCAGGGTGAGCTTGTCGACCCGTAACGCCCGGGCCAGGGGGTGCCGCCGCAACCGGTGCACCAGGTCGGCGCGGCCCAGGATCAGGCCCGCCTGCGGTCCCCCGAGCAGCTTGTCGCCGCTCGCCGTCACCAGGGCCGCGCCGGAACGCAGCACCGTACGTACGTCCGGCTCCTCCGGCAGCAGCGGCTCGGGACCGAGCAGGCCCGAGCCGACGTCCACCACCACGGGCACCGGAAGGGCGCGGAGCTCCGCGACCGAGGCGGCGGCGGTGAAGCCCTCGACGCGGAAGTTGGACGGATGGACCTTCAGCACGAACCCCGTGTCGTCCCCGACCGCGTCGGCGTAGTCGCGGGCGTTGGTGCGGTTGGTGGTGCCCACTTCGCGCAGCCGCGCCCCCGTGGATTCGAGCAGGTCAGGCAGCCGGAACCCATCGCCGATCTCCACCATCTCGCCGCGGCTGATGACGATCTCCCGTCCGGCCGCCAGCGCGGTCGCCGCCAGCACCAGCGCCGCCGCGTTGTTGTTGACCACATGTACGTCCTGCGCCTCGGGAACGGCCGCCGCCAACGCGGCCATCACGGTACGCCCGCGCCGGGCCCGCTCCCCCGCCACCAGGTCGAACTCCACATCCGTACACCCGGCCGCGGCCTCCATCGCCTCGACCGCCGCCGGTGAGAGCGGGGCCCGACCCAGGTTGGTGTGCACGAGGACACCCGTGGCATTGATCACCCGCCGCGGCCCCACCGCCAGGGCGGACACCGCGGCCGCCACGACCTCCTCCGGCGCGATCCGCCCCTCCCTGGCCCGCTCCTGCGCGGCGACGACCGCGGCCTTGGCGACCGCACGATCCGCACCCTCGGCGGCGACCACCACCCGGGGATCGGCCAGCACACTATCGGTACGCGGGATGCGCCGACGCGGATCACCGGCCATGGCGACCTTCGAGGCATTCCGGATCACGGCCATGGGCACCTCGTGCGGAGGCGCACGGGGATCGAACCCGCCGGCGACGCCGCGCGCCGCCCACCGGTTTTGAAGACCGGGGTGCCCACCAGAACACACGCGCCTCCAGGGACGATACTTCACCATATGACGGATATCAGGCTCACGCAGTACGCCCGTGGCGGCGGTTGCAGCTGCAAAATCCCGCCTGGTGAGCTGGAAGCGGTCCTGGCCGCCTTCCCAGCCCTCGAACACATCCCCTCCGCTCCTGGACGCAAGGCGAACGACTTCCTCGGCGCGCGGAATGAAGCAACCGAGCACGGCGAGGGGGCGGTGCTGATCGGCCTCGAACACGGCGACGACGCGGCCGTGATCCGCATCGACGGCGACCGCGCCCTCGTCTCGACCGTCGACTTCTTCGCCCCGGTGGTCGACGACCCCTACGACTTCGGCCGCATAGCCGCCGCCAACGCCCTCTCCGACGTCTACGCCGTAGGCGGCGAGCCGCTGGTCGCGCTGAACCTGCTCGGCTGGCCCCGCGACCTCCTCCCCATGGAACTCGCCCACGAGGTCCTGCGCGGCGGCCTGGACGTGGCCCGGCAGGCGGGCTGCGCCGTCGGCGGCGGCCACAGCATCGACGACGCCGAGCCCAAGTACGGCATGGCCGTCACCGGCCTCGCCGACCCGGCCCGGCTGCTGCGCCTCGACGCCGGACGCCCCGGCCTGCCGCTGAGCCTGAGCAAGCCGCTCGGCGTCGGCGTGCTCAACTCCCGCCACAAGGCCACCGGCGAGGTCTTCCCCGAGGCGATCGCGTCGATGACCGCGCTCAACCGGCAGGCCGCCCGCGCCGCGACCAGTGCGGGCGCCCAATGCGCGACGGACGTGACGGGGTTCGGGCTGCTGGGCCACCTGTTCAAGCTGGCCAGGGCCAGCCGCGTCACCGCCGTCGTCGACGCCGCCGCGGTGCCGTACCTGGCACCGGCCAGGAGGGCGGTACGAGACGGGTACGTCAGCGGCGGCACCCGCCGCAACCTGGCCTGGGTGTCGCCGCACCTGGAAGCCGGCGGGATCACCGAGGAGGACCTGCTGCTGCTGGCCGACGCGCAGACCTCGGGCGGGCTGCTGGTGGCCGGGGAGATCCCGGGAGCTCCGGTGATCGGCGAGCTCGTCCCGGCCGGAGAGCGGGCACTGGTCATCAGATAACCACACATTCCGGTCGTGACCTTGGCGTCCCGCGCGGGTACGTTGGGCAAAGAGCCCCTGACAACCTGCGAAGGAAGTGGTTCCCCGTGCTCTACCTCTTCGGCTTCGAGCGGATCGGCGTGGCCGTGAGCGACATCTACTTCGTTGACCCGAACCCGACGAAAGGCCAGGAGGGAGCCGAGCGAGGCGTGCGTCTCGAGCTCCGCTGGCTCGAACCCGGCGAGCTGAAGGGATCCATCTACTCGGCGCGGCCCATCACGGTCGACCGGCCCATCTGGCGGGTCGACCTGCTGGAGTCGGTCACCGGCGAGCCCGGCAGCTTCGACCGTACCCACCACCACCCCGGCATCGACGGGTGGGAGCCGGGGCGGCGGGTGTTCGACAGGGGGCTCTCCGCCGAACCGCTGAAGTGGCTCGGAGAACGGCTGGCCGACCTCGAAGGCGTGCTCGAACAGGCGGGCGTCAAGCCCGACGAGGTGACCTCTGCGGACGTGAACGGCCTGCGCGACCGCACCCCGGAGATCGTCGACGCCGTCGGCCGCCTGCTCGACAGCGTACGCGCCGACGACGGCGCCCCGGCCGACGCCGAATCGGCCACCAGCGTCCGGGCCAGCTGGCTGTGACGACTCCGCGCTGCCCGTGAGGAGCCCGCGACCCGGCCGCCGGCCGCGCTGGTGCCGGCGACCTCGGAGAGAGGCCGAAGAGCTGGCGGAGCCCGCTGGGAAGATGGCCGAATGAGCCTGTTGCTGCGCAATGCCCTGCTGCTCGACGTGGCCTCCGGCGAGTACGCCGAGGGCGACCTGCGCTGCGCCGACGGCCGCGTCGTCGAGACAGGTCCGGGGCTGAGCGCGCCCGCGGACACAAGGGTGATCGACCTCGCCGGAGCCCACGTGGTGCCCGGCCTGATCGACGCGCACGTGCACGTCACCGCCTCCACCGCGAACTTGGGCTCGCTCGCCTCCATGTCCCCCTCGTACGTCGCCGCGCACAGCATCCGGATCATGGGCGCCATGCTCGACCGCGGCTTCACCACCGTCCGCGACGCGTCCGGCGCCGACTACGGGCTGGCCGACGCCCAGGCCGAGGGGCTCGTTCGCGGCCCCCGGCTGCTGTTCGGCGGCAAGGGACTGAGCCAGACCGGCGGCCACGCCGACTTCCGCGGCCGGGGCGAGCACCTGCGCGACGACCACCCCTGCTGCTCCGGCGTCGGCCGGGTCGCCGACGGCGTGGACGCGGTACGCGCCGCCGCCCGTGACGAGTTGCGCAAGGGCGCCCACCACATCAAGGTGATGGCCTCCGGCGGCGTGGCCTCCCCGACCGACCGCATCGACTCGACGCAGTACTCGATGGATGAGCTGCGGGCAGCCGTCGAGGAGGCCGAGGCCGCCAACCGTTACGTGGCCGCGCACGCCTACACCGCGCGAGCCGTCGACCGGGCCCTGGAGGCGGGGGTGCGGTCCATCGAGCACGGCAACCTGATCGACGACGGCAGTGTCGAGTTGTTCCGGCGGCACGACGCGTACCTGGTGCCGACGCTGGTGACGTACTGGGCGCTCAAGAAGGAGGGGCTGTCGTACGGGCTGCCGGAGCGGAGCTGGCGCAAGGTGGACGAGGTGCTCGAAGCGGGCCTGGTCGCGCTGGAGCGCGCCGCCCGCGGCGGCGTGCGGCTGGCCTACGGCACCGACCTGCTGGGCGGCATGCACCGGCACCAGAGCCACGAGTTCCGGCTGCGGTGCGAGGTGCAGCGGCCGCTCGACGTGCTGCGGGCCGCGACGACGGGCGCGGCCGAGCTGGTGGGCCTGGCGGGCGAGCTCGGCACGCTGGCCGTGGGCGCGCACGCCGACCTGCTCGTGCTCGACGACGACCCGCTGCACGACATCGGGGTCCTGGCGGACCCCGGCCGCATCCGCCACGTCATCCAAGCGGGCGTGCTCGTGTCGCCGTGAGGGCGTGCGTATCGTCGGCAGGGTGACGACGATGACGCGCACCGCTCTCGTGATCGTCGCGGTGCTGGTCCTGCTGCTCGGGCTGCTGTGGATGTTCCAGCGGCACCTGATCTACCTGCCCGACCGCACGCAGCCGCCGCCGGCCGCGGCGGTCATCCCGGGTGCGCGCGACGTCTCGTTCACCACGAGCGACGGGATCCGGCTGGCGGCCTGGTTCGTGCCCGGCGAGCATCCCGTGACCGTGCTGGTCGCCGGCGGGAACGCGGGCAACAGGCTGCACCGCGCGCCGCTGGCCCGCGCGCTGGCGGCGCACGGCCTGCCGGTGCTGCTGATGGACTACCGCGGCTACGGCGGCAACCCGGGCACCCCCACCGAGGAGGGGCTGCACCTCGACGTCCGGACGGCCCGCGCGTTCGTCGGGGACAGGCCGGTCGTCTACTTCGGCGAGAGTCTCGGTGCCGGGGTGGTGACCAGGCTCGCGCTGGAGCGCCCGCCCGCCGGGCTGGTGCTGCGCTCGCCGTTCACCGACCTGGCGGCGGCTGGGCGGGCCAACTACCCGTTCCTGCCGGTCAGTGCACTGCTGCGGGACCGCTTCCCGGTCGCGGAGAGCATCGCGAACGTACGAGCCCCCGTCGTCGTCCTTTACGGGACACGCGACACGATCGTGCCCCCGAGCCTGAGCAGGGCGGTGGCCCAGTCGGCGCGAGGGCAGGTCACGACCGTCGAAGTGCCCGGAGCGGACCACAACGACCTGGCCATGCTGAACGGCCCCGAGGTGGTCGGCGCCGTGGTGGAGCTGGCCGATCGGATCCGCGGATCTCACTAGTCCGGCGGGCGCTCGCTGACGCCGGCGGTCACGCCCGCGTGGTAGCGACGCGTATGATCGTCATCTGGCCTGACGGCCGCTTCCTGATCCCGAGGTGACCGTATGAAACCACCGCGCATTGTCCTGGGTGCCGCGGTGGCGGTGGTGCTGCTGGTCTCGGCCTTCCTGCTGCTCCGGGATGTCGGGGACGGGAAACCGGTCAGGGAGCGGCTGGTGGTCGCCCCCACGGTGGTGCAGAAGAGCAGGCTGGTGGACGCTCAGGGCGCGCTGATCGAGGAGTTCTCCGGCGATTGCGCGGGCAGCGGACATCCGTGGCTGTGCGGGCGCGTGCAGGACGAGCTCCGCGCGGCCGACGAGCATCTCCTCACCCGCGGCGGCCTCACCATCAAGACCACGATCGACCCGCGCATGCAGGGGGCCGCCCAGCAGGCCATCGACCACTACGTCAGCCGCGACGACCCGCAGGTGGCCACCCAGGCCATGATCGTCCCGGGGACCGGCGAGATCAGGGCGATGGCCACCAGCCGCACGCCCGGCGACGCGAGAGGTCTCCAGCAGGGCACCACGGCGATGGCCTACGCCTTGGCTGCCGCGCTCGAAAGCGGCATGCGGTACGACGACGGCTTCCCGTACTCCGACGCATACCGAGCGCCCACCTACTCGGCGTTCAAGAACTGCGCGGGCGAGGCGGTCGGCGACCCGGCTCACTCCGTCGTGAACCGGAAACAGGACCACGGCGAGTTCACCACCCTGCGATCGGGCGTATGGGCCGGGGAGGAGACGTTCTTCCTGAAGGTGACGGAGAAGGTCGGCCTCTGCGAGACCGTGAACATGGCCAGGCGGCTCGGGCTCGGCCGGGCCGACGGGGCGCCGCTGGTCGTATACGAGACGTTCGCGCTGGGCGTCAACGAAGTGGATCCGGTCTCGGTGGCCGGCACCTATGCCACGTTCGCCGCCAGGGGCAAGCACTGCGCGCCCCATGCCGTCACGGAGGTCCGCGACGGCTCGGGCCTCGTACGCGCCTTCCCGCCACGCTGCGAGCAGGTGCTCGACCCGCACGTCGCCGACGCGGTGACCGGCGTGTTGTCGGGCGCGCCGGCCAGGAGCCCGCTCAAGGGCCTCGGCCGGGACGCGGCGGGCATGGACGGCACGACCGACAACTACGTCGCCGCCTGGTACGCCGGCTACACCCCAGACCTGGCCTCCGCCGTCAGCCTCGGCGCCGATCTGCGCAACGTGATGACCGACGTCACCATCGGAGGCCGTCACTACGCGAACGTGCACGGCACGTCGATCCCCGGCCCCATCTGGAAGACCTCCATGACGGCGGCCCTGAAGGAGACCGCGGAGACGGCTTTCGTACCGTCTGACGCAGTCCGGTTCGGCGGCTGCCGCGACGCCTGCGCGAAGTGAGGTCCGCGAGTACGATGAGCGCGTGGATCGTACTCAATATCTTGGGTACACCCCCGTCACCGAGAGCAGGCGGCTGATAGCCAACGGACTGCCGGAAGCGCTGCCGGAAACCCTCGGTGGACGGCACCGGTTCACGCCACTCTCCCTGCATGTCGGCGAACGGATCGCGGCCGCGGCCTTCGCCCGGCTCGACGACGTGGGGTCGTTCCGCCTGGACGTCTGGCTGCTCTCGCAGGCGCGCGCCGGCCGCTGGCACGTCCGCAGCGGGAGCACCACCGCGGCCGACCCGGGCGACGAGGACGTGCTGGCGCCGCGCCCGGCGGCGGCCGTGCTCGACGGCCACGCGCAAGCCGGCGAGAGCACACGGTACGACACCCGCTCCAGCCGCTGGATTCCCTGGCCGCCGAAGTGGCTGGCGTTCTGCCTGGTGCGGTTATCGGCGGAGGTGGGCGCCGTCCGGGTGGACGGAGCGGAGATCCGGGTCCCTGAACACGGGCTACAGGCGCTGGCCTGGTGGCCGGACCGCAACGGGACGAGCGTCGAACTGCTCGACCACAAGGGCGAGCGAATCTCCACCCTCAGCCTGCGCTAGCGAGCGCGGAGCCGGTCCAGGTGGGTAGTCGACCGCCGCCGCTTGCCCGAGGCTCTCACGATCATGGTGGTCGCGAGTACGTTCCAGATGGAGACCAGGCGGGAGGAGAGCGCGGCCATGAGCGAGCAGAGCGCATCGGCAGCCGCTACCACAGCGCCTCATCGGTGGCTGTTTGCGGCAGTCACCGGGCCAATCTGCCGGTCGAGGCCGGCGTCGGTGAGGCGGGCTACGGCCCGGCGTGGGGCCTCCAGCAGCTCGCGGATGCGGTGGACCCTCGCGCAGGGGGCGGCGGCTGACCTGCGGCTCTTCGGCCGGCGCGGCCTGCTGGATGGGGGGCGCCGGTAATATTGGATCCACATACGAGGGGGGTCCAGATGATCGCACCGACCGCGCTGTTCGCCCTGGACACGCTGCTGACCGAGGAGGAACGCGAGATCAGGAACACGGTCAGGCGTGTGTGCGACCGCGAGATCCGACCGCACGTCGCGGACTGGTTCGAGGCCGGGGAACTGCCCGCGCGCGACCTGGCCCGCACACTCGGCGAGGTCGGCGTGCTCGGCATGCACCTGCACGGTTACGGCTGCGCGGGCATGGGCGCGGTCGCGTACGGGCTGGCGTGCCTGGAGCTGGAGGCGGCCGACTCGGGGCTGCGCAGCCTGGTGTCGGTGCAGGGTTCGCTGGCCATGTACGCGATCTGGAAGTACGGCAGCGAGGAGCAGAAGCAGGAGTGGCTGCCCGCGATGGCCAAGGGCGAGCGCATCGGCTGCTTCGGCCTGACCGAGCCGGACTTCGGCTCCGACCCGGCGGGCATGCGTACGACGGCCAAGCGCGAGGGCGGCGACTGGGTGCTGGACGGCACCAAGATGTGGATCACCAACGGCTCGGTGGCGGACGTGGCGGTGGTCTGGGCGCGTACCGACGAGGGGATCAGGGGCTTCCTGGTCCCGGCGGGCACCCCCGGGTTCACCGTCAACGACGTCAAGCACAAGATCTCGCTGCGCGCGAGCGTGACGAGCGAGCTGGTGCTCGACGGCGTGCGGCTGCCGCAGGAGGCGATGTTGCCCGGCGCCAGGGGCCTGTCCGGGCCGCTGAGCTGCCTGAACGAGGCCAGGTTCGGCATCGTGTTCGGGGCGATGGGGGCCGCGCTCGACTGCCTGGAGACCACCATCGCGTACGCCGGCGAGCGCGAGGTGTTCGCCCGGCCGCTGGCCTCCTACCAGCTCACCCAGGAAAAGCTCGCCGACATGGCGCTGGAGCTGGGCAAGGGCCTGCTGCTCGCGGTGCACCTGGGCCGGTTGAAGGAGGCGGGCACGCTCACGCCCGAGCAGGTGAGCGCGGGCAAGCTGAACAACGTGCGCGAGGCCCTGGAGATCGCCAGGAAGTGCCGCACGCTGCTCGGCGCGAGCGGCGTCACCCTGGAATACCCGGTGATCAGGCATGCGGTGAACCTGGAGTCGGTGCTGACCTACGAGGGCACGTCGGAGATCCACACCCTGGTGCTCGGCAAGGCCCTGACCGGGATCGCCGCGTTCCACTGACGCTCAGAACGTCTGCCAGGTCGCCTCGGTGACCTGGCACGGCCCGCCCTGGTGCACCCGCAGCCGCCCGGCGGGCAGGTCCAGCCCGATCGTGGCCAGCGTCTCCCACCGCTGGTTGATCGGCTCCTGCGGATCGGGGTGCGCGCAGACGGGCGCCTGGTCGGGGCCGTGGCTGAGCATGGCGTGCGCCCTCGTGGTGAGGTCGTCGTCGGCGAGCCCCTCGACGTGCTCGCGCAGGTGCTGGAACCTGACGTATGTGCCGGGCCGCTCGGTGGCGTGCCGCTCCCCCACCGCCAGCGCGGGGTCGAGGAAATGGTTGCAGTGCAGCAGGACGCCGCCGGGCTCCGGCGGTATGACGGCGACGCCGGCCGGGGAGATCTCGATGGACGCCGCCTCCGTGGCGGTCACGGCGGTGATGACGGTGGAGGCCGACACCGTGGCCGAGCGCGCGATGTCCGCGGCCTCCTCGACGGTGGCCGCCTCGTCCAGGATCCTGCGGGCGATCAGGTGCACGGGCACCCCTGGATCGGCCGAGTCGGAGTCGTGGCGCAGGATGTTGAAGTGCACGCCGAGGCCCGCGCCGCTGATGCCGATCTTGGCCAGCGCCCCGGCCTCGGTGAACGTGCGGACCACGTGCCCCGGGCGGGGTTCGAGCTCCCACAACATGGGCGCGTCGCGCAGGTGGTCGTGCCAGTCCCAGGTCTGCACCGTACGCGGGGGCGCTCCGGCCCCGGGCAGCACGACGGAGGTGGAGCACTCCCCCTCGCCGACCGCGTCGATGGCCGCCAGGATCTCGGTACGGGCGTTGACCACGGCCACCTGCCAGGGCTCCAGCCCGGCGCCCGCCGCGATCCCCGCGATCTCGTCCGCCAGGTGAGGTGCCCAGGCGGCGCCGCGGTCGAGCGCCTGCTCACCCCACGCCCTGACCTGCCCGGGTGCGGCCCCGGCCACCGCGAACAGGTCGGTGTAGCCGGCGAAATTGGCGGCGATCTCCTTGCGCCGGTGCGTGCCGAGCTCCTTGCCGCGGGCGCGCGGCTCGGTCTGTGTGGAAATGAAAGTGGGAAATGTCATGAACGGCCCATCAGGTCGGATGCGGAAGGCACTACCCCGGGCAGCAGGCCCGCGAACCTGCCCTTCGGGGCTCATAGCGCCTGCCGCCGGACGGGCTCCGGCGGCAGGCGAAGCGAGAGCTCAGGTGAAGTTGACGTCACTGCAGATGTTGTCCTGCCAGGCCTGCCAGCACATGGGGTCCTGCTGCTGCATGGCCGGGTTCTGGAAGTCGCTGCCCCAGCGCAGCCAGCAGCCGTAGTTGCGGGAGGCCGGGTCGACGACCGAGCCGTGCGCCGAGGCGGTGTCGGCCAGCGGGACGGCGAAGAGCATCGCCATGGACAGCAGCAGGGCCAGGGCACGTGGCGCCCAGCGGTTTGGTGCGACTTGGGGCATAGCGGTCTCCGTGTTCCGGTCGAGGGGTCCGGCTGATGGGGAGCGCTCCGCTCGGCGACGGTATCTGACGTAATAAATCCATACAAATGACGATCCTTTGTCAACGCACCGTATTGTCCAGTGTTGCCCTGGTTGGCGGCCCTGCTGAATAGCGGAAAGGGTTTTCCTAGCAGCAGGGCCGAGCCGGTGAAACTTTCAACCCTCGCGACCGAAAACCAGATCACGCGCCGAGCTTGTCATCCAATCCGGCTGGTCGCGGCGAATAGGTCAAACGACATGGAAGCCGCTGACATACCGACACAGGATGGGGTTTCCATCGAGGTGTCAAAAGGAGGGAGAGACCATGTCAACCCCGGCTGTCGTTGAGCGCTCCGGCTCCAGCGGCCTGGGTGACGTCGTCGAGCTCATTCTGGACAAAGGGCTTGTGATCGACGCATTCGTTCAGGTTTCACTGATCGGCATTGAAGTGCTCACCATCCAGGCCCTCCGCTGGGCATGACCGACCTCAAGCACCGCTACGGCATCACGGCGAACGACCTCAACCTGGACCTCGGCCCCCTCGGCCCGCTCCTGCCACGCGAGGGCACCGTACTAACGCCGGACTCCTGATGCCGAGGACCATGCCTTTCGACCCTCCCACCGTACGAACGCTAGGGCGATGCGGCGCGAGAGGTGTAGACCGTTACCTCGTCCGGCTGGAGGAGGCCGTCCTGGATGGCGCAGATGAGCAGCTTCTCCTTGGTGGGTGCCGGGCGGCCGGCTGCCGCGTATTTCACCCGTGCCCGGTCGATGTACTGGCGCACGGTCCGCTCCTTGATGCCCATCCGGGCCGCCACCGAAGCCTTCGACATCGACTGGAACCAGTACAGCAGCGCCGCCCGTTCCTTGTCAGACAGCTGTGGCCGGTGCGGCCCCTCGTCCGTGGCGATGGCCTGGGCCATCGGTGGCGTGACGCTGGGCCGGTCGGCGGCCACCTCCAGGATGGTCTCCAGGCAGGACTCCCGGGTGGCCCGGCCCTTGCCGATGAAGGCCGACGCGCCCGCGTCGAGCGCGGCGCGTACCGTCTCCGGCTCCTCGTGCTCCGAGAAGACGATCACCCGCTGCCCGCCCCCGCACAGCTCGGCGACCCGGTCGATGACCATGGTGCCGTTGAGGTTGAGGTCGAGCAGCAGCACGTCGGCGGCGGTGCCGCGGACCGACTCGATGGTGGGCCCCTGGGCGACCAGCTCCACCGGGCCCGGCGGGCCGAACCACGACCGTACGCCGTCCACCACCACCTGGTGGTCCTCCACCAGCGCGACCGTCACGCGTCCTGCCAGATGCTGTTGACCCATACCTCCCCTCCCTGCCGTTGATAGGTGACGACGACCCCGCTGGGCTCGTGTACCGGGGTGGTGATGACGGGCAGGTCGTCGTTGTCGGCGACGACGGCCACGCTCACCATGGTGGACATCGCGGACACGGTGACCCGGGCCCGCGACCTGGCCCCGTCCAGCGCCTCGATCGGCGCTCTGAGCAGGTCCTCCCGCACGCCGTCCGGCAGCTCGGGGAGGCTCGCGCCGAACGGGGGCGCCGTCACGAGGACCCGGCGCCGTTCGGCCGCGTCGATGCGCTCGCGTAGCGCCGACACCAGCTCGTCCGGCACGTCCTCGCGTTCGGTGATGAGCCGGCGCAGCCGCATGGCTCCGGCCGTGCAGTCCTCGCGTACGCGCGGATCGCCCGGGTCGGCGCCGTCGGCGAGCTGTTCCAGCAGCGACTCGGCCACGTCGCGGATGGCGGCGTACCTGCGGATGCGGTCGGCGTGGATGCTGCGCGCGGACTCCCGCCAGGCGTCGTCGGCGGCGAGCCTGCGGGCCAGCACCACGGCGTCGTGGGCGCGGGCGCGCAGGGTGTGGCAGCCCGCCATGTACCCGATCTGGAGGGTGACGCTGCCGACCATGACCATCAGGTATTTGGCGATGGAGACGCGGTCGAGCATCCCGGTCACGGCCATCGCGGCGAGCATGATGCCGGCGTTCGCGGCGAGGAACGCGGTCAGCTCCCGCCGCCAGCGTGGCCGGTTCCACAACAGCATGACGCCGAGCCAGCCGACCGAGCCCCACCCCCAGTCGCTGGGGCCGAGCAGGTCCTGCGGCCGGCAGGCCACGATCACCACGACGTCCACGGCCAGCACGGCGAGGGCGAGCTCGCGTACTCTGGCGGGCCCGCTGAACGTGCGCACCAGCACCACCGCGGTGAACGCGGTGATCGCGGCGTAGCCGATCCAGGACGCCGCCGCCAGCGACGGCCAGCGGAAGGTGCTCCAGCCGGTGACCGTGACCGTGAGGTCGTAGCCGATGTGCCAGACCACGGTGATCACGATGGCGCCGAGCGTGGTGTAGCGGGCGTAGCGCTGCGCGACCTGCTCGATGTCCTCGGTCATGGCCGCCACCACAGGCTGACCCGGGTGCCCCGGTCTCCTGAGGAGATGTCTGCGCCGGCGTTCGGCAGGGAGCGCATGGTGTCGAGGATCGAGCCGCGCACGCCGAACCGGTCGGACGGCACGCGTGCCGGGTCGAACCCGCCGCCCTCGTCGGCGACCTCCACCCGGATCTCGCCGTCGCGGCTGCTGGAGACCAGCTCGGCCGCGCGTACGCCGGCGTGCAGCGCGATGTTCGCCAGCGCCTCGGTGACGGCCCGGGCGAACCGCTCCGCGACGTCTCCCGGCACCGTCTCCGGCGCCAGCCGCCTGCGCACGTCCAGCCCCTTCGCCCGCCCGGCCACCTCGTCCAGCAGGGCGTCCAAGGCGATCGGCACGGATTCGGCGGGCGGCGTGTCCCGCAGCTTCTCCAGCGCCGCCAGGTCGGTCGCCACCTGGGCGCGCAGGGTGGCCGAGGCCCGGTCGTACGTGCCGAGGCCGACCATCGTCAGCGTGTGCAATGACGTCTCGTGGATGCTGCCGACCTGCTTCAGCTCGTCCTCGCGCCGCAGCCGTTCGACCATGAGCGCGATCTCGGCCCGCGCGCTCTCCCGCAGGAACGCGTCCGCCGAGGCGGCGGAGCGGCGCAGCAGCGTCATCAGCACCGCGATCGAGAGGATCTGCACGAGGTGGATCCCCAGCGTCCCCGCCCCATCCTGGTACGGGGCCACCAGCCGCAACCCCACCAGGTACGCCCCCGCCACCACCAGCCCGACAGGCACCGCCACCCGGGGCCGCCAGGTGATCCCGGCGACGACGATCGTCATCGTGACCAGCCCCGCGATCCAGCTCGATCCCCCTTCGAGGGCCTCCCCCGCCACGAGATGCCCCTGCGCCAGGCACAAACCGACGGTGATGGCCGCATCACCGGCCACCAGCCGGCCGGGCAACGGCTGCCTGCGCCACGCCAGGCGCAGGAACAGCAGGGTCCACACGAGGTCGATCGCCAGCGCGGGCACCAGCCACACGGCGGAGACCGGCGGGACGGCGGCGAGCACCGCCGCGACGACCGCCACCAGGCCCACCACGCCCCGGGCCCCCGCGCCGGCGCGCGTGACGGTCTTCTGCAATTGCCTGGCCGCCGAGTCGTATCTCGTTGAACCGCCGTGAGACATGGGCCGCCCGCTCGCGATGGGAGCACAAGACGGGTCTCAGAATAATGCACCCGGTATGGATGGGAAGGGTGCGTAAAAAGAAACAGGAATTTCTGGCCGCGGGTGGGGACATGGGTCGCATGGCTTTTTCCCTCGTGCCGGCTCTCATGCGGTATTCACCGCCTTCATCGAACCCTGGCCCGTCGCAGCTCGGGCGGCATGACGGCTGATCGGCCGTCACACCCGTACGACGGCCGATCAGCCGTCAGACGCGTCTCCTCACATAGGCGTGTACTTGGCGAGGGTCGCGATGAGGCGACGAGAGGGGACCCCATGACATTCATGGCGATCACGATTCTGATCTCCTGCCTGTCGGTGATGACCGTGCGGGGGCGGCGCGGGAACTGGCCGTCGGGCATGCCGGTGACGCGGGCGCGGCTGGTGGCGGTGGGCGGTACGTACGAGGGCTCGTACGGCCCGCCGTCCGACGCGTACGTCATCCAGGAGCGGCTGATCGCGGCGGCCCACGGGGCGGGCGGCACGGAGCTGGCCCACACGGCCGCCGCCCTGGCCCTGGGCGCCGTGGTCGCCGGCAGGCCGCAGCACACCGGGACCCGCGAGGCGGACCTGGACGAGTGCGCCCAGGCCGCACATCGCGCCGTGCGTACCGCGTCTCTGCGCAACCCCGCGATGCCCGACCTGGTCAGCACCCTGGATCTGGTCGTCCTGGACGCGGGCGAGAGCCCGCGGCTGCGCTTCGCGCACGTCGGCAACGGCGCGATCTGGCACTGCGCGAAGGGCAAGGAACCGCAGCCGCTGACCACGTCGCACTCCTTCGATGACGGCCCGCTGCTGCGCGGGGTCGGCCTGCCGTCGGCGCTCAACCCCGAGGTCGGCACCGTGCCGCTGCGCCCGGGCGACCGGATCGTCATCGTCTCGGACGGCGTGGTCAGGGCCCTCGGCGTCCCCCGCGTGCAGGAGCTGCTCACCGCCGGCGTGTCCCCGGTCGCCTGCCTGGACCGGCTGTACGACGAGATGGCCGCCGTGGAGCCGAAGGACGACGCCACCGTGATCATCGCCGACTTCGTCACCGCATGAGTACGGGGGTACTCAGGCCGGATTCCCGCTCCGACGCGACGATCGGGGAAATCTCCCACAAGGAAACCGGAGGGTTCGATGAGCGCCATCTTCGGAGAGACCCTGAGCTTCACCCAGGCGGACGGCGAGGAGGTGCGGCTCGTCGTCTTCGGTGACGAGCACTACGCCCGCTACGAGACCCTCGACGGCTACACCGCCGTCTACGACCGCTCGGCCGGCGCCTACTGCTACGCCGGCCTCAAGGACGGCCGCTTCCAGTCCACGGGGGTCAGGATCGACTCCCACGACGCGCCCGGCGACGTGCCGCGCCACCTGCGCGAGTCCGGCTCCCTCAGGGCGGACGCGCATCGGCGGCGCCGGCTGGACGGGCTCTCGGCCGAGGCGGCGGCGGACTCGGCGATGACGTTCGGGCCGCGGGGCGGGCTGCTGGAGGGCCGCAGGCTCAGCGTCGGCACGGTGCGCGGGCTGACGATCCTCGTCGACTTCCCCGACCAGGCCACCACGGTCACCCAGGCCCAGGTGGACGCGCTGCTCAACGCCCCCGGCTACCGGGAGAACGGCAACGCGTGCTCGGTCAACGAGTACTTCGAGATCGTGTCGGGCGGCCTGCTCCACTTCACGAACGACGTCGTGGGCCCGTTCAGGATGAGCCACGACATCACCTTCTACGCCGACCCGGACAACCACGACGTGCTGGTCCCCGAGGCGCTCCAGGCGGCCGTCGACTCCGGCGTGGACCTCAGCCGGTACGACTCGCTCGGCCAGCGGGTCGTCGACGCCCTGATCATCATGTACGCCGGCAAGACCCAGTACATCCAGGACAGCGTCCTGTGGCCGCACAACAGCGTCATCGAGCTGGAGTTCGGCGACATCCGCACCCACTTCTACCTGGTGACCAGCATGGGCGAGGGACCGGAGCAGCTCTCGATCGGCACGTTCTGCCACGAGTCGGGCCACTTGCTCTGCCGCTTCCCGGATCTGTACGACTACGGCCGCCGCGACGGCGACGACTTCGCCAGCTCCGGCCTCGGCCTGTACTGCCTGATGAGCTCCGGCAACCACCTGAACGGCGGCAAGACTCCCGCGCCGGTCCACGCCTACCTGCGTGACCTGGCCGGCTGGTGCCCGGACCAGGTCGACCTCAACGCGGGCGGCACGTTCGAGGCCGGGCACGGGGACTACCGCAGGGTGTTCCGCTACTCGACCGGGTCGGCCGAGGAGTACTTCCTGGTGGAGAACCGCGCCAAGCTCGGCTTCGACCTGCACCTGCCCGCCGGCGGGCTGGCCGTCTACCACTGCGACACCCGGGGCTCCAACGAACTGCAGGACGGGACGCCGCTGCGGCACTTCCAGGTGGGGCTGCTCCAGGCCGACGGCCATCTCGACCTGGAGAACAACCTCAACGCGGGCGACAGCCGCGACCTGTACGGCCGGGTGGACGGCACCGCTCTGTCGCACTCGACGGTGCCAGCCAGCCTGCTGTGGAACGGCGCGGAGTCGGGCCTGACGCTTTCGGCGATCAGCGACCCGGGTCCGTCGATCCGGTTCAGGGCGGGCGCCGTGGGGGTCAACGGCGCCTCGTTCATCTCGGTGTCGCGGCCGGCCCTGCGCATTCCCGACAGCGATCCGCACGGCGTCGCCGACACCATCACGATCGAGGCCGAGGGCACCGTGCGGACACTGAAGATCCTCATCGACCTCGACCACAACCACCCGGAGGACCTGCGGCTGGTGCTGCACTCGCCGACGGGCCGCCGTATCGTCCTGTCGCACCGGGCGGAGCTGGACACCTCGAAGCTGCTGGAGTACGGGACCGAGCCACCCTCGGCGGTAACGCCGCTGGTCGGGCAGCCCGCGGGCGGCGGATGGACGTTGCGGGTCAGCGACCTGGCCCCGTCGCACGCCACCGCCGGGGTGCTCGCCGCGTGGAAGCTGGACATCGTCACCGGAACCTGACGGGACGCCCTTTCCAGGCGGCCGGTACGGGCCGCCTGGGAGCGGCATTCGCCATGGCCTAAGATCAGGCACGTGAGCGCTCCGCACGGCATCAACCCCAACATCCCCCATTCCGCCCGGGTCTACGACTACTGGCTGGGCGGCAAGGACAACTTCGAAGCCGATCGCCGGGTAGCCGAGCAGACCATGGCGGCGGTGCCGGGCATCCGCGAGAGCGCCAGGAACAACCGGGCCTTCCTCGGCCGGGCCGTGCGCCGCCTCTCCCGGCTCGGCATCCGGCAGTTCCTCGACCTGGGCACGGGCATCCCCAGCCAGGGCAACACGCACGAGGTCGCGCAGGCGGAGGCGCCGGAGTCCCGCGTGGTCTACGTCGACAACGACCCGATCGTGATGACGCACGCCAGGGCCCTGCTGACCAGCACGCCCGAAGGGGAGACGGCCTACATCGAGGCCGACGTACGCGAGCCGCGCACCATCCTCGACCACCCCGACGTGCTGTCCACTCTCGACTTCACCCAGCCCATCGGGCTCATCATGATCGCGATCCTCATGCACATCCCCGACGAGGACGACCCGGCCGCGCTGGTCAAGGAGTTCGCCGAGGCCCTGCCCAGCGGCAGCCACCTGGTGCTGAGCCACCTGACGCTGGACTTCCTGGACAAGGAGACCGCCGACCACTACCTGTCGGCCACCAGCAAGCAGGCGATGCACAGGACACCCAGGACCGGGGAGCAGATCGCCCGCTACTTCGACGGGTTCGAGCTGGTCGAGCCCGGGCTCGTGGCGGTCTCAGAGTGGCACGATGAGCCGCTGTTCACGGAGGCCGCGACCTGGATGTACGCCGGGGTCGGCAAGAAGCCCTAGGTCCTGCGCACACTGTACGCTGAGAGCCGGCTGTGGGCGAGCCGCGTCCCGTTCCGAGGCGGTTTAAGGTTCAAGCTGATGAATCGGCTCGGGGGACAGGACGGCGGAGTGAGCACAACGGTCGAGACCGGGCGGGCCGCGGCCGAGGATCCCTCGCCGCCGGGGAAACGCCGCAGGCGGTGGTTGTCCTGGACGGTCGTCACGCTGCTGGCCGTCTGGGCCGTCGTCAGGATCGGCGGCCTGGAGACGGGCTCGTTCCTCACCCAGCTGATGACCGTGACCCCCTACGGGGCGGGGCTGGCGGCGCTGACCGCGCTCCTGTCGCTGCTCAGGCGCAACCGCCCGGCCGCGCTCGCCGCGGCGCTCGTCTGCGCGGTCATGGTCTCGGTCCTGGCGCCGCGGGCGTTCGGCGCGGAGCAGCCGGTGGCGAACGGCGCGCCGCTGCGGGTGCTGGCGATCAACCTGTTCGGCCGCGGCGACGCCGCGACCGTGGTCGATCTGGTACGCAGGCTCGACGTCGAGGTGTTCAGCGCCCTGGAGCTGACTCCGGCCGAGGTCGAACGCCTGGACGCGGCCGGGCTGAGGCAGCTCCTGCCGTACCGGGTGCTGCAGGCGGACTTCGGCGCCACCGGCAGCGGCATCTTCGCCAAGTACCCGGTGACGGAGCTGACCGGCCTGTTCACCCCGATCGGGCACAACATGCCCGCCGCCACCCTGACGTTGCCCGGCGGCGGCAAGGTCGAGTTCGTGGCCGTGCACCCCAACCCGCCGCTCGGCCGGATGGAGGCCGAGTGGAACGCCGCCCTGCGCGCCCTGCCCTCGGCCTCGCCTTCGACCGTCCGGGTGCTGGCCGGCGACTTCAACGCCAGCCTCGACCACCGCGCCCTGCGCGACCTGCTGGGCCGCGGCTACGTGGACGCGGCCGACCAGGTGGGCAAGAGCCTGATCCCGACCTGGCCGAACTTCCGGCCGATCCCGCCCATCATCTCCATCGACCACGTCCTGGCCGACCGGCGGGTGGCCGTGCGCCGGGTCGAGATCGTGGACGTGCCCAGGACCGACCACCGCGGCGTGTTCGCCGAGCTCCGCCTCCCCTAGTCAGACCGCCCTCGTCCTGGTGGTGAGCCGCCGCGCGGACCCCAGCACGACGGTCTCCCCGGCGAGCCGGATGACGGCGCGCAGCGGCGGATCAGCCGCGGAGGGGCCGGCGGCGAGCGTGATCGTCCCCGGCTCGACGATGCGCCGCAGATCGATCCCGGTATAGGAGAACGCGTCCGCGGGCACCTCGAACGCCACCACCCGCGTCTCCCCCGGCTCCAGCGACACCCTGGCGAACCCGACGAGCTGGAGTGCGGGCCTGGCCACCTGCGCGACCGGGTCGGAGGCGTAGAGCTGCACGACCTCCTCGGCCGTCCTGGCCCCGGTGTTGCGGACCGTCACCCGGGCCTCGACGGCGCCGTCGGTGGGGACCTCGGTGCGGTCGGTCGCGAGGGCCACGTACTCGACGGCCGAGTACGACAACCCGTGCCCGAACGCGAACGCCGGCGTCGGGTCCAGCACCGTGATGCCCTCCGCCCGCCGGCCCAAGGGCGCCTGGAGGTAGGTGGACGGGTTGATGGAGGGCGAGTCCGGGATCTGCACCGGCAGGCGTCCGGACGGGTTCACCCGGCCGCTCAGCACGCCGGCGACCGCCGCCCCTCCCTCCACGCCGGGGAAGAACGCCTGGATCGCGGCGGCGACCCGGTCCTGGTACGCGCCCAGCGCGTACGGGCGCCCGGACACCACGACGAGCACGGTCGGCGTGCCGGTGGCCAGGACCGCTTCGACCAGGTCCGGCTGGAGGCCGGGCAGCTGCAGGTCGGCCGCGTCGCAGCCCTCCCCCGACGTGCCCCCGCCGAACAGCCCCGCCCGGTCCCCCACGAACACCAGCGCCACGTCGGCCTCGGCCGCGATCGCGGCGGCCGGGCCGATGCCCGACGCGTCGCCGCCCGACACGTCGGCGCCGAGGGCGTAGCGGATGCCGGCGTGCGGGAACTCCACCGTCAGGCGCTCTCTGATGGACGCGATCGGCAACCCCATGCCGTGCCCCGGGTAGCGGTCGAGCACGTGGTTGGGGAAGGCGTAGCAGCCCAGCAGGGTACGGGGGTCGTCGGCGCACGGCCCGACGACGGCGATCCGGGCGGTCGTGCCGGGATCGAGGGGCAGCAGGGCGGCGGGGTTGCTCAGGAGCACGAGGGAACGTTCCGCGACCGTGGTGGCGAGCTCGCGGTTGCGCGGGCCGTCCAGGTCCACGCCGTCCGCCTCGCCGGGGACGAGCGGGCCGCCGTCCAGCAGGCCGAGCTCGATCTTCTGCCGCAGCACCCGGCGTACCGACTCGTCGACCACCGACTCGTCGACCCGGCCCGCGCGGACGTGCTCGACCAGGTGCTCGCCGTAACCGACGGTCTCCGGCAGCTCCACGTCGATGCCCGCCAGCAGCGCGACCGCCCCGGCCGCCGCGTCGTCCTCGGCCACGCCGTGCATGGAGGCCAGGAACGGAACGGCCCAGTAGTCGGACACGACCGTTCCGCCGAACCCCCACTCCTCGCGTAACAACCGCCGCAGCAGGTCCGCGCTGGCGCCGACGGGCACGCCGTCGAGATCGGTGTACGAGTTCATCACCGACCGCGCGCCGCCCTCGTGCAACGCGGTCTCGAACGGCGGCAGGATCACGTCCGCCAGCTCCCTGGGCCCGATGCTGACCGGCGCGTGGTTGCGCCCTGCGCGCGAGGCGGCGTACCCGGCGAAGTGCTTGAGCGTGGCGATGATCCCGGCGCCCTCCAGGCCGCGCACGTAGGCGGCGCCGAGCTGGCCGACGAGGTACGGGTCCTCACCGAGCGACTCCTCGACCCGCCCCCACCGGTAGTCGCGTACGACGTCGAGCACCGGCGACAGGCCCTGGTGCACGCCGACGGAGCGCAGGTCGCGGCCGATCGCCCCGGCCATGCGCTCGATCAGCCCGGGGTCGAACGTCGCCGCCCAGGCCAGCGGCGTCGGGTACGCGGTCGCCCCGTACGTCGCGAACCCGGTCAGGCACTCCTCGTGGGCGATGGCCGGGATACCGAGGCGGTTCGCGGCCATCACCCGCTGCTGGAAGGAGCGCAGGCGGGCCGCCCCCTCGGCGGGGCTCAGCGGGGCGGTGCCGAAGACGCGGGTGAGGTGCCCGAGCCCGTAAGCCAGTCCCTCCTCCAGCCCCGCGGGCTCCACGAAGAGGTGCTGCAGCGGTGCGACCTTGCCCGGCTCGTCCGTCTGGACCCAGACGGATCCGAGCTGCGCGACCTTCTCCTCGATGGTCAGCTCGGCCAGCAGGGCCGCCACGCGCTCGTCGATCGTGCGGGCGTTGTCCCGCCAGGGCGCGAGGCCCGGCGCGTTCACAGATGTCATGGCTGAAACTTTCGAGAGTTCGTCCCGACCATTAGATTTGGACTCTAGGGTGCCGCCGCAAACCTCGTCAAGAATATTTCGAAGAACCGCCGAAAGTTTCGGAGCCATGGATGACGGAAACAAGACTGCGACCATGACCGTGACCAGGGATCCCGCCCCGTCCGGGGCCACACCGCCGACCATCGCGCAGCTCGCCGAGCTGGCCGGGGTCTCGGTCGCGACCGTGTCCAAGGTGGTCAACGGCCGCTCGGAGGTCGCGGCGGAGACCCGCGCCCACATCGAGCGCCTCATCCAGGAGCACGGCTACCGGCGGCAGAAGCGCCGCGCCAACCCGTCCGGCCTGCTGGAGCTGGTCTTCGACGAGTTGGAGGGCGCGTACGAGATGGAGATCATCAAGGGGGTCGAGCAGGTGGCGCGCGAGCACCGGCTGGCCGTGGTGCTGTCCGAGCTGCAGGGCCGCCACACCCCCGGCAGGGGCTGGATCGAGGACGTGCTGGCACGCCGCCCGGCCGGCGTGATCGCGGTCTTCTCCGGCCTCACCGCCGAGCAGCGCGACCAGCTCGACACCCGCGACATCCCGCTCGTGCTGGTCGATCCCACGGGCGACCCCGGCCACCAGGTGCCCTCGGTCGGGGCGGGCAACTGGAGCGGCGGGCTGTCGGCCACCCGGCACCTGCTCGAGCTGGGGCACCGGCGCATCGCCGTCATCACCGGACCCGCGCACGCGCTGGCCGGCCGGGCGCGGCTCGACGGCTACCGCGCCGCCATGGACACGGCGGGCGTGCCCGTGGACCCCGAGCTGGTCCGCGAGGGCGACTTCCACGTCGAGGCCGGGCTCGCGCACGCCCGCGAGCTGCTCCGCCTGCCCCACCCGCCGACCGCGGTCTTCGCCGCCAACGACTGGCAGGCCGTGGGTGTGTACCAGGCGGCGAACGAGCTGGGGTGGCGCATTCCCGACGACCTGAGCGTGATCGGCTTCGACGACCTCCCGCTGGCGCGGTGGGTCACCCCGGCGCTCACCACGGTCCGCCAGCCGCTCACGGAGATGGCCGCCGCCGCGACCGGCATGGTCGTCGCCCTGGCGCAGGGCGAGCCGCTGCCGCGCAACCGCCTGGAGCTGGCCACCGACCTCGTACTGCGCGCCAGCACCGCACCGCCTCCGAAAGTTTCAGGCAAGCCCTCGTAACTATCGGGCCGCCTGTCCGAGTGTCACGTGTCGCGTCTGCGGAGGTGGGCGGGCCAGGACAGGGTGGCGTGGTTCGGGTCCCAGCGGTGTTCGACGGCGGCGAGCACCGGCCCGGCGATACCGGCCGGCAGGCGGGCGACGCCGACCGAGGTGAGGCGCGGCCGCAACAACTCGCACAGAGGCTCGTCCTCCGCCCCCACCAGCGCCAGGTCGCCGGGCACCCGCAACCCCGCGTCCGTCAGCGCGCCCAGCAACATCCCCGCGTGCCGGTCGTCGAATCCGAACACCCCGTCAGGGCGGCCATCACCCCCGGCCCAGGCCCGCGCGATCCCGGCCGCGTCCGCCGGGTACAGGCCCATCGTGACCGGCCTGATCCGCGCCCCCCGCGCCGCCGCCACCTCCTGAGCGCCGCGGAAGCGGGCCTCGGCCGGCGGTCGCAGCCCCGGCACCCGCGGCATCAGCGCCACCAGATCGCCGCAGCCGCGCTCGACGAGGTGCTCGGCCGCGGCCCTGCCCAGGGACGAGTCGTCCAGCAGCACCGTCGGCACGAACGGCGACGCCGCACGCCCCATGCCGACCGCGACGACGCCCGACCCGTGCAGTAGCTCGACGCTCGCACCGGTGAAGCAGGCGGCGTCCGCCACGACGGCCGCAGGCCGCAGCGCGGCCCACGCCCTGGCCGCGGGCACGCCCCGCAACGAGGGGTCACCGTCCAGCATGCAGCCGTAACCGGCCCGGCGCAGGTCGGCGCCCAGCCTGGCCAGCTCGATCGCGACCGGCCGGTCGCGCAGCATGCCCCCGTCGCCCAGATGGACCAGAACCAGGTCGGTACGCCCGCGCGACAACGACCTGGCGCTGGACTGGGCGACATACCCGAGTTTCCTGGCCGCCGAGCGAACCTTCGTTCTGGTCTCATCGGGGATGCGGCCGAGGTGGCGGCCGTTGAGCACGTACGAGACCGTGGCCGTGGAGACCCCCGCCAGCTTGGCCACGTCGGCGATGGTGGCAGGGCGCTCCGGCCGGGACTCCGCGACGTTCATGACCCCCATCGTGCCCGAGCACCCGCTCACCGCCGTCCTGCCGGGCGCGCCCGGGATTCGTGTCGCCGGGCCGCACAGCGGGGCGCCCGCTCTACTGCGCGAGAGCGGGCGCCGTGGTGCTGCGGAATGTGCTGTGGAGGACGTCAGGCGACGTGCTCCTCGGCCTCCCGGTTGAGCGTCTCGAGGTCGAAGGCGCCCGACTTGACGGCCGCGGTGAACCCTTCCCAGTCGCGGCGAGGTACTTCCAGCACCGAGTCCGGGTTGTCCACGTGGATGACCTCCACGTGGTCGTTGATCCGCTTCGCCGCGACGCGGCTGGCGTCTTGCTTCATTGCTGCACTCCTTCCGGTTCACCCTGCGGAGGTTCCGCCCCGGCCATCCGTTCGCAGGAGGACCGGGGCGGTTGCGGGCAGCCTTCCATCCCACGGGGGCACCGGCCACCGGTTCCGGAGTAAGGCCGGATACAAAACCCCAACCCTCGGGCATCGATCTGTTCCCCTCGGTGAAAAGGATCACAGCCCGGCTGGTCGAGAACGGGGTGGGGAGGTGTCGTCCACGGCTGACGGGACCACTGGGGCGGGAGTGGGTGACGTCGGACCCCGCCGTTCGACGAGACGGTGCCGAAAACCCCAGCGCGGCGCCGGGACCGCTGTCGTCCGTCGGCGTGAGGCGTGCTCGATCCGAGACTCGTCAGGCCGGCGCGGCGGAGTGCGGATCGGCCTAGCTACCTCTCCGTCAGCGCGGTGACCAGTTCGTCTAGCCCGTTGAACCGCCAGTCGAAGACATCGGAGCTCGTCGGCGGATCCCCGACCGGTCGCTGGACGTAGGCGGTCCGCATGCCCCTCGCCTGAGCTCCGCGGAGGTCCCAGGCGTGGGCGGCCACCATGAGCACGCGTTCTGGTGGACACCCGGCGGTGTCGATGGCGAGCTGGTAGACCTCCGGCGCTGGTTTGTAGGCAAGGACGGCTTCGCTGGACAAGGCTTGGTGCCAGCGCAGCCCGGCATGTGCGTTGAGTCGCAGCAGAGCGGTGCGGCTGGCGTTGGAGAGCCCAAGCACGGGGAACTGCTGCGCGAGCCGCTCGAGACCGGCGACAGAGTCGCCCCAGGGGGGCAAGCGCTGACCCGCTGTGGCCAGCCGGGCAATGGTCGCCGGATCGGCGAGTCCGGCATGGTCGGCCACCCGTTGAGCAGCCTCTCCGTCGATGATCTCGGTGTTGACGTACGCGCGGTGCCCTTGCCCGATGCGTTGCTGCTCGAGCTCGAGATGCTGCTGCCACGAGGTGAGCAGCTCGTCGACAAACGCATCGTCGGACGCGGGCACCGCGTCGCGAATTTCCGCTCGAAGCCCGCTGGGTTCGTCGACCAGTGTTCCGAGGACGTCGAAGACGACGACCTCGATGTCGCAGATCTCGGCCATGCGTTCTCCTGTTCGTGCTGGTGTCACCAGCTCAGCAGGTGATGATCTTGCCATCAGCCTCGTCACCGGTCAAGATGGTAACGTGGATTTTGCGTTCGTGAGCGGCAACCCAGCCCTCGATCTGGCCGGCACCGTGGTGTCTCGTCGAGACGAGCCCATCGACGTCCTGGCCGCGCCCGCAGACCTCGAGCGGTGGGTGGCCGAATGTGACGAGCTCCCCGACCGTGTTACCGCCGACTTCGCAACCTTCGAGTCCGCGCTGTCACTGCGAGAAGCGACCTACCGACTTGCTCTCGATCGCGTGCTCGATCGGCCCTTCGATCCGGGCAGCCTCGAGATCGTCAACGACACGGCCGCCGGGCCAGTGCCCACGATCAAGCTCAGCGACGCAGGGCTGCATATGTCGGGAGACCTCCTCGCAGTGCTCTCTCAAATAGCCAGAAGCGGTATCGCCGTGCTCGCCGATCCCCACGCATGTCTCAAGGAGTGCGGTCGCACAGGCTGCACTCGCATCTATCTCGACCGCTCGCGCGGCGCCCGGCGCACCTGGTGCGGGATGGACGAGTGCGGCAACCGCGTCAAGGCCGCGGCTTATCGAGCTCGCAGACGAGCTTCGACCACAGCCGAGGGTCGCGGGCCCGAGGGAACCACCTGACGTCAATGCTCGTACGCCCGTTCTGTCGGTTGCTGGATCTACCCTCCCCAACAGAGGAGGTGCTCATGATCGACGAACACTGGTAGACGCGTCGCGCACCAGACACTGCCATCGACCTTGTCTGACCCCGCCCCTGACCACCAGCCTTGAACAGCCAAGATGCCTCGCGTAAGACCGCGGTGGCGGACTCAGCGGGGAACGACTTGAGCCCGCACGCCGGGAAGATCATCAAAAGCGGCCGACGAGTCCATCGTGACGATGGTTCTTGCCGTGGTCGCTGCCGTGGCGGCGATCAGCAGGTCATACGCTCCCCTCGCCTTCCCCTCCCGCCGGACATGCGCCATCAGCCGAGCATGCACCCTGGCCACGTCCGTGGTGTACTCCTCAACCGGGATCAACGCCAGGACCTCATCCACGAAGGCCTGCCGGTTGGGACGGCGTACGTCGTCGGCCAGCTCCACCCCGACGAGCAGCTCCGCCACAGTGATCGCGGCGATGGCCACATCGTCAGCATCACCAATCACCCTGTCCACGGACGCCTTGCCGCGCTCCGCAGCGATGAGCACACCGGTGTCCAGGATCAGGCGTCGGGCCACGTGCTCCTCATCTCGTCGTCGACCGTCTCTCGAGCCGCCGCGATATCGGCCTCGAAATCGGCGTCCAGCGCTCCCACACTTCTGGCGAGAAACGCTTTGACCACACGCCCGGGTGCCGTGGGCGCGGGGCCGATCACCGCGATCCGCTTCCCGCCGCGAGTGACCATGATCGTCTCGCCGCGCTCGGCCTCATCGAGAACCGCTGCGAAGCTTCGTGAGGCTTCAGTGGCAGTCATCACCTTCATGCAATCAGATTATCTGATCGCCTACGCGGCCGAGCGATCCGCAGAGCAAAGTCCGTAGCACCCGGGCGAGGACGAGACACGCCGGAGAGCGGGATCAGCGGGCCAGGAGGGCGAAGCGGTGGGCGGTTGCGCGTAGCGGGCGGCCTCGCTCCATGCCCGCATGCAGGGCGCGCAGGCGGGCTCCGTACCTGTCCACGTCGAAGTCCGGCACCTGCCAGGAGACGACGCGCAGGAACAGCACGAGTGCGCCGATGTCGTGGAATGTGGTGGTGAAGGCGGACTCCTGGCTCCAGATGACGCCGAGTCCGGCGGCGGTGAGCATGGTGGTCGCGGTGGTGAGGTCCCAGTCGTGGTCCTCGTGGGGCGGGCTGCCCAGCGCCTCGTTGATCTCTTCGAGGTCGTCGCCCGCGACCTGCTGGGTGACGAACGTGCCGCCACCGGCCAGGACGCGGCGGATCTCGTGCGGGTCGTACGACTCGTGCCGGTTGACGATCAGCTCGAACGACCCGTCGGGGAACGGCAGCGCGCCGTCGGCCTCGACCACCTCGACGCCGAGCGGCTCAAGGCGGGCGCGGGCGACCGGCACGTTCGGCGGGTGGCCCTCCGTGGCCGCGGTGCGGGGTGGCAGCGGGGCGAGGGACGACAGCAGCTCGCCGCCTCCCGTGCCCAGGTCGAGCAGGGTGGCGACGCCTGGGAGCCGCTCGCGTACCAGCTTCTCCTAGTCCCACGGCAGGTCTCCGCCGGTGGTCATGCGGCGGCCGAATGCGGCGAAGTCCCAGCCCTCGAACGGTGTGCTCAGCGCCTCGCGGATCAGCTCGTCGTAGCCCATGGCCATGATCATGCCGGGCGCGTGCTCCTTTCCCAGCGCGGTTACCGTCATGCCGATGGGCGTGGCGGGGTGCTCTCCCGTAGGACGACGTCGGCGGGCATTCGCACGTCCGCCGGTCCGTCGACGTCTGACAGCGCGAGCCGCATCGCGCTCAGTCCGGCCTCCCGTAGCGGGACGGCCACGGAGGTGAGTGCGGGTACGACGTCCACCGCCGAGCCGATGTCGTCGAACCCCGCCACCCCGATGTCCTCCCCCGGGATCACCCCCGCGTCGCGGAAGGCGGTCATGGCGCCGATCGCCATCACGTCGTTGACCGCGAACACCGCCTCCACGTCCTCGAACCCCCGCTCCACCAGCCTCCGGGCGGCCTCGTACCCGCCCGCGCGGGTGAAGCCGGTCTCGATCGCGAGTGGCTCGGGCACCCCCAGCAGCCCCGCGCGGAAGCCGTCGTGCCGGTCGCGGGACGTGCGGATCGCCTCGGGCGCGTGGAAGACCGCGAAGCGCCGGTAACCCGCGTCGAGCAGCGCCCGTGCCAGCCGCCCGGCGCCGCCGTGGTTGTCGATGGTGACGGTGCTGAACGGCAGGTCCCGCTGGCTGATCATGACGACCCGGCCGCCGGCCGTACGGTATTCCTCCAGTTCGTCGATGAGCGCGTCCCTGGTGCCGGTGCCGTCCACGCGGCTGCCCGCGACGATGATGACGCGGGGCCGCTGGCCGCGCAGGGTTTTGACGATCTCCAGCTCGCGCTCCGGCGAGGCGTCGGCCACCGCCATGGTGACGATGAGCCGGGCCGCCTGCGCCGCCTGGGTGACCCCGGCGGCGATGGAGGAGAAGTAGGGGTCGGCCACGTCGCGCACCACCAGCGCGACGGTCCTGGTCGAGCCCTTCGCGATCGCCTGCGCCGACAGGTGCGGCTCGTAGTTGAGCTTGGCCGCCGCCGCCCGCACCCGGGAGGCGTTCTCCGACCTGACGTTGCGCGCGCTGCCGTTGAGCGCGCGCGACGCCGTGGCGATGGAGACGCCCGCCTCCCGGGCGACGTCATGCAGGGTCGGCGCGGAGGAAGGGACCTGGGACCCGTCGTCCATGCCGGTCATTGTGGCACTGGGGTCATCGGCTCGCGGCCTTCTCGACCGCAACCCCTTGGGAGACGCGGAAGTCGTCGATGTGGATGCTGCCGTAGTTGGTGCTGTTGGCGTAGTAGTCGACCTGCGCGACGCTGTCCAGAGCGGTTCTGAACGCGGCGCCTTCGAGGACGGGGTGGCCGTCGATGTACAGGTCGAAGCGCTGGTTGACGGTGTCGATCACGGTAGAGACGCGGTACCAGCGGCCCGGCTCGTACGCGCCGACCGTCTTGGTGGTCGTGCCCTCGTAGGCGACGATGGTGTTCTTGGTGAAGGCGACGCTGACGGCGTTCTGGCCGTTCGTGCCCCTGATGTAGGGGACGGACCACCAGTGGTTGCCCGAGGTGTACGGCTGCTCGCTCATGACGTTCGCCTCGACGGTCACGATGCCCTTCAGCGCGAACGTCTGGGAGAGGCTGGTGCTGCCGCTGTTCGCCGTGCGCGTGAGCTTGACGCTCTTGCCGCCCGTTGTCTCGACGACCTCGACGCCGCCGCCGGCGCCGCTCACCACGAGGCCGTCGCCGCTGGTCAGGGGTCCGGTCGGCAGGTCATCGAAATCGTGCGCGGCCACCGGCGTAGAGGTCGGGCGGACGAGGAGCAGTGACCCGGCGTCGGTCGCCGTGGCGGGCTGCACGGTGAGCCCCGATCGGGTCGCCGCCGTGTATCCGGTGGCCTCGGCGCGGATCGTGTACCCCTCCCCCATCGGCACGTTCGCCACCGTGAAGGCTCCGTCAGTGCCGCTGGTGGCGGTGCCGAGCGGCCGATCGCCGTCCTCGACGGTGACGGTCGCGCCGGGCAGCGGCTGGGCCGCCTGGTCGAGCACGTGGCCGGTGACCGAGCCGGCCGAGGTGTTCGGGGCCATGGTCAGGTTGACCGTGGTGACGTTGCCGGAGCGGACGTCGACGGTCTGGGTCGCCGTTTCGTAGCCGTCCTTGGTGGCCGTCACGTTGACGTCGTCGGCGAAGGGGACGTTCTTGATCGTGTACCTGCCGTCGGCCCCGGTGGTCGCGCTCTGGCCCGCCGCGGTCACGGTCGCCCCCGTGAGGGGGGCGCCCGACGGGGTGCGGACGGTGCCGATGATCGACTCCGCCGTCGCGCCCTTGGCGGTGGTGTACTCGAAGGCGCCGAGGTCGGGGGCGCCGTTGTAGAGCGGCCTGCCCGCGTAGTCGCGGCCGCCGTTCCCGTCGATCTCCGTGCCCGTGTCGATCGCGGGCGAGCCCGAGGTGACGCGCAGGCCGTACGCGGTCTTCAGCTGGGGTCCCGTCTCCGGGGTGCCGTAGGGGCCGTCGAGCGGGGCGTCGGCGAACTGCGGGTCGGCGATCACCGCGGCCTCATCGCCCGCCGGCACCGCCGCGCCGCCGTAGAGGTTGTGGCTGTAGGCGATGGTCGGGCTGGTCGTCAGCGTCGCGGCCCGCGTCGAGTACAGGACGTTGTTGGTGATGTCGTAGCGTGCTTGGAGGTAGCTGCCGTACCCATAGATGAGGTACGCGGATTTGTCGTTGTAGATCGTGTTGTTGTAGATCTGCGCGGTGGCTGCCCGGTCGGAGTGCAGGTAGATCTGGTAGCGGCTGTTGCTCGCGATGACGTTGTTCCTGACGATGGCGTCACCGAAGGCGAACTGGCACAGCAGCACACCGTCGCCGTTGCCGTGGATGTAGTTGTACTGGACGACGTGCCGGGTGGTGCCCTTGTCCGGGTCGATCCCGTTGGAGTCGGCGCCTCCGGCCTTCTGCTGCGTCTCGTACACCTCGTTGAACTGGAACGTCACGTCGTCCGAGAAGTACGACTCGATGCCGGAGGTGCCCGCGCGGTAGACGACGTTGTGCTCGACGAGGGCGCCGCGGACGTTGGTGAGGTACATGGCGTTGCAGCCGTAGGCCGTGCCGGCCTGGGTGACGTGGTTGTTCCTGATGACGATGTTCGTGTGCGGGGTGAACTTGGGGTCGGTCGGGCTCTGCCGGGTGCCCCAGCCTGTGGCCGTCGCGATCGTCTCGCCGGCGTCGTTCTTGCCGTCCCCGGTGTACTGCTTGAAGACGATGCCGGCGAACGACGTGTTGGCGACCGTGGAGTTCTGGATCATCACGTCGTTCAGCACGGTCGCCTTCGCGGGCGGCGCGTTGATGTCGGGCACCGTCGTGTCGAACACGATGCCGCCGGTCTTCTTCGAGCCGTCCCAGCCGGTCTGGAAGCGGATGCCGGGCGCGTTGCCCGAGATGTCGCCGCCGATCCAGTTGACCTGGCCGGTGACGTCGTGCACGGCCACGCCGTCGATGACGAAGCCGTCGAGCGTCTGGCTGTTGTCGCCGGAGACGTGGATGCCGCGCAGGTCACGCAGGTTCTCGCCGGGGGTGCCGGTCGCCGGGACCTCGTTCGTCACCTCCAGGTTGCGGATGGTCCAGTACTCCTGGTTGAACAGGCGGACGACGTCGCCGACCTGGCCCGCGCCGTCGATGCGCGGCTTGCCGCCCCGGCCGTAGGTGTCGACGGTGATGGGCGCGCCGCTGCTGCCCGAGCCCTTGGGCCAGAGCTGGCCGGTCCACCGTTGTCCCGCGCGCAGCAGGATGCGGTCGCCCGGGCGGAACGTGGTGTCGTTCACCTTGCCCAGGCTCTTCCAGGGGTGCTCATCGTTGCGGCCGGAGGCCGAGTCGTCGCCGCGGGTCGCGTCGACGTAGTAGGTCGTGCCCCGCGGCGCCGCTGCGGCGGGCTGGGCGTGGAGTGCTAGTGCCGCGATCATGGCGGCACCTAATAGCAGACGGAAATGGGCAGCGTCACGTGACATCGCCGCGCTCCTCAAAGGGGTTGATATGCGCCGGGCGCGCCCGGCGGGTGATCAGCTCGGATCAGGGGTGTGCACGATCGGGTGGGCGACGTCGTGCGCGCGCAGGTGGCCGCACATGCCCCACCGCTCCTCCGGCGGGCTCTCCATCAGGGCGGATCGGCGGAGGTGCGCTCCGTCGCCGCGGTCCAGGGCGTCCAGGATCTCGGCGGTACGGCGGGTCTCCCGGGCGACCGTGGCCTCCCAGATCTCGCGCCAGGCCGCCGCCTTGGGGCGTACCAGGGCGACGGCGCTGTCGTAGAAGCGCTGGAGAGGGGCCAGATCGCCCTTCGCGGCGCTGTTCGCGAGGCTCAGGAAGCCCTCGACGGCCAGCTCCCGCCGCCGCCGGACCGCCGCCTCGACCTCCTCAACCGGGAGCGTGGCGGCCTCGCGGTAACTCGCCGCGTCGCCCACGATCTCGGGCGGGAACGTCATGACCGCGTCGCCCGCCTCGGGCAGCCCGGCGTTCGACATGACGACCACCACCTCCAGGCCGCCGCGGTTGATCGCGCGGTGGATGGTGCCGGGCGTGAACCACACGGTCGATCCGGCGTTCAGCTCGGTCTCGCGCAGGCCGTTCAGGTCGAGGGTCTGCAGTGCGCCGCGGCCGCCGACGACCACGTACGCCTCGGTGGAGGCCGTGTGCAGGTGCGGCGTGCCGCCCTCCAGGCCGTCGGCACAGGTGCCGATCTGGTAGACCGACAACCGGCTGACCGAGGTTCCTCCTGGGAACGTCATGCGAGCACGTCCCGGCCCCGCTTGGCCAGCAGCGCCGTGCCGTCCTCGCCGCGGTCGCCGTCGGCGATCACGACCGCGTACCGGAAGCGCATCGTCTCGCCGTCCGGCAGCTCCACCTCCTCGCTGAAGAACGGCGCCGGGCACAGGCACGCGAACTCCTCCGTGCGCGCGAACCACTGCGGCGGGTGTTGCGGGTTCGACGTGTCGTCCACCATGACGATCGTCGAGTGCTCGCCGGTCTCGTCGTGCCTGCCGCGGAAGCCGAACCACTCCGCCCGCTGCCCGCGCAGCTCGCCGCCGCCCGCCCCTTCAGGCGATTGGATGAGCCCTCCGGTGAACGACCTGGGACCGCGCCAGAAGAGACCGCCGTACCCGGCGTTCTCGCGGCCCTTCGTGGTCGGGGAGCCGAACGCGAGCGCGGCGCCCGACACGTTCGTCATGGCCGTGTCGAACAGCAGCGCCCAGGTCGCGCCGTCCACGATCTGCGCGGTCAGCGACCGCCGCTCCTCGATGACGGGGTCTCCGGACTGCGCGGTCCAGTCGAGCGTGTGCCCGACCTCGACCCGCTCCGCGGTCGCCGACAGCGTGGTCATCTCACGGTGCGTGGCGCTGCCGTTGTTGTCGAGCTGCACGTACTGTCCCTGTACGTACGTCGGCCCGCCCCAGAAGTTGTGCTCCCCTACGTGCGGCAGCGACCAGGCGATGCCCTTGTGCCAGACGTGGTCGTGCGGCCGGAACAGCGACACCAGCGCGCCGCCGAGGGTCCGGATCGGGTGCAAGTACGGCTTCGGCGACTCCAGCACCGGCGTGTCGGGCCGGTAGGTGTAGGTGAACAGCTCGACGTCGCCCGCCGTGACGGCGACCGACCGGCCGAGCGCGTGGTTGGCCTGCAGGGTCACGGGTTCCTCACCTTTTCCCATGGGGTGCCCGTGCCGTCCATCCTCTGGGCGAACGGGCTGTCGGCTGTGATCTGTCCAGCTCGTACGCGCTCGCCGGTGAAGGCGGAGGCGTACAGGGCGGCGATGAACTCCATCGTCCGCCGGGCGTCCTCGACGGTCACCGGAGGCGCCTGGCCCTGGTCGAGCGCGTCGAGCACGGCGGCGAGCCAGCCGCGGTGGCCGCTGGACTCGCTGGTGTGGCCTTGCCCCCACAGGGAGGTCACGTCCTCGTGCCCCGGCGCCGGGGTCACGGTCCAGTCGTCGTCGGTGTAGCCGTACAGGTGCTCCAGCTCGACCGTGGCGTGCTCGTAGTCGAACCGGAGCTGGGAGGTCTGCCTCGGGGACACGACCGAGTTCACCACCGTGGCGACCGCGCCGTTCTCGAACGTGACCAGCGCCATCGACACGTCCTCGGTGTTCACCGAGCGGGCCTGGCGGGCGGCCACGGCGGTGACCTCGCGCCACGGCCCGAGCACCGAGAACAGCAGGTCGAACTGGTGAATGCCGTGCCCCATCGTCGGCCCGCCGCCCTCGGACTCCCAGGTGCCGCGCCACGGCACCGCGTAGTAGTCCTCGTCGCGGAACCACTGGGTGTCGCAGGTCGCCAGCAGCGGGCGGCCCAGGTCACCGGCGTCCGCCAGGCGGCGCAGGCGTATGGCGCCGGCGCCGAAGCGGTGCTGCAGGACGGTCGCGACGTGCGCCGTCGAGCGGCGCTCGGCCTCGATCAGGGCGTCGAACTCGGCCAGCGAGAGCGTGGGCGGCTTCTCCACTAACGCCGTGACCCCGGCCTCCAGGCAGGCGATGGCCAGCGGCGCGTGCAGCTGGGGTGGCGTGCACAGGTGCACGAAGTCCGGCTCCTCCTCCCGCAGCAGCTCCTCCGCGCTGGCGTGGCTGCGCGGCACGCCGTACTTGGCGGCGAACGCGCTCGCCCGGCCGGCGTCCACGTCGGCCACGGCCACGAGGCTCGCCCGGCCGGAGCCGAGCAGGGCCTGCGCGTGGGCGTGGGCGATGCCACCGGTCCCGATGATCGCGGCCCGGTAGTTCCGTTGGGACATCTGGATTCTCCTGTGTGAGGGTCGGCCGCCGTCTGCGGTCTCGACGGCCGGTCAGGCGCCGTCTCGAGTCGTCGGCCGGTCAGGCGCCGTCTTTGAGTGTCGTCGGCGGGTCAGGCGCCGTCGATCTCGGCCTGCAGTTCGCTGATGAACGACTTGGCCGCCTGCTCGGGCGTCTCCCGGTCGAACAGCACCTCTTCGGTGTGCCGCTTGATGATCGACTCGATGCTGCTGGCGCCGTTCGGAGTCACCCTGGGGGCCGTGCCGACCTTGACGGTGTCGAGGTACTCCACCGCCGCCTTGTCCGTCTCGGGGAGCTTGGGGGTGATGGCCGCGCGGATCTTGTTGTTCGCCGGGACACCCCGGTCGGCCAGCAGGATGTTCGCCGCCTCGGCGTCGTTGGCCAGGAAGTCCACGAACAGCGCCGCCTCGGCCGGGTGCTTGCTGCGCGACGAGATCGACCAGTACATCGAGGACTTGTAGTACGCGCCGGGCGTCTTCGCCTGGGCCTCGCCCGGGAGCTTGAGCAGCTTCAGCTTGGCCCCGCTGGCCGTGGTCAGCGAGCTGAGCTGGGTGTTCCACCAGGTCGCGAACACCGACGCGTTGGTGGCCGTGCCCGACTGGTCCAGCGAGCCGCCCGCCCGCTCGACGGTGACCGACGGCGGGGGCGTGACGCCCTGCTTGGCCAGGTCGCGAATATTGGTCCAGTACGAGGTCAGCACCTCCGGCGGCACGACGACCTTGCCCTGCTCGTCGAACAGGGTCGCACCCGCCTGCCGGGCCCAGACGTTGAGCCCGCCCGCCTCGAAGCCCAGCGACTGCACGCCGGTGACCTTGCCGCCGCCGGCCTTCGACACCTCGTCGCCGACCTTCTTGAAGTCGTCCCACGTCCAGGTGTTGTCGTCCGGGAGCTTGATCTTGAACTGGTCGAGGAGGTCGGTGTTGGCGACGATCGAGTACGTGGACAGGCCGACGGGGAGCGCGTACTGCTTGCCCTTGACCACGCCCGTGTCCAGGGCGGACTTGTCGAAGTCGGCGGTCTTGAGGTACTTCGTGGCGGTGCCGAGGTCGAGCAGGGCGCCGCGCTCGGCGTACGAGGAGAGGTAGAGCTCGTCCATCTGGATGATGTCCGGCGCGTCGTTCGCGGCCACGGTGGTCGCGAGGCTCTCCCAGTAGCCGTTCCAGTCCTTGAACTCGCCCTTGACTGTGATGTTCGGATATTTCTTGTGGAAGAGGTCGAGGACCTGCTGGGTGCGCTGGTGCCGTTCGTCCGCGCCCCACCAGGTGAAGCGGAGGGTGACCGGGTCTTTCGACAGCTCCTGACTGGCGCTGCCGGCGCCGGAGCCGCAGGCGCTGAGCATGAGTGCCGCCGCGGCGGCCAGGGCGATCTTTCGCATCATGATGGTTCCCAGGGGGTTATTTGCCGCCGGTGGTGGCGATACCGCGGATGAGGTAGCGCTGGCCGACGAGGAAGGCGAGGAAGACCGGGGCCAGGGACACCACGCTCATGGCGAACATGGATCCCCAGGACGTGGACACCGTGGCGTCGACGAACGAGCGCAGCGCCACCGGCACCGTGTACATCTCCGGGTCCGTCAGATAGATGAGCTGGCTGAAGAAGTCGTTCCAGGTCCAGATGAAGGTGAAGATCACCGTGGTGGCGAGGGCCGGGAGCATCAGGGGCAGGATGATCCGCACGAAGATCCTCGGGTGGCCGCAACCGTCGATCCTGGCCGCCTCGTCCAGCTCGCGCGGCAGCCCGCGGATGAACTGCACCATCAGGAAGACGAAGAACGCGTCCGTGGCCAGGAACTTCGGCACCACCAGGGGCAGGAACGTGTTCACCCAGTCGAGCTGGGAGAACATGATGTACTGCGGCACGATGATCACGTGGATCGGCAACATGATCGTGCCCAGCATGATCGCGAACCACAGGCGTTTGCCGGTGAACTCCAGCCTGGCGAACGCGTACGCGGCCATCGAGCACGACACGAGGTTGCCGATGATGCAGGCCAGCACGAGGATCGCCGAGTTGGCCAGGTAGTGGCCGAACGGGGAGGCCAGCGCGGTCCAGCCTTCGCCGTAGTTCTGGGTCTGCAGGCTGTCGAGGATCAGGCCAGGGCGGCGGAAGATCTCGTTGTTGGGGCGCAGCGAGCTGACCACCATCCACAACACCGGATAAAGCATGACCAGTGCCAGCAGGATGAGCCCGGCGTGCTTGAACGCTCTGCGAAGGTTAGTCATCGTAGACGACCCAGAATTTGGCGGCCCAGAAGTTGACGGCGGTGAACCCGGCGATGATCACTAGGAGCAGCCAGGCGAGTGCGGACGCGTATCCCATGTCGAAGTTCCCGAACCCGCGCTGGTACAGGTACAGCGTGTAGAACAGAGTGGAGTCCGACGGGCCGCCGCTGCCGCCCGATACCACGAACGCCTGCGTGAACGACTGGAACGCGTGGATGATCTGCAAAACCAGATTGAAGAACATGATCGGCGACAACATCGGGATCGTGATCTTCCTGAACTGGGTCCACTTCCCGGCTCCGTCCGTGGCCGCCGCCTCGTAGTACATCGCGGGGATCTGCCGCAGCCCGGCCAGGAAGATCACCATCGGGGCGCCGAACGTCCACACGTTCAGGACGATCAGCGTCGACAGCGCCGTGTCGGGATCGGAGATCCAGCTCGGCCCCTGGATGCCGACCATGGCGAGGAGCTGGTTGAACAGGCCTCCGGCGCCGAAGATCTGCCGCCACAACACCGCGATGGCGACGCTTGAGCCGAGCAGCGACGGCAGGTAGAACGCCGAGCGGTAGAACGCCAGGCCGCGTATCCCCCGGTCGAGCAGCAGCGCCAGGCCCAGGGCGGCGGCCAGCTGCAGCGGCACCGAGACGACGACGTAGACGAGCGTCACGCCGAGCGCCTTGTGCAGGCGGGCGTCACCGAGCATGCGGGTGAAGTTGTCCAGGCCGTTGAAGGTGGGCGGCTGGATCAGGTTGTAGTCGGTGAAGCCCAGCACGAGGGAGGCCGCGATCGGGCCCGCCGTGATGAGCAGCAGTCCCGCGAACCAGGGCAGGAGGAACGCGAAGGCGGCCTTGTTGTCCCGCTTGCCGCCGAGGGTTCCGCCGCTGCCCTTGCGCAGCCGCTGGAGCTCGCCGAGAGCACTCACGCGAGCCTCCTCGACGCGATCATCGTGACCTCCTGTCACCGGGAGACGGGGGTTGGCCGCCTTGGGAAAACGTATTCCGCAGTTTGCACGGCTGTTACGTGAGCGTCAAGAGTGTTGCGGGAGAACCACACCGGATGAGATCACTCGGGCGGTCACGGGGAGTTAGGGGGCCCGGTGGCCGCTTCCCGCGCGCCGTTACCGGCGTTGACCAGCCCGAACGAGCTCTTGCGGCGCCCCTCAGTGCGGCGGGCCACCGCAACCGACCGGCCCATGGTCGCGCGCGCGTTGGGGGTGGCCGAAGTGGGCCCGTGCCTGCACCCGGGACGTCAGCGCAACGGACGCCTATTACGGAACGTAACTATGGAATGAGTGCCAAGCGCTGTCACCGGCGAGCGCGGGTGCTTTCGCGGACGATCAGGCGCCCTTCGAGGCACAGCCACCTGGCGGTGCCCGCCTTCTCCAGCGCGAAGCGGATCGCCTCCGCTCCGGCGTGTGCCAGCGGGAGCGCCACGGTCGTCAATCGCGGCGTCACATCACCGGCCAGCGGTATGTCGTCGACTCCCGTCACGGAAACATCCCCGGGAACGCTTATGCCGGCGGCCCGAAATCCCGACAGAGCGCCAATGGCGATGATGTCATTGACCGCGAGCACCGCCTCCCGGCCGTCCATTCCCTCAGCCGCCAGCCGCCGCGCCGCCTCGAATCCGCCCGCCCGGCTGACCTCGCAGTAAACGGTCCGGATATCCCGCCCGTCAACGCCTCCGGCCTGCAGTCCGTCGACGAAACCGGCCGTGCGGTCGGACATGTTGCGCAGCTCCCCGGCACCACCGAATATCGCCACCCGCCGATACCCGGTTTCCGCGGCAAAGGCACCGGCCAATCGCCCGGCGCCGTAATTGTCGAAGCCGATCGAATCGAAAGGCGTCTCCGCCTCGCCGACTATCACGGCCCGCCCGCCCTCCCGTTCGTACGAGAGCAGCTCTTTCCCCAACCGCCCTTCGAGCGCGTTCACCATGAAACGACTCGAGGTCAGCACGAGCGCGCGCGGGCGCAACGCGCGCAACAGGCGGACGGTGTCGAGTTGCCGATCGGGCACGCCCATGGTGGACGAGACCGTGACGAAAGCTCCGGCCGTACGGGCTTCGCGCTCCATGGCGGCCACCATCATGCCCATGGACTGGGTCGTGAGGTCGTCGGCGACGAGCGCGACCGAGTCGCTCGCCCGGCGCATCGCCCTGGCCGAGGCGTCCACCGTGTACCGCAGGGCCGTCGCCGCGGCCAGCACGCGGGCCTCGTATTCGGGCGCGACCTTCCGGGTGCTGCCGCCCAGGACCCTGGACGCGGTGGAGACCGAGACTCCGGCCGCCGCGGCCACGTCGTGCAGCGTGACCGTGGGCCTCGCCGCATGGGGCATCCGCGGTGTCCTTTCGTTCGGGGCGACAGACCGGTTTGAAGAGTACTGCCCATTCGCGGTGCCCCTGCAGTCAACGGCCGTGAGGATCCGCGCCGATGTCATGACTCCGGCACGACCCGTGCTGCTGCGCGGCCAGCTGATCGGGAACGCGCAGCTCGCCGAGATGCAGAAGACGGTGCCGGTACTGGCGGGCGGGGGCGCCCTCCCCTACGGCCCCGGCACCGCCCAGGCCACGACGTCGCAGCCGCCGTTCGTCCCGTTCCAGGCGGACAGGCTGGCCGGCCAGCCTGCCACAACCTCCTGACTGACGGGTGTGTCCCTGATCACCATTGGTGTGCGGATTTCTGCATAGATGATCGCGCCGGGCCTCCGTAATGTCCCTGCTGCCGGACCAACCGGCGCACCGACAGGGGAGAAACCCAATGCGTAAGGCTCTTGCGATCGCCACTCTCGCCGGTTCCATGGCCGTCACCGGAATCGCCCTCACACCGGCCGCCCAGGCGGCCACGCACACGACCACGGCCTCCCAGTCCAGCACCGGCGGCAACTGGGGCAAGTACTTCTCGAGCGACCGCAAGGCGTACACGTTCGGCAAGACGTGGAAGAGCGGCGGCAAGGTCTTCACGAAGTGGCACGGCGTGGACAACAGGGGCGGCAAGAAGGGCTGGGTGTGGTTCGAGTACTACCAGAACGGCCGCCGGCACACGTTCAACAAGTCGTGGGACGGCAGGGTCGTCGGCAGCTGGAGCGGGCGCGGGATCGAGCGCGTGTACACGTTCACCTGCTGGGCCGGCAAGTTCGACAACTGCGGCCACAAGCACCGCATCTACTGACCCACGAACGTCGCCTGATCACCCTGCTGGACGCCGAAGCGGATCTCGCGAAGATCCTGCGCGGCCATGGATACCGCGAACAGACCTCAGGACCGTTCTTCATCCACCTCCGGCGTGGTCTCGACGATCTGCCGCAACCGGGGGTCCCGGACGGCTACACCCTGCGCCACCTGCGCGGCGAGAGCGACGCTGCGGCCCGGGCGAGAGTTCACCGGGCCGCGTTCTCGTTGCCGAACCTGCCGCCCTCCAAGGTCACCCCCGACAGCTACCTCCAGGTCATGCGCGCCCAGCCCTACCGCTTGGAGTTGGACTGGCTGGTCGAGGCCCCGGATGGCACACCTGTGGCGTTCTGCCTGGCCTGGCTGGACGAGCACAACCGGGTCGCCGCTCTCGAGCCTGTCGGCACAGATCCAGGACATCGCCGTCTCGGCCTGGCCACCGCCGCGACGCTCGCCGCCCTGCACGCCGCGCGGCGGCTGGGCGCCGCATCCGCGCGAGTCTGCGCTCGTGGTGACGACGACTATCCCGCCGCCCGGGCGACCTATCAGGCAATGGGGTTCCACAGGTACGCCCGCAACGTGTCCTTCGTCCGGGATCACTCAATCCAAGCGACTCCCACTACGCTGACCGGAACATGATCACTGGGCCCGGCGCCCTGATGCGCCATGGCCACCGCACCCGGCGATCCGGCACGCCGGTCGGCGCCAGACCTGGCCGACGAGCAGCACGCTGGTGCGGAACTGAGGGCCTGCCGACTCACCCGCGCCGGTGCCCGAAGGATGTCGGTCCCGTTTGCTAATGTGCGGCTCTCCGTTGGCGATCCTGCGCGAGGTTCCCGGCGAACACTGCGTCATCTGATCAGGAAGGGCGTGGACCGGGTGGACGACGATGAGAAGGACGCACTGCTGACGTTCCTGGAGGCGCAACGCGCCAGCGTTCTGGCGATCATTGACGGCCTCGACGTCGAAGCGCTGACCACCGCGGTCCTGCCCTCGGGATGGACACCGCTGGGTCTTGTGGAACACCTCGGCCACGCCGAGCGGCACTGGTTCCAGGAAATCGCCACCGGCGCCGCAGAGCCGCTGCCCTGGCCCGACGACCACACGCCGCTGCTCACCCCGCGACCTCCAGCTGTGGTGTTCGCGTTCTATCGCGCCCAGTGCGAACGATCCAACGCCGTCCTTGCCTCTTTGCCCCTGTCGACGCCTCCGCGTGAACGTCACCCAGGTCCGCTCGGAGACGAGATCAACGACCTGCGCGGGATCGTCCTGCACATGATCGAGGAGACCGCACGCCATGCGGGCCACCTCGACGTGGTACGCGAGCTGCTCGATGGAAAGACAGGGCTCGGGCCGCGATAGTCCTCTGCCCGATCCCGAGGGGCCCATCTCACCACCAGGCGAGCATGATCGAGCGGCGGGTGCCGACAAAGAACCGCCCCGGTCCCCCGCCCGGCCGCCACACCAGGATCGCGGCCATGAGCTGCCCCAGCGCCGTGACGGTGACGATCACGGCGGTGAGGGCGTGCGCGCTCCGGCCACCGGACGTGGACAGCAGCAGCCCGGCGGTGACCGCCTGTGCCATGATGGCCACCGCCTGCGCCGCGACCGCGACCCGCAGGACCGGAAAGAACCGGCCCGCCGCGACGGACTCGCTCACGACTGCCCCTGGCGTACCCCGCCCCGCCACACCTCGGCGATGGCCCTGGTGGCGGTGATGTCCGTGGTCGGGTCGCCGTCCACGAGCAGCAGGTCGGCGCGGAGTCCCGGCGCGATCCTGCCCCGGTCGGCGAGCCCGAACGAACGGGCCGGCACGCTGGTGGCCGCCGCGAGCGCCTCCTCCCCCGTCAGCCCCGCCTCGGTCAGCAGCAGCAGCTCGTGGTGCAACCCGGCCCCGTGCACGGGCCCGAACGGCGTCGAGTCGGTGCCCGCCAGCACCGGCACCCCGGCCCGCAGCAGCGCCAGGGCGGCGTGCGAGGCGTTGGCCACCCCTTCGGAATGCATGGGGATGCCGGAGAACTCCCGGCTGAACGTGGCCTTCGACCGTTCGGACATCCGCCCCGCGACCCGCGCGTCCCGCAGCAGCTCCGCCCCGCCAAGATCCCCGGTGACGGCCTCGATGTACGTGATCGTGCTGACCACGAACGCGTCGTACGAGGCGACCCGCGCGGCCAGCTCCCCGCCCCGCTCCTGGTCCACGTCGGAATAGAGGTGTGCCAGCCCGTCCACCCCGGCGTCGAGCGCGATGAGCGCCTCCCTGGCGGTGACCGTGTGCGCGATGACCTTCAGCCCGGCGGCGTGCCCGGCCTCGACCAGGACGGCGGCGAGCTCGGGGCTGAGCGCGGGCAGCTGCATCCCGGACGCGCCGCCGTCGTCGATCGCGATCTTCAGGTAGTCGACGCCCTCCGCCAGCCGCGCCTCGACGAACGCCTTGGCCTCGCCGGTGTCCGCGACCGTGTCGAGCGGGCGATCCGTACCGAGGGCTCTCAGCACGTCGGCGGTCATGATCTGGGTCGGATGCCCGTGGGGTGCGGTGGCGATCATGCTGGAGCTGCGGAGGTCCGCCACGTCGTCGCGCTCGGCGGCCTGCCGGCGCTGCGCGGCCAGGATGGGCGGCAGGTTGTTCATGTCGAGCTCGGTCGTGACGCCGAACTTCAGCGCCTCCTCCAGGTCGCCGTCGAAGGCGTGCGCGTGCGCGTCGATCAGGCCCGGCAGCAGCGTCTTCCCCGTGCCGTCCACCTCGGCGTCCGCGCTCCCGTCCGGCTCGCCGATGCGGTCCCCGTCGATCAGTACGTCGGCGCCGGGCACGGTCCGCTCGCCGTCGAAGACGCGAACATTGCGGATCAAGGTACGCATGTCTCTCCAATCTAGTTAGGCATCGAACTACTTCGAGGCCGAATACACCCCTTCCTAGGAAAGGATGATTCTTCGTGAGATAGTACGGCATCTAACTATTAGGAGCCAAGCGGCCCGCGCCACGAGGGCGCGGGCCGTACCGAAAAGATCAGTGCGAGTACGCCTGGAACTCGGCCGCCCTGACCTGGTCCCGCTGCGGGCTGGCCGCGGCGCAGTCCGTCGCGGAGTTCGGATCGTTGTCCTGCTCACCGGCGTAGCGCGGGTTGCCGGTGCACTGCGTGGTCAGCACCCGGAACATCAGGTGCGTGGCACTCGTGGCCTGCACGCCGAACGACTTGAAGACCAGGTCCGCGCCACGGGGACGCGGCAGCCCGGAGTCGAACGCGTTCGCCGGGCTGGTGTAGATCTTCGTGAAGTTCGCCGGCGAGGCGCAGTCCTTGCTGCAGGCCAGCACCTCGAAGGCACGCAGGCTGGAGAAGCGGTTCTGCGCCCCAGGGTCGGCCGGGTCGCCGACGCTGGGCCTGAGCATCGCGCTCACCTGCACCCTGCGGATCTTGACCGGGCTGTCGCCCGCCAGGTCCACGACGACGGACTTGCCGGCCGGCGCACCGGTGAGCGAGGCCCAGTTCGTGGCCTCGGTCTCGTCGATCAGCTTGGCCTGGTTGACGCCGTCGCCCGTGGCCGTCGCGCCGCCCGCCGCCGAGGCGAGGTTGCGGGTCAGCGCCAGCGGGAGCGGCAGCGTCACGCCCGGCACCACCACGAACTTCAGCCTTGCGTGCCCGAACCCGTTGCCCGCCGCCACGAAGTCGTACACGCCCGGCGTCATCTCCACGGTGTCGCCGAGCGGCGTCGCCGGGTCGGTGTCGGCGACTGGGACCACGCGTCCCTCGTAGTCGCCCACGTACAGCCGCAGCGCCGCGCCCTTCGCCTCGCCCAGGGGCTTGAGCTGCAGCGAGCCGTTCTTGCCCGCCGGGTTGACGAAACTCGGCGTCGGATCGGCGTCGTTCTGGCCGTTGCTCGCCGCGCCCTCGCCCAGGCCGTGCTCGGCGAACGCGCGCCACATGATGTCCTGGTTCTTGCCGCCGAAGCGGATCGCGTCGGCCGCCAGCAGCGCGTCGCGGTGATCGACGTAGCTGACCGCGCCCGAGGCCATCAGCAGCAGGGCGTCGAACGAGAGTTGCGCCCAGCGCCGGTTGCCCGGGCAACGCTCGACCGGGGTCTGGCCGTCCGCGCAGGACTTCTGCTGGTTGGCCGTGCCGTCGCCGTACCGCTTGACGAAGGCCGCGCGCACGTCGAACTGCGTGGCCGACCAGATCTCGCCGTCGGCGTGCACCTGCTGGCCGACGATGTCGTAGGCGATGTCGCTGTAGTTGAGCGGGGACTTCGACATGTCGTAGTTCCTGATACCGCGTTCCTTGTCCCCGGTCACGTAGCCGCCGGTGACGTACGGGGTCAGGCCGGAGGGGCGGAAGCCGTACTCGTACAGGTACTCCATCGCCACCAGGTCGGAGGTGCTCTCGTTCATGGCGCCGGCCTGGGCGCCGCTCCAGCCGGCGTTCGGTCCGCCGATCATGCGGCCGGAGATGGCGTGGGTGTATTCGTGGCCGATGACCGACATGTCGTAGTCGCCGTCCACGCACGGCGAGTAGAACGAGCCGGCGATCGGCTGCCACAGGTACATGTTCGTGATCGGCGCGACCCCGTCGGGGCCGGTGATCTGGTTGGCGTTGTCGCGCACCGACAGGACGCGGGCGCCGGCCTGGGCGTTGCCCTGCTCGGGGTCGTTGCCGAGCCCGCCGCGCTCGCCGTTGTCGACCTGCATGTTCCAGGCGGTCTCGGTGAAGCCGAGCCGGTAGGACCAGTCGTGGATGCGGTTGTGCATGGCGTTCAGGTTGGCGATGGCGGCCTCGAGGTCCGCCTCCCCGCTCTGGTCGAACGTGGCGGGGTCACACTTGGCCTCGTGCCAGGTGTTGCGCCACGGGTATATGTAGTTCCGGCTCGGTGTGAGCACGTTGGAGCGGGTGCCGACGGTGAACGAGTCACCGCTCGCCCGGTTCTCGGCGGTCCTCGTCGCGTTGCCGAGGCTGGAGTTGCTCGGCGCGTTCGTGGCGTGGTTCACGTCCCACGCCTTGCCCGTCCCCGGGTCGCCGCCGCTCACGTAGTCGCAACCGGGGGCCTTGGTGAAGCACCACGTCTGACGGGTGTCCCTGGAGGAGTAGTCGTCCCGTGGGTTCGACGGGAACGCCTCCCAGCGCGGATTGTCCGGGTCGAAGTGGTCGACGAGGTTCTCCCGCGTGAGGATGGCGCCGCTGACCGCGTCCACGTTCGTCGTGTACGCCGCCGCCTCCCCCTGCCCACCGCCGATCAGCACCACCTCGTACGCGCTGTGCACCCCGTCGGGCGCGGGCACCGCCACCGGCGTGGCCTGCTTGGTGACCGCCGTGGCCAGGTCGATGCCGCCGTCCCTGGCGGCGATGTCGAGGGCCTGCTGCGCGGTGATCGCCGCGGCCGGGGGCGCCTCGGTCTCACGGGACAACGAGGACGTGACGTACCTGACCTGGCCGTTCGCGACGCCGATCGCGACAAGGCCGTCCACGCCGGCCGGCAGGTCGCCGAAGCGCTGGCGCAGCAGCACGGCGTGACCCGCGCCGATGGGGTTGACCGCGACCTTCTCCAGCGCGTCGACCGCCTCGGGCGGCAGGCCGAAGATGCCTTCGTTGCTCTTGAGGTAGGCGCGGGCGGCCTGTTCCGGATCGGAGCTCAGGCCGTCGGCCAGCGGTTCCGCGCTGGTGACGGCGGCCGGGGTGCCGAGGGCGTTCCAGCGGATCTCCGCCCCGGAGGCCGCGCTGCGCGCGTTGGCTCCGGCGGGCGGCGGCACCCGGCCCTGGCGGTTGTCCAGATCGGGTTTGCCGTGGTTCTCCGCTTGGAAGTCGTGGATCTGCTGGGCCTGCCCGCCGGGTTCGCCTTGGGCGGTCCCTGTGAGGGGAAGAGCCGACGCGCTGAGCGCGGCGGCGATGAGAGTGATGCGTAACCAGGACTTGGTCGACACGATTCCCTCCTGCGTGCCAGTGATGCGCAGGTTGTGCGCATCTTCGCAAGAGGTAACACCACTTCACTGTCGTGACAAGATCTTGTAAAGGCCGACATTTCGGCGTATAAGCGGTGAAAGTGCGGGACAGGTGGCCAGCGCCTCGGCGGACCCGGCGAACCTGTCGCGCACGAAGACCAGCGCGCCGAGTTGCCCCGGCATCAGCTCCAACCGGCTCCGGAACTGGGCCGGCGTCGCCCGCTTGCGCGAGGCCCGGCCGCCGAAGGTGTCCCGGCTGGAACATCGTGGAACGATCCCCGGAATGCATGCGGCGGCCGCCCGGCAAAGCACCGGGCGGCCGCAGGTGTTGCTCAGGGATGGGCGAGGAAGCGGCCGAAGCGGCCCTGGTGGTACAGGAGGGGACGGCCGGCCCCGTGCACCATGGCCTCGGCGACCAGGCCCACCACCAGGATGTGGTCGCCCACGTCCACCGTCTCCTGCGGGAGGCAGATCAGGTGGGCCGAGACGTCCCGCAACAGGGGCGCCCCGAGCGGACCGGCGCGCCAGCGGGTGGGCTCGGCGAAACGGTCCACGTTCTTGCGGGCGAACCTGGCCGCGAGCTCCGCCTGGTCGCTGGCCAGCACGTTGACGGCGAAGTGGTCCGCCGAACCCAGCAGCGGCCAGGTGGTGGAGGATCGGTCGACGTAGAAGGACACCAGCGGCGGGTCCAGGCTGACGGAGGAGAACGACGTGGCGGTGAGGCCCACGGGGATGCCGTCCGTCTGCGCGGTGATGATGACGACGCCGGCCGCGTGCACCGCGAGCGCCTGCCGGAACCCGTCGGCATCCACGGCGGATTCACCCTGGAAACCGTCAGCTCGCCAGGCCCCCTCGGCATCCGCCGCAGGCGCCCGCCGGAACTCGTCCACCGCGCGCCCTCGCCTCCTCTTCGCCACCGGGCGCGTCCGTCTCAACGGCAAGGTCATCCGAGCACCCCTTCCTTGAGCACTGCGGCCACCTGCGGCGCGACCCGGTCGGCCCAGGCCGCCAGCACCTCCTCCAGCCCAGAGAGCTGGGATTCCAGCACCACCAGACCGGGCGTGGGCACGGTGGCGCCCACCTCCACCAGCAGCGGACGCAGGTGCACCTCCACCGCCAGCGAATGCTTCGCGTCCCCCATGACCAGCAGCGGCAGCGCCACCTTGCCGGCCAGCGCGTCGGGCGGGAACCGGTCGATGAAGGACTTGAGCAACCCGGTGTACGTGCCCTTGTACGTCGGGCTCGCCACCACCAGCACACTCGCCTCCCGTACCAGCTCCAGCGCCGCCTCCACCCCGGGCGACTTGCCGGGCGACAGCAGGTGGGGGCCGAGCTCGGACAGGTCCACGGTCTCGTACGAGCCCTCGGCGGCCCCGAGCCGCCCCCCGACCGCCTGGGCTGCCGCGCCCGCCACGGCAAGCGTGCGGGAGCCCGGCCTGGGGTTGCCTACCAGCGTCAGGATGCTCATCGGGCCACCGCCACTTCGCGCCGCGCGGCGTACCGGGACGAGGGTCTGGGCAGGCCGTAGTTGTCGCGGAGGGTACGGCCTTCGTACTCGTACCGGAACAGACCCCTGATCTGCAGCTCCGGCACCACGTAGTCGACGAAGTCGGCCAGGCCGGCGTGCAGGATCGGCGGCATGATGTTGAACCCGTCGGCCGCCCCGGCGAAGAACCACTCCTGGAGCTGGTCGGCGATCTGCTCGGGCGTGCCGGCGACGACGCGGTGACCGCGCCCGCCCGCGAGGCGGCCGAGGAGTTGCCTGACCGTGAGGCGGGCGGGCTCGGTGCGGGGGTGTCGCCAGGCCGCCTCGTGGTGGCCGACGCCCATGAGGAAGGCGTTCAGGTGGAGCTTTCTCGTCACGAGGTCCTCCAAGTGGAGAAGCGGCGCTCGACGCCGACCAGGAGCAGGTTGAACAGCAGGCCGAGCACGGAGATGGTGATGATCCCGGCGTACATGTCGGGGATGCGGAAGCTCGACTGGGTTTCGAGGATGAGGTAGCCGAGCCCGGCCTTGGCGCCGACCATCTCGGCGAACAGCAGGACCAGGATCGAGTACGCCCCCGCCAGCCGTACCCCGGTGAAGATGGTGGGCACGGCGGCGGGCAGGATCACCTTCTGGAACAGGCGCACCGGACCGAGGCCCATCGACCTGGCCGACTTGATGAGCAGCGGTTCGACGGTCTTCACGCCGCTGATGGTGTTGAGCAGGATCGGCCAGGAGCACGCGTACAGGACGAACGTGATCTTCGTGGTCTCCCCGATGCCCAGGATCAGCGTGAACACGGGCAGCAGCGCCACCGCCGAGGTGTTGCGGAACAATTCCAGCAACGGGGTGAGGAAGTCGGCGACCGGTTTGTACCAGCCGATCAGCAGGCCGAGCGGGATGGCCAGCACGATCGCCAGGCCGAAGCCGGCCAGCGAGCGGACCAGCGACGCCTCCAGGTGCTCCGGGAGCCGGCCGCTGACCAGCAGGTCCGACCAGGCGACGAGGTTCTCGGAGAGCGGGGGCACGAAGACCCGGTCCACGACGCCCAGCCGGGGCAGCGCCTCCCAGAGGGCCAGGAGGAGCAGGATGGCCGCGGAGTTCCTGACCGCCCGCCGGACCTTGCCGCCGATGGTCCAGCGACGCGCTCGGGGAGGGGCTTCCGGAGTCTCGTCGGGTTCGGCCTCGTCGTCCGGCAGGTCGTACCAGTGGACGTCGCCGGGGAGCCGTTCGCTCACGACGGGGTCAGCCATGGGAGGTCGCCACCTTCCGCTCCTGCACCTGCGCCGCCGCCACCTCGTCGCGCAGCAGCGTCCACACGTGGTGCCGGTACTCGCCGAACGCCGGGTCCGCCCGCAGGTCCCCCTCGCGGGAGTCGAAGCGCACCTCGACGATCTCCTTGATCCGGCCCGGCCTGGAGGTCATCACCGCGACCCGCTGCCCCAGGTAGACGGCCTCGTCGATGCCGTGCGTGATGAAGATGACGGTCTTGCCGGTCCGCTCCCAGACGTGCACCAACTCCTCCTGCAGGGACTCGCGGGTCTGCGCGTCCAGGGCGGCGAACGGCTCGTCCATCAGCAGCACGTCCGGGTCGAACGCCAGGCTGCGGGCGATCGCCACCCGCTGCCGCATGCCGCCGGACAGCTCGTGCGGGTAACGTTCCTCGAACCCGGCCAGGCCCACCAGCGCGAGATGCTCGCGGGCCCGCCGCGCCCGCTCCTTCTTCGGCACCGCCTTCGCCTCCAGGCCGAACTCGACGTTGGCCTGGGCGGTGCGCCAGGGGAACAGGGCGTACTGCTGGAAGACGATGCCGCGGTCGAGCCCGGGGCCGGTGACGGGGGCGCCGTCGATGAGGATCTGGCCGCCCGTCAGCCCGGTCAGCCCGGCGATCAGGTCGAGGAGGGTGGACTTGCCGCAGCCGCTGGGGCCGACGAGAGTGAGGAACTCGCCCTCGCGCACGTCCAGGTCGATGCCCGCGAGCGCGGTGAAAGGCTCGTCTCTGACCTGGAACGTCTTGGTCGCGTGCCGGATGCTGATCTTGGTCATGAGGTGCTCCCGCCGGCGTAGGGGTTGAACGTGTTGGTGTAGAGGTCGGCGACCTTGACCTGGCCGGGCTTGATCTCACCCTCGCGTTCCAGCCAGTCGATCCACGTCTTGAACTCCTGGGCGGCGATGACGCCTCCCTTGCCTGCGATGCCGGTGCTCTTCCAGAACCGCACGGTGTCACTGCTCTCGTTGCGCCCGCGCTTGGCGATGATCTGCTCGAACTTGGCGACGACCTCCTCGCGCGAGTGGGTCTGCGCCCACTCGATGGCCTTGGCGAAGGCGGCCACGAAGGTCTTGGTGGTGGTGGGGTTCTCGGCGATGAAGTCCTCGCGCAGGACGACGGCTCCGGCGGTGAACGGGCCGAGCAGCCCGACGTCGGTGAACAGCGGCCGCAGCCCGCCGCGTTCGAGGGCCTTGTCCTTGAGCACGCCGCCGAGGGTGCCCACGTCGAGCTGCCCCTGGCGTACCGCCTGCTCGGTGTTGACCGGTGGGATCACCACGAGCTGGACCTGCTTGATCTCCTCCGGCGTCAGCCCCTCGCGCTTGAGGTATTCCTTGATGACGGCCTCGTGGTGGGCGCCGAGGGTGTTGACGCCGATCTTCTTGCCGATGAGGTCGCGGGCGGTCCTGATCGGGCTGTTCTCGGCCACGTAGTAGCCGCTGAAGGTGTCCTTGTCGGAGCCGTAGTAGCCGATCACCGCCTTGATCGGGGCCTTGGCCGCCTTGAGCTTGACGATCGCGCCGTCGAAGGCGCCGCCGAAGTCCGTCTGGCCGGTCGCCGCAGACTGGATGTCCTGCGGGCCCGAGGTGGTGTTGCCCACCCACTTCAGCTTGATGTCGCCGAGGTAGCCGAGCTCCTCGGCCAGCTCGGGGAAGGTGACGGCGCCGACGCTGCCCTGGTAGCGCAGCACCTTCACCTCCGTCTCTCCGGGTCTCGCCGATCCCTCGGCGGAGCCGCAGCCGGCCAGCAGGGCCGGCAGCAGCGCAGCGAGGAGGGCATGTCTGATCTTGATCACGATGGGATCCTCTGGAAGGGGGGAGAGGTCTGATTTCCGGTACGTGATCAGCGACACTGCGCGCTGGCGACGTGGCCGAAGTCCACGTGCGGGCGCCGGGTCAGGTAAAGGCCCTGGCTCATGCTTACGAACCTACGAGCCCAGATCAGTAAAGTCAACATTTCCTACTGGATATACATAGAATCTCTCCGCGAGACCGCCCCCACCCGCTGTGGACCGGGTCTAACGAGCGTCCCAGTCGGCCAGGGCGGGCTCGACCGTGATCCGCTTCGGGCCGCCGTTGAGGAAGGACGGCGCGGGCCCCTCGGAGAAGCGCAGCGCGGCGAACTCCGTCGTGTCACGGAAGGCGGGCCGCTGGTAGAGGTCGCGAGCGTACGCCCACAGGTTGGGGAAGTCCGTCAGCGCCCGCTCGCTGATCTTCGCCAGCGGGTTGTAGCCCAGGTCGAACCTGACCAGCGTGACCCACAACCGCACGTCCGACTCGGTGATCCGGTCCCCGAACAGGTACCTGCTCTCCCCCAGCCGCTCCTCCAGCCGTTCGAGCGCGGTGATGACGCGGTGGCGGTGCTCCTCGTAGTCGTCCTGGTTCGTGGCCCCGGCGACCTTGTAGGGGGCGTTGTTGACGTCGTGGTAGATCTCCTCGTTCAGCTCGTCGATCCGGCCCCGCAGGTCCTCCGGGTAGAGGTCGACCGAGGTGTCCGCCCACTTCTCGAACGCGGTGCCCAGGTCGATGGTGATGTCGGGGAAGTTGTTGCTGACGATCCCGCCGGTCTCCCGGTCCCACAACACGGGCACGGAGATGTGGCCGGGATACCCGGGCTCGGTGGCGTCGTACGCCTGCTCCAGGAAGGTGAAGCCGTTGACCGGGTCGGGTCCGCGGCGCTCGCGGAAGGCCCAGCCGCGGCTGTCGCGCTCGTCGTCCACGTACGACAGCGACACCACCTCCTCCAGCCCCTTGAGCTTCCTGACGATCGCCGTGCGCTGGGCCCACGGGCAGACCCAGGCGATGTAGAGGTGGTAGCGGCCGGGCTCGGCACGGAACCCGCTGGACCCGTCGGCGGTGACGCGGCCCTGGAAGGGGTAGACCGGACGGTTCCAGCCGGCGGAGGTGTGCAGGCGCCCGGGTCCGTACGGGCCGAACGTGCCGAGGTCCACCGGGGAGGCGAAGGTGGTCATGAGGCTTCTCCCGAATCGAGGCGCAGCGCCGAGGTGGGCACGGGGATGGCGGGGAACGGGTTGTCGGGCAGCAGGATCACCCGGCGCGCCCGGTCCGCCTGCCCCGCGGCGTCCAGGTGGAGCAGCGCGGCGCCGATGCCGGCCGTGCCCACCATGTAGCCAGTGTCGGCCGTCACCTCTCCGGGCCGCAACCGCCGGTACGCCTGGTACCAGCGGTAGCCCCGCCCGTCGTGGTCGGTGGCCCGGCCGATCAGGTCGGTGGCGAGCTTGCGGGCGTACTCCAGGTGCGACTCCTGCCCGGTCGCCGCCCACAGGCCGACGAAGAGCTCGATCAGGCCGGCCGTGCCGCAACACTGGCAGGCCACGTTCCAGTAACCCTCGGTACGCCGCCGCGGCACGCCGCTCTGGACGATGCCGCGGGCCAGCCGCTCCACCCAGTCCAGGTCGCCGGGGTCGCCGGTGACCCGGTAGAGCTCGTAGAACATCCTGGCCACGCCCGCGGAGCCGGAGCAGAACCCCAGGTAGTGCAGCCCCCGGGCGTGCGGCACGTGGTGCGGGACGACCGCGCAGCCCTCGCTCACGACGCTGACCTCGCGGACGAAGGCGGCGCCGCTGCGAGCGGCGAACAGGAAACGTTCGTCGCCCGTCACGCCGTACAGGCGGGCCAGGAGGAACGCCGTGCCCGCCGTACCGGCGAGGAAGCCCGGCGTGACGGCGTCGACCGGAAGGTCGGCGCAGTCGCCGAAGCGGTGCCCGGGGACGGGCAGCCGGGCGATGCGCAGGCCCGCCTCGACCGCCGCCTCCTCGTAGGCGGGCACGCCGAGGTGCGCGGCGGCGCGCAGCAGGCCCAGGACGATGCCGCCCTCGCCGCGCTGCGCCGGATCGCGCGGCCAGCCCTGGGCGCGCCCCGCGGGATCACCGGGAACCCGGCCCCTGCGGACGATCTCGTCGGCGATGGCCGCGGCCTCGGTCTCGAAACGGCCGTCGCCGAGCACCCAGCCCGCCTCCATGAGCGCCACCATCGTGCCGGTCAGCCCGTGGTAGAGCGAGAGGTCGTCCTGCTCACGCCAGGTGGCGGCGAGCCTGCCAGCCCCGGCCCGCGCGTCCTCCAGGTACGCCTCATGGCCGGTCGCGGCGGCCAACTCGAGGAAGAACAGCACGATGCCCGCCGCCCCCGAATACAGAGACCAGGGCTCAGAGGTGACCGCGGAACCACCGCGTGGATCGGGGTTGGCCACCCAGCGCCTGCCATGCTCGTCGTCGGCCGCGGCGGATCTGATCCAGCGCCCCGCCAGGATGGCGGCGGTCAGCGGAGAATCGGCCCGGGCGCTCGACGCGCGGATCCTGTCCAGACTCACACCAGCATTATCCCATACTTTTGGTAGGTAATTCGGGATAACTCGAAGATGACCTGGGGGCCGCTAGTCTCGTGCCGTAGCGCAGCCGATCCATGGAGTCAGCTCGATGATCTTCATCACCGCCAAGTTCCGTATTCTGCCAGAGCACGCCGACCGCTGGCCGGAGATCGCCCGTGAGTTCACCGAGGCCACCCGGGCCGAGCCCGGCTGCCTGTGGTTCGACTGGTCGCGCAGCCTGGCGGACCCGGCCGAATACGTCCTGGTGGAGGCGTTCCGCGACGACGCGGCCGGGGCGGCGCACGTGCAGTCGGCCCACTTCAAGCAGGCCCAGCAGACGCTGCCGCCCTACCTCGCGCAGACGCCGCGCATCGTGAACACGACCGTGCCGCACGACGACTGGTCCCTGCTCGGCGAGATGGCCGTGCCCGACCGCGACTGACTTATCGCAACTGACCCGCGTCGGAGGACAGGCGCTGGGCGAGGTAGATCGGCACTACCGAGGCCACGATCAGGGCGGCGGCGACCACGTTCACCACCGGCGCCTGGTTGGGCCTGAAGAGGTTCTCGAAGATCCAGATCGGCAGGGTCCGCACCCCGGCCCCTGCCGTGAAGGTCGTCACGATGATCTCGTCGAAGGACAGCGCGAACGCCAGCAGCCCGCCCGCCAGCAGCGCCGAGCGCATCATCGGGAACGTCACCAGCCGGAACGTGGTGAACGGGTCCGCCCCGAGATCCGCCGACGCCTCCTCCAGCGAACTCCCCATCCGCCGCAGCCGGGCCAGCACGTTGTTGTAGACCGTCACCACGCAGAACGTGGCATGCCCGACCACCACCGTGAACAACCCGAGCCCCACCCCGAACGGCTCCAGCACGGCGCGGAAGGCGTTGTTCAGCGCGATCCCGGTCACGATGCCGGGCAGCGCTATCGGCAGGATGATCAGCAACGACACCGTGTCGCGCCCGAAGAACCGGTACCGCTGCACGGCGAAGGCCGCCATCGTCCCCAGCACCAGCGCGATCGCCGTGGCCCCCAGCCCGGCCTGCACGGACGTCCACAAGGCCGCCCGCACCCCCGACGAGCTCCACGCCGCGCCCCACCACCTGGTGGTCAGCCCCGGCGGCGGCCAGCCGAACGTGCGGTCGGCGTTGAACGAGTTGAGCAGCACGACCACCAGCGGCACGTAGATCACGCCCAGCCCCGCGGCGAGCGCGAGCCGGAACACGAACCGGGCGTTACGCGACAGGTTCACAGGTTCTCCAATGCCCCGGTACGGCGCACCGCCGCCAGATACGCCAGCATGACCACGACGGGCACGGTCGCCACGGCGGCGGCGAACGGCAGGTTGTTGGCGGCCCCGATGTTGTCGTAGACGACGTTCCCGATGAGCTGGCTCCGCCCCCCGACGATCTTGACGGCGATGTAGTCGCCCAGCGACAACGAGAACGTGAAGATCGACCCCGCGACCACGGCCGGGAACGCCAGCGGCCACACCACCGTCCGGAACACCTGCCAGGCCCGCGCCCCCAGATCCCCCGCCGCCTCCAGCAGGGAGTCGGGCAGCCGCTCGAGCCCGGCGTAGATCGGCAGGATCATGTACGGCAACCACAGGTACGCCAGCGTCAGCACGGTCGCCGTCACCCCGAACCCCCACCCCAGCAGCCCGCCCGACGACAACATCACCCGCCACGCGTACGCCTTGACCAGGTAGGAGGCCCACAGCGGCGTCAGCACGGCGATCATCAGCCAGGGCCGGGCCCGCGGCGAGGACAGCTTGGCCATCGCGAACGCCATCGGGAACGCCACCACCAGGTCGATCGCCGTCACCGCGAGTGCCACCCCGATCGAGCGCAGCGTCACCGTCCGGTAGACCTCCGCCGTGACCAGATCCTGGAAGTTGGCCCAGGTGAATGTCCTGACCAGCTCCCCGGTGAAGGTGTCGGTGGTGTAGAACGCGGTGACGAACAGCGCCGCCAGCGCCCCCAGGTAGGCCAGCCCGAGCCACGCCAGCGGCGCCGACAGCAGCAGCGACAGCCGTATCCCCGGCCTGCGGTGCAGGAGGGCGGCGGCCGAGCGCCGGAGCATCGTCAACCCTTGATCTCCGTCCAGGCCCGCGTCCACTCGGCGTAGTCCTTGCACTTCACGTCGGTACGGCCGTCGAGGCACTGGGGGATCGGGGTGGTCCAGTAGTAGACCTTGGAGAAGTACGTCTCGTCAGTGGCGTGGAAGGTCTCGCAGTGCTTGGCGTCGGCGGTCTCCTGGCACGCCTTGGCGTTCGACGGGGCCTCGCCGAAATACTCCGCGACCTGGGCGTTCGCCTTCGGCGAGATGATGTGGTCGAGCCACTTGTACGCGCAGTTCGGGTGCGGTGCCTTGGCCGCCACCATCCAGGTGTCCGACCAGCCGGTCGCGCCCTCCTTCGGCAGCGTGGCCTGCACCGGCGCCTTCTCGCCCTGGGCCACGTTGACGATCACCTGCCAGGTGGTGCCGACCACCGAGTCGCCGCTCTTGAACGCCTGGATCTCCTTGGTGTAGTCCGACCAGTACTCTCCGACGAGCTGCCGCTGCTGCTTCAGCAGGTCCACGGCGGCCTGGAACTGCTTGTCGTCCAGCGCGTACGGGTTCTTGATGCCGAGGTCCGGCTTGGTCGCCATCAGGTAGACGGCGGCGTCGGCGATGTAGATGGGCGAGTCGTAGGCCGTCACCTTGCCCTTGTACGGCGAGGCCGGGTCGAACACCACGCTCCACGAGTCGGGGGCGGGCTTGACGGTGTCGGTGCGCCACATCAGCAGGTTGGCGCCGCGGCCGTGCGGGACGCCGTACGCGACGCCGTTCACGGAGTTCCATGGCTTGCTCTTGAGGCCGTCGAACACGTCGGTGTAGTTGGGGATCAGGCTGGTGTTGACCGGCGCGACCGTGCCACCCGCGATCAGGCGCAGGGAGGCGTCGCCGGAGGCCGAGACCGCGTCGTACTCGCCGGTCTTCATCAGGTTGACCATCTCGTCCGAGGTGCCCGCCACCTTGGTGTTCACCTGGCAGCCGGTGGCCTGCTCGAACGGGGTGACCCAGTCGACCTTGGGGTCGTTGCTGCCGTCCTCGACGTATCCGGCCCAGGCTACGAGGTTGACCTGGCCCTCGCCCGTGCCGACGCTCTGCAGTGCGCCGATCTTGGGCGGGGCGAAGCCGCTCTGGCCGGGCGCGGCGCTTCCGGTGGTGGTGCCACCGCCGCCGCCACACGCGGTGGCGAGCACGAGGGCGGCCGCCGCAATCGCTGATCCGGTGGGTCGCATATGTCCTCCTAAAAGATCCCTGCTAGGAGATCTCGAACTCGTGCCGCCGTTGCCACACGAGCCGGACCCGGGCGCCTCTCAGGCCCATCACGTCCATGGACGAGACCTGGAGGTTCTGCTGGAGCGCGATCAACCGGCCGCCCGCGTCGAGATCGACGACGAACCTGGTGGCCGCGCCCGCGTACACGACCTCCGCGACCGTCCCGGCGGCGAAATGCTCGCCCGGCCCGGCGTCCTGCGCGTCGTCCAGCACGACGCGCAGCTTCTCGGGCCGGATGCTGTACGTGCCCGCCCGGCCGACCACCTTCTCGGCGGCGGCTCCCGTGATGAGGTTCGAGGTGCCGACGAACCCGGCCACGAACTCGGTCGCGGGCCGCTCGTAGACCTCGGCGGGCGTGCCGACCTGCTCGATCCGGCCCCGGTCGAACACCGCCACCCGGTCGCTCATCGTCAGCGCCTCCTCCTGGTCGTGCGTGACGAACAGGAACGTGATGCCGACCTCGCGCTGCAACTCCTTCAGCTCGACCTGCATCTCCTCGCGCAACTTGAGGTCGAGCGCGCCGAGCGGCTCGTCGAGCAGCAACACGCGCGGCCGGTTGACCAGCGCCCTGGCGAGCGCGACCCGCTGCCGCTGGCCGCCGGAGAGCTGGCCGGGCCGCCGCGCCTCGAAGCCCTCCAGCCGCACCGAGCGCAGCGCGGCCAGTGCCCGCTCCCGCCGCTCGGCCCTGGCGACCCTCTTGACCCGCAGGCCGTATTCCACGTTGGCGAGCACGTTCATGTGCGGGAACAACGCGTAGTCCTGGAAGACGGTGTTGACGTCCCGCTCGAAGGGGGCCAGCCGGGTCACGTCCCTGCCGCCCAGCTCGACGCGCCCCGCCGTGGGGGTCTCGAACCCGGCGATCAGGCGCAGCACCGTGGTCTTGCCCGAGCCCGACGGGCCCAGCATGGCGAAGAACTCGCCGTCGCGCACGTCGAGCTGGATGCCGTCAACGGCGGTGACCGGCCCGAACTCCTTACGCAGCCCGCGTAAGCCGACGGCCGTCTTGCTGTCTTGCATAACCGAAAACATATGATCTCAAATGCTTCTCGACAACGGGGATCGGCTGCCCGGTGGGGCCGAGCCGGGCGTTGGTCGCGGCGCAAGCGCCGTAAGCGGGTTGCGCTGCTAGCGCAAGAATTTGAGTGAACTTCGCAGCTTGCTCGCAAGAAGCCGAAAGTCCTTCACAGGACCTTGTGGAACGGTGTGCGGGGGACCTACTGTCACCTCACCCCCCGAGAGAATCGAGCACCGGGATGCGAACGATCGCGGCGTTAACCGCCACCGCACTGGCCCTCAGCATCGGCATCGACCCCGCCTTCGCCGCCAGCTCAGCCGCCAGGGCTCCCGTCGTGACGCGGGCGGCGCTGGACCCGGCGCTCGTCGCGGGCCGGGGCGCCGCCGTGGACTTCGCCGAGCAGGAGGCGGAGAACGCCGTCACGGACGGCACGGTCATCGGCCCCGATCGCACCGCGTACACGCTGCCCGCGGAGGCGTCGGGGCGCAAGGCGGTCAGGCTGGCGCCGGGGCAGCACGTCGAGTTCACGCTGCCGAGCGCGGCCAACGCGATCACCGTGCGCTACAGCATCCCGGACGCGCCGGGCGGGGGCGGCATCACCGCGCCACTCGACGTCACGGTCAACGGCAAGGGCCGCACGACGATGACGCTCACGTCGCAGTACGCGTGGTTGTACAACCAGTATCCGTTCTCCAACGACCCGGCCGCCGGCCTGCTGCACCCCGACTGGTGGATCACCGAGTGCTCGTGCGTGCCCGGCGCCACGACGCCGCCGCCGTCGATCGCGAAGCCGTTCCGCCCGAACCACTTCTACGACGAGCAACGCCTGCTGCTCGGCAAGAAGTATCGGGCCGGCGACCGGGTACGGCTGACGGTCCCCGCGAAGAGCAACGCCGCCTGGACGGTCATCGACCTGCTCGACTCCCAGCTCGTCGGCCCACCGCGGGTCGAGATCGTGGCCGCCAACGTGCTGGCGTTCGGAGCGGACCCGTCCGGGCGGCACGACTCGGCCGGGGCGTTCGACAAGGCGATCGCCTTCGCCAGGAAGAAGCGGCTCAAGGTGTACGTGCCGCCGGGGACGTACCAGGTGAACCGGCACATCATCGTGGACGACGTGACGATCGCCGGGGCGGGGAGCTGGTACACGATCATCAAGGGCCGCGAGGTCGCGCTCGGCACCCCGGCCCCCGACGGGTCGGTGCACACGGGCGTCGGCTTCTACGGCAAGGACGCGGCGGCCGGGGGCAGCAGGAACGTGCACCTGTCGGGGTTCGCGATCGAGGGCGACGTACGGGAGCGCATCGACACCGACCAGGTGAACGGCGTCGGCGGCGCGCTGAGCGACTCCACCATCGACGGCCTGCACCTCCGGCACACCAAGGTGGGCATGTGGTTCGACGGCCCGATGACGAACCTGCGGATCACGAACAACGTCATCGTCGACCAGATCGCCGACGCCATCAACTTCCACACCGGCGTCACCGACTCGGTCGTGTCGAACAACTTCCTGCGCAACTCGGGTGACGACGCGCTGGCCATGTGGTCGGAGAAGACGGCGAACACCGGCAACACGTTCGACCACAACACCGTTCAGACGCCCGTGCTGGCCAACGGCATCGCCGTCTACGGCGGCCGGGACAACACGATCTCGAACAACCTCGTCGCCGACCCCATCAGGGAGGGCAGCGCCATCCAGGTCGGCTCCCGCTTCGGCGCCGAGCCGTTCACCGGGGGGCTGCACATCACGGACAACACCACGGTCAGGTCGGGCACGTACGAGCTGAACTGGAACATCGGCCTGGGCGCCATCTGGTTCTACGCGCTGGAGAAGAGCATCGACGCCGACATCCAGGTGGTCGGCAACCACTTCCTCGACAACACCTACAACGCGATCATGCTGGTGAGCGAGTGGTCGGTGAAGGACCTGTACTCGATCACGAACGTGCACTTCAAGGACGTCAGGGTCGACGGCACCGGCACCTCGGTGGTCAGCGCCCGGGTGAAGGGCTCGGCCACGTTCGAGAACGTGGACGCGCGTAACGTCGGCGCGGTCGGCGTGAACAACTGCGGGTCGTTCGGCTTCCCGGCCACGGGCTCAGAGTTCTCGCTGACCGACCTCGGCGGCAACGACGGGGGCGGCACGACCGGGCCGTGGCTCGCGCCGTGGGAGCTGCCGAACACCATCACCTGCGACGACCGCCCGCCGGTCGTCGCGCCCCCGGCCCCGTCCCCCTGGTGACACCCGCGTGCCGGTGGGCTGCCCCAGGGTCCGGGCGGCCCACCGGCCCCTCCTCGGCTGAGCCGGGGTCAGCGCATCGCCTCCAGGCCCCTGACCACGGTGGTCGTCAGCGTGCCGATCTCGGCGATGCCGATGCTCACCGTGTCCCCGTCCCCCAGCGTGAACGGCAGGTCGGGGACCAGGCTGGTGCCGGTGGCCAGCACGGCGCCCTCCGGGAAGGTGTCGGCGCGGAAGAGGTAACCCGCCAGGTCGTCCAGCCGCCGGTGCAGCCCCGACGTGGACGCCTTCCCGTCCCACACCGTCTCCCCGGCCCGGCCGATGGTCAGCGTGATGTCCAGGGCGTAGGGGTCGGCCACCTCCCACGCGGGCCTGATCGCCGGGCCGACGGCGCACGCGCCCAGGTAGATCTTGGCCTGCGGCAGGTACAGCGGGTTGACGCCCTCGATGGTGCGCGAGCTCACGTCGTCGACCACCGTGTACCCGACGATCTCCCCGGACGCGTTCAGCACCAGCCCGAGCTCCGGCTCCGGCACGTCGATCTCCGAGTCCGCGCGTACGGCGATGCGCCCGCCGTCCCCGGAGACCTTCCACGCCACCGACTTGAAGAACAGCTCGGGCCGTTCGGCGTCGTAGACCAGCTCGTACACGTCGGCGGACCGTTCGCTCTCGATCACCCGCGCCTCGCGCGAGCGGCGGTAGGTCACGCCCGCCGCCCACACCTCCATCAGCCCGTCGACCGGCGCCAGCCTGCGCACCGCCGTGGACGGGTGCCGGGCCCCGTCCGCCGCCGAGCACCGCTCCCGGAGCTCCCCGGACGGCAGCCGCAGCAGCTCGCCCACGGTGGTGACCCCGGACAGCTCCACCACCTGCTCGCCGTCGTCGACGCCGACCGCGGCGGCACCGGTCAGGGGGCTGACGAACCGTACGATGTGCATGCCTGCTCCTCACTCTCATCAGACGAGTCTGGTGCGAGTCTCCCCTATCCGGTCAGGTGAGGAGTTTGCCGGGGGTGATGGGCGAAAAGCCATGCCATCCAGTAGCCGAGCGAGTACGCTGCGCGACGGCAGCTCGTCCCGATCGACGGTGGTGACCAGTCAGAAGGCCACCATGAACTCGTAGACGTTCAGCAGCCAGACCAGCAGCCACAACAGGACGGCGGGCAGCCGGACGAGCCCCCGTCCCGATCCGTCAGCAGGCACGCGGTACCACAACACCTTCCTTCGACGGCGGTGTCATGCTCCCAGTCTGCGTCGCCGGCTCCGGCCGCGCGCGGCCCCCGGGCTACCCGTTGATGGGCTTGCCGAGGGCGCTGCCCGCCAGCCACGACTGCCACGACTTGGCCCACGGTGTCGGCCCGTTGCCGAACCGCAGCTTCCTGGACGTGCCGGCGACCTCGATGATGTCGCCCCGCTGGGTGAACTCGTAGAACCAGCGGGCGTTGGCCGGGCTGGCGTTCACGCAGCCGTGGCTGACGTTCGAGTTGCCCTGCGCGCCGGTCGACCAGGGGGCGGCGTGGAAGAACGTGCCGCTGTAGGTCATCCGGACGTTCCACTTGGTACGGATGCGGTATTCGCCCGGCTTGCCGATCGTGGCCGAGTCCATGATGGTCTCCGCGGACTTCTCCTGGGCGATCATGACGCCGGAGTAGCTGTCGTCGCCCGGCTTGCCCAGGCTGACCGGGATGGTCCTGACGACCTCGCCGTCCTTCCGCACGACCGCCCGGTGGTCCTGGGCGCTGACCTTGGTGATGTGCTCGGGGCCGACGGTGAAGGCCAGGCTGCGGTCCTTGGTGCCCCACAGGCTCTGCCCGGCCCGCAGGCCCGCCAGGTGCGCGACGACCGTGACCTTCTCCCCGACCGGCCAGTACTCGCGCGGCCTGAACTGCACCTCCCGGTCGCTCACCCAGCTCCAGGCGCCCTCGACCGGCTTGGACATGCGCACCACCAGCGACCGCTCGATCGCGGCCCGGTCCTTCTTGGCGGTCACCGACTGGGACAGCAGGAGCTGGACGGGCATGCCGACGCCCACCTTCTCGCCGTCCAGGGGCGACATGCCACTCTCCAGCACGCGCTTCGGCTTGAGAGTGGTGAACGCGGACTGGCCCGTGACCGGCTTTCCGTCCGTGCCCGTGGCCTGCGCGCTGACGGTGTACGCGGTCGAGGGCCGCAACGGCCACCGGGGACGCCACAGGCCGTCGGCGCCCACGGCGCCCGCCACCTCGCGGCCCTTGGCGTCGGCGACGGCCAGCTTGGTGACCTTGCCGTCGGTGACCTTGACGCTGATCCCGGTGTCGGGTGCGACCTTCTTCGTGCCGTTGGCAGGCGTGATCGACAGCTTGGCCACCGGGCCCTGCTCCTGCGGCTTCGCCGGCGCGCCGGTGCCGCCGCCGGAGGTGCATCCGGTGAGCAGGAGCGCCGCGATCAAGGTGGTGACGAATATGGTCTGGCCGTTCCGCATCGCCGATGCCTCCAAGCCTGACAAATCAGTAAATTTCACACTAGACCGCGCGCCGTAGATCCCGAGCCCTTCTGCCCAGAACGGGGGGGCGCATGCGCCTGTTCCGTCGATGGATTGACCGCACCGTTAGGGCGGTTTAACATCCGCTTTACCTGAGCTAGAAACTTTCCCATCATCTCCGAAAGTTTCGGGATACCCCGCCCCTCACCCTTGACGGAGATCGTGACATGTCGACGCTCGCCAGGCTCCTGATGTCCGCTGCGATGGTGGCCGGCATGACCGCCGTCGCCGTACCCGCCGAAGCAGGGAAGGAGGCCGGGCCCGGCACGTACATCTCGAGCTCCGGCGGCTCCGGGCGGTTCCCCCTGGTGGCCGCCGGCCGGGCGGCGCCGATCGTGGTCAGCGCGAGCGACCACGCCGGCGTCGTCCGCGTGGCCGGCGATCTCCAGGCCGACATCGAGCGGGTCACCGGCGTACGGCCCGCCGTGGCGAAGGACCAGGTCCCGCGCCGCGACGACGTGGTGATCGTCGGCACCATCGGCCGCAGCCCGCTCATCGACGGCCTGGTCAGCGCCGGCAAGCTCGACGTCTCGGGCATCGCGGGCAAGTGGGAGACCTCGCTGGAGCAGGTCGTACAGAACCCGATGCCCGGCGTGCGGCGCGCGTTCGTGATCGCGGGCAGCGACCAGCGGGGCACGATCTTCGGCGCGTACGACGTCTCCAAGGAGATCGGCGTCTCCCCCTGGTACTGGTGGGACGACGTGCCGTCCCGCCACCAGGACGCTCTCTACGTGCTCCCCGGCCGGCACACCCAGGGCACGCCGAAGGTGAAGTACCGGGGCTTCTTCATCAACGACGAGAACCCCAACCTCGGCACCTGGGCGCCCAAGTACTTCGGCCCCGGACTGGCCGAGGGGTATCCGGGCGGCTTCAACGGCAAGATGTACGCCAGGGTCTTCGAGGTCATGCTCCGGCTCAAGGCCAACTACCTGTGGCCCGCGGTCTGGGGCCGGGCCTTCGCCGAGGACGACCCGGACAACCACAAGATCGCCACCCAGTACGGCGTCGTCATGGGCACCTCCCGCGAGGCCCCCATGATGCGCGGCATCGAGGAGTGGAACCGGCACGCCGTGGCCGCCGTACGCGATGCCCAGGGCAACATCGTCACCCCCGGCCACGATCCCTACGGCGGGACCGGCGAGTGGAGCTTCCGCCGCAACGGCGAGGCCATCAAGCGGTACTGGGCGGACGGCATCCGCAGGATGAAGGAGCAGGACTTCGAGGGCGTCGTCACGCTCGGCATGCGCGGCAACGGCGACGTGAGCCTGCCCGACGGCGACGGCATCGAGCTGATGCAGACCATCCTGGCCAGCCAGCGCGAGATCCTGGCCCGCGAGAGCGGCGAGAACCTGGAGAGCATCCCGCAGGTGCAGACTCTCTACAAGGAGGTGCAGCGCTACTGGGACCAGGGCCTGCGCCCGCCCGACGACGTGACCGTGGTCTTCTGCGACGACAACTGGGGCAACATGCGCAAGCTGCCCGACCAGTCGCTCCCGAAGCGGGCCGGCGGGTACGGCATGTACTACCACTTCGACTACGTCGGCGGCGGCCGCAACTACAAGTGGGCCGACACGATCAACCTGGCGAGCACGTGGGAGCAGCTCAACCTCACCTACCGGTACGGCGTGGACCGGCTCTGGGTCGTCAACGTGGGCGACATGAAGAACGAGGAGCTGCCGCTGCAGTTCTTCCTGGACTACGCCTGGGACCCCGACCGGCTGCCGATCGAGAAGCTGGACGACTGGGAGCGCGCGTACGCGGCGCAGAACTTCGGGCCCGAGCGGGCCGGTGAGATCGCCGAGGTCCTGCACGAGTACGGCCGGCTCCAGGCCCGCCGCAAGCCCGAGCTGCTGAACCGCCGCATCACCACCGACCCCGCCAATCCCCAGAACGTGACCTATGACGACAAGGACACCCCGTTCAGCCTGACCAGCTACCGCGAGATGGACAGGGCCGTCGCGGAGTGGCAACAGCTAGCCGACAAAGCCGGAAAAATCCGGAAAGCCCTGAATGCCCTGAATGCCCGCTACGACGACGCGTACTACCAGCTCGTCGACTACCAGGTGCAGGCCACCGCCAACCTCTACGCGCTGCGCCGGGCCCAGTTCACCAACATCCTCTACGCCAGGCAGGGCCGGGCCGCCGCGAACGCCCAGGCGGACCTCGCCCAGGCCAGGTTCGAGGAGGACCAGGCGCTGAACGCCCACTACGGCGAGCTGGCCGGCGGCAAGTGGCGGGACTTCCAGCTGCAACCCAAGATCGGGTACGGCGACGTCGAACGCTACGGCCCCAACGCCCCATGGCAGCAGCCGGAGAAGGACAACGTGGCCCTGCCCGACGCCTTCTACCCCCATCTCGTACGCACCGAGGTCCCGTCCGGGGCCGACATGGGCGTGGCGATCGACGGGTCCGCCCAGTGGTGGCCGAACGCGGCGGGCGATGCCGTGTTGCCGGTGTTCAGCCCGTATCAGGCATACCCGCAGCAGTACGTCGAGGTGTTCAACCGCGGCGCCACCCCGTTCGACTACACCATCGCGACCGCCCAGCCCTGGCTCACCGTCACGCCGAAGTCCGGAAAGGTGACCGACCAGGTGCGCGTGGCCGTGAAGGTGGACTATTCGCGTGCCCCCAAAGGCAGGACCGAGGTGCCCATCACCGTCACCGGACCCGGGGGCGGGCAGGTGACCGTCAAGGCCGTGGTCGACAACCCGGCGGGGCGGCCCAAGGGGTTCGTCGAGGCGGGCGGGCAGGTCGCCATCGAGGCCGGCCACTACAGCAGGGCCGTCGGCTCCTGGAAGGTGATCCCCGACCTCGGCAGGACATCGGACGGCGTGACCCCGCTCCCGGTGACGGCCGCCCGCCAGACGCCCGGCGGCGGCAGCCCGCGCCTCGAATACACCACGACCCTCTACACGACCGGCCAGGTGAAGGTATCGGTGCTGCTCTCCCCCAGGAACAACGTGTTGCCGGCGGACGGCCTCACCTACGCCGTCTCGGTCGACGACCAGCCACCCCAGAGGGTTGACGTCACGGCCGTCACCGGCGCGAACGACACCACGATGAACCGCCAGTGGGAGCGCAACACCTCCGAGAACGTCAACGTCACCACGACCACCCACCCGATCGCGACGCCCGGCGTGCACACGCTGAAGTTCTGGATGGTCGACCCGACCGTGGTGCTCCAGCGGATCGTGGTGGACACCGGGGGCCTGCTCCCCAGCTACCTCGGCCCGCCGGAGAGCCGCCGCGCCGGTGGGTGAGCTTGCACGGCCCGTCCGCCGCCGAGGATCATGGGCGGATGGACTATTACCTGATCTCCGCTCCGGCGGGGATCCTGGTGGAGGAGTTCGTGCTCAACGACGACTACACCGCCGCGGGCATCGACAGCGCGGCGTGGACCCCACGGGGCTGGTCCGGCTCGCCGGGCCTGAGCCGTGAGCTGCGGGCCGATGCGGGGTTCCGTGCCCGGGTGACGGCAGTGAGCAGGCACGACGCGGCGGAGGCGCTCGTGCTGCTCGGCGGCGGTGACCTGCCGGAGGAGGCCGAGCTCCGCACCCTCTTCCAGCACCAGCCCCTGCCTGCCGACACACCGCTCGACCTGGGCACCTCACCCGAGGCCCGCCGCTACCGCATCCTGTTCGCGGGGGAGTTCGGCGAGCGCGGCCTGGCCAACGCCCGTACGGCCCTGCGGCTGGAGCCGGCCGCCGACCCGAGAGTCGCCGGTACGGCCGAGGCCAACGGCTTCACCTGGGAGTTGCGCAGGATCGGCGCGGGCATCGCGTGGTGCGTGGACGTGACCGTACGGCTGGGCGCGGGCCCGGCCACCGCGCTCGGTGCGCTGCTGCACCACCACCGGCAGGCGATCCGCGACCAGGGCCTGATCCCCGTCACGATCGAACGTTTCGCCTGAAGCCTGAAGCCCACAGCCCGATTACCTGGCAAGTGTCACATTCTCCTGCCCTATCGCGTCTTGTTTGGTGACAAATCAGACAAGTCATAGGTGGGGTGACGATGAAGGGGAGCTCACTGGCCAAGGCGCTCGACGATCGGATCGGCGGGGCCGGTTTCCTGAAAAAGGCGATGCGGAAGGTCTTCCCCGATCACTGGACCTTCCTGCTGGGGGAGATCGCTCTCTACGCGTTCGTGGTGGTCCTGCTCACGGGCGTCTTCCTGACGTTCTTCTTCAAGCAGAGCATGAAGGAGGTGCTCTACGACGGCGCCTACGTTCCGCTGCGCGGGGTCGAGATGAGCCAGGCGTACGCCTCCACGCTGGACATCAGCTTCGAGGTGCGCGGCGGCCTGCTGATGCGGCAGATGCACCACTGGGCGACGCTCGTCTTCCTCGCCGCCATCGTCGCCCACCTGCTGCGTAACTTCTTCACCGGCGCCTTCCGCAAGCCGCGCGACCTGAACTGGCTGATCGGCGTGGCCCTGTTCGGGCTGGTGATGCTCAACGGGTTGTTCGGCTACTCGCTCCCCGACGACCTGCTGTCGGGCGCCGGGTTGCGCATCCTGCACGGGGTCACGGTGTCGGTGCCGCTGGTGGGCACGTACGTGGCGGCGTTCCTGTTCGGCGGCGAGTTCCCCGGCGAGGACATCATCTCCCGCCTGTACAGCCTGCACGTGTTGCTGATCCCCGGCCTGCTGCTCGTGCTCATCCCGCTGCACGCGGTGGTGCTGACCTGGCGGCAGACCCACACCCAGTTCAGGGCCAAGGGGCTGAACGACCGGGTGGTGCGCGGCGCGCCGTTCTTCCCCTCGTTCCTGGCCAAGACGACGGTGTTCTTCCTGTGGGTGCTCGCCGTGGTCACGCTGCTGGCCACGGTGTTCCAGATCAACCCGATCTGGTTGTACGGCCCGTACCTGCCCAGCACGGTCAGCGCCGGCTCGCAACCCGACTGGTACATGGGCTTCCTCGAAGGGGCATTGCGGATCATGCCGCCGTGGGAGTTCACCGTGTTCGGCTTCACGGTGAGCATGAGCGTGCTGATCCCCGCGCTGGGGGCGCTGAGGCTGCTGTTCACCGGGCTGGCCCTGTACCCGTTCCTGGAGCGCTGGATCACCCGCGACCATGCCGTGCACCATCTCCTGGACCGGCCGCGCGACGTGCCCAAGCGCGTCGGGATCGGGTTCGCCGGGATCGTGTACTACGGCGTGCTCTGGCTGGCCGGCGGCAACGACCTGATCGCCTCGACGTTCCACATCTCGCTGAACGCGACGACCTGGATCTTCCGGGTCGCGATCGTCGCCGGGCCGGTGCTGGCCTACGTGGTCGCCCAGCGGATCGCCCTGGGGCTGCAGGCGCTCGACCGGCGTACGGTCGCCCACGGGGTGGAGACCGGCGTCGTCCGGCGCAGCCCGGACGGCGCCTTCACCGAGGTCGAGCGGCCGGCGACCGAGGAGGAGATCGCCGTGCTGGTGCCGCCCGCACCGCCCGCCCTCCCGCCTGCGGCGGGCAACGGCGACGTGCCGCCCCCGACCGGGCGCCGGGTCCGCGACGCCCTGCAACGCTCCTGGAGCCGGTGATCAAGGCACCGGCACCGCGGGCACGGTGACCGGGCCCAGGAGGGGGTTGAGCACGTTCGCCTGGGACTGCCCGGCCGGGACGAGCACGTCGAGCGCCTTGGGCACGGTGCCCGGATCCACCGAGCACAGCGGATCCGTGCCGCCGGCGGCGCAGACGCCGAACTGGAACGGCTGCGGCGTGGCGGTGAAGCCCCTGGCCTGGTCAGAGCTGAAGCCGTCCTGCCCGGTGAGCACGACGGCGAACCGCCACCCCGGCCCCGGCGTCCCGAAGGCGGCCTTGGGCAGGGCGATCGTGATCGTACGGGTGGTGCCCGACGAGCGCACCGCGGCGCCCGCCTGCGCCGCGCCCGCGGCGGTGACCCAGACCGGGGCCGCGAACCCCTGCACCTCCACCCGCTGCGACCAGGCGTCCCCCACCAGGTAGTTCCGCTGCGGGAACGCCGCCTCCGTCGAACGCGTGGCCACGGCCGGGTCCTGCACGTAGACGTCGAGCAGTTGGGCGCCGATCTGGTTGCCGAACGTGGGGGTGAGGTCGCGGAGCTCGGCCCGCAGGTAGACGGTGCTCGCGTCCGTGATCACCTGGAACCTGCGCAGATCGAACGCCCCGGCGTGGAAGTCGGCGGACGTCGGGTAGGCGTAGCTGCCCGGCCCGTTGTCGTCGCCTTCCGGGTCGGCGACGTCGAGCACGGTCGTGGCCCCGACGATGTCGCCGACGACCGTGCGCCGGGCGTACGCGGTGCCGGAGCTCGGGCCGTCGGGGGCGGTGGCCGTCACGGTGAGCACGACCTCCCCGAACGCGACCGGCGCCTGGGCCGTGAACCCGCCGCCGGAACCGGCCCGCACCGAGACGACCTGGGTCGGGGCGCCGGTGTCGATGGGCGTGGCCGAGATGTCCACGCGAGCGCCCGGCGCCGTGGTGCCCTCGACGGCGACCGAGGTGCCGGTGACCTGGATGCCGTCCGCCGGGGCGGTGACCGTGAGCGGCGCGGCCTGGGGCAGGCCCCGGGCGGCGTAGCGCTGGCGTACGATGTCGGGCTGCTCGGCGGGACGGGTGGAGCCGAGCGAGAGGACGAGCCGCACGACCTGGGCCTGGGCCCAGGTCAGCGGGGACGCCGAGCCCGCGGGGCCGCCGTCGCGCAGGCCGATCGAGGCGGTGGCGGGGTCGGTCCCGTACGGCGACGCGGCCAGGTCCGGGTTCTCCCACGCCTGCTCCGGGATCAGGCCGGTGCCCGACGACATATCGCGCATGGCCGCCAGCAGCGCGGCCGCCGTCGCCGGATCGTGGGTCTGCAACGCCTGCTCGGCCCGCTCGCCCGCGAGGACGGGCCAGATGTGCCCTGAGCCCGCGTTGCCGGTCGGCCAGGGCTTGCCCGACGGCGCGCACGAGGTGGGGTCGGGCTCGTAGCAGTCGCCGTAGCCGTCCTCAGTGCCCGCCATGTCGGAGCCGTACCGGTACCAGCCGGGACCGCTCGCCGTCGTGCGCCTGAGCACGCGGTCCACGACCGGCAGGCTGGCCAGGATGTCAGGGTCGTTCGCGGGCAGGATGCCCAGCCGGGTCAGCTCCAGGAACCCCGCGTCCACCACCCGCCGCTGGTCCTCGGTGGGTCCGCCGTTGCCCAGGTTGTACGACACGGCCGCGTCCGGGTCGCCGGTCCGCGACAGGCGCAGGAAGTAGCGGGACGCGTACGGTCCCGTGGTCGTGACCGTCCACCCCTTGATCGAACGCGCGAAGTGGTCGGCCGTGGCCCGATACAGCCTGTCCCGGCCCTGGTCGCCCTGCTTTGAGGCGATCTCACCGGCGGCGACGAGCCCGGCGATCTCGGCCGCGATCGTGGACGGCGAGTAGCCCGACTGCTCCTCCCACCGCTCCACCCCGAACGCGGGCCCGTGCGCGACCAGGAAGTCGGCCGCCGCCCGCACCTGCTCCCACACGCCGGTGAGGCCCGACTGGTACGCCATCAGGATCGGATACGCGGTCTCGTCGAGCTGGTCCCCGCCCGAGTCGGGCGCCAGCTTGCCGTTCAGCAGGGAGTTGCGCGGCAGCCGCCCATCGGGCAGTTGCTGGCGTTCCAGCAGGAAGCGGGCCGTGGCCCGGGCCGTCGCCACGTCCCCAGCGGTGAGGAACCCGGTGAACGCCTCGTACAGGTCGCGGGCGAACACCTCGCGATAGGAGCCGAAGTAGACCGCCTTGCCACCGACCAGGTCGCCCGCGCCGACCGCCTGCCCCCACGGGCTGGCCAGCGACGCCACGACCGCCCCGGGGAACGTCTTGTCCTCGCTGGCCTTCAGCACATTGGCGGACAACCGGTAGAGGTCGCCCAGCGCGTTCGGTGGCCTGCGCAGTCCGGCGTCGTAGGCGGCCCAGCCGGACTCGTACCTGGCGCGGGTGCCCTCGAACGACCGTCCGGCGGCCTCCCCCGCGGTCCGCAGCGCGGCGGCCCGGGACCGCCCGAACCCGAGCGCGAACGTCACCTCGCCCTTCCCATCGGTCGGCAGCAGGGCGGTGGCGACCACGTTGCCCGCCGGGGCCTCGGTGTAGGGGGTGAGCACGCGGTCCGCGTCGAGCTGGGCGGCGCCGTCACTGGGCGTGCCCGCGTACCCGACGCTCGCCTGCGGCAGCCGCCGCTCGGCCCGCAGCGCCAGGTGGGTGGGCACTGCGTAGTCGCGGGCGGGGGCGGAGGTCTCGGTGTTCTCGTCGGAGATCACGGGGGCGCCGGTGGACCCGTCGACCACGCCGCTGTCGGGCCCGCCGTTGGCCTGGCCGCCTCCGCCGTTGCCGTTCACGCTCGCGTCCAGCCGCACGTACAGCCGCAGCCCGGCGGGCTGGAGCCGGGTACGCACCACCACGGCGTCCCTGTCCGGGTCGGTGACGTAGGTGGTGGTCAGCCGGTAGCGGCCGCCCTTGCTGGTAGAGGTGATCGTGCAGGTCAGGCCGGAGCGGTCGGTGCTCACCTGGTACGTGGTGTCGCGGGCCTGCAGTTCGGTGAACGTCTTCCCGTCGGTCACGACGAACTGCATCGTCTCGACGTTCGTGTTGTCGATCGTGGGCTCGTACACGTCGGACAGGACACCGCCCGCCACGGTGTACCAGACCTTGGACGCCCGCCCTGCCGCCGTGCCCACGCAGTCCTTGCGCGCAAGCCCGAAGTGCGACGCCGCGCCGGGCGCGCCCGGCGCTGGGGTCCCGGCCAGCACCGGATCGATGGGTACGGCGACCAGGGCGGCGGAGACGATCAGGGCAAGGATGGACCGTTGAATCGCAGGCATACCAGGCTTCCCTTCCGACCCCGATGGGTTGAGAGAAGACCGGCCCCGCGCCCCTGTCAAGCCCGGCCCCCTGGGCGGCGCTCGGCCAGGACCGCCATGCCGCGGTCCAGCGGCAGTCTTCCCCACGGGCTGATCCCTGATTTCCCTAGTCCGAAAACAGGACCTCAGCTGGGCAGGCGGCAGTATCCGGCGGCGCGGGTGGGGCGCCGTTGGATCAGTCCCGGGTGGTTGTCAGCCGGTTGAAGTCAGCGGCAGGTGTTCCTCATCTGGAG
>NZ_JBICRM010000070.1:0-16682 GCF_043197025.1 Nonomuraea marmarensis
TGGGTGCGGCGGCTACACGGCTGCTAACCGGCGTCTTCCCCTCCATATCGGCAGCCTCCGCGGATGAGACCGTCGATTGGCCGGAGGTAACCGCACTGACGCGCTATCGCACATATCGCGCGATACGACGTCTGCTGGAGGAACTTTCGGCGGTATCCGGCCTGGCGCTGCTACTGGATGATGTTCACTGGGGTGACGAGGCCTCGCTGGAACTGCTCGACTACCTTGTTCGCCATCCGCCAGGCGGAAGAGTGTTGATCGCGCTTGCATATCGCCCCCGACAAGTTGATCTGGGCAGGACCGCATTCATCGAGTCCGCGGCCGGTCAGAGCCATGTGATCTTCGTAGATCCGTTCACCCTGACCGAGACGGAGGAGTTCTTGGGCCCGCACGTCAACCGTGCGGACTGTATTGCCCTTTACCAAGAAAGCCGCGGCATCCCTCTTTATCTCGAGGCGCTGGTTCAGGCGCGTGGATCCGGCGGCTTGATCGACGGCGACAAGGACGCCGGGGGGATGGAAGAGCTTCCGATGGCGGTCAGGGCGGCATTGCAGAGCGAGTTTCGTCGTCTCTCACCCGGGGCGTTCCAGGTCGTCCGAGCCGCTGCGGTTGTCGGCGACGAGTTCGACGCCGATATCCTTGCCGTGGCCGCGCAATTGGACCGCGATTCCACCTTGGTGGCGCTCAAAGAGATCGCAGCTTGTGACCTAGTACACGTCACGAGGACCGGGCGCGAATTTCGGTTTAGACATCCTCTCGTCCGCAGCGCGATCTATAGTTTGGCTGGTTCAGGGTGGCGGCTGGCCGCCCATGCCCGGATCGCAGCTCATTTGGCCGATCTCGGTGCCCCAATCACAATAAGGGCACACCATCTCGAACGATCAGCATCTCCTGGCGACACGGCTACCGTCATGACGCTCGTAAAGGCAGCTCGGACGGTCGCTCGGCAGGCACCCGCCGCAGCAGCACAGTGGCTGCACGCAGCGCTGCGATTGATGACGCCCAACCAGGGCAACCGCGATTTGCGGCTGGAACTCTTGTTGGCCCTGGCTCAATTCCAGTGGGCGAGCGGGCGCCTGAAGGAAGGCCGGGAGACCGCCCGCGAACTGCTAGGAATGTTGACGATCAATGACCAGTCGCGGTTTGCGCTCGCGGTGCGTACATCGGCAATGATCGAGCGCCTGCTCGGTCGACCGGAACAGAGCCGAGCTCTGCTCGTGGACGGGCTGCGACAGCTACACGACCATGAGTCGTCGGTGACCGTACCGTTGCGCGTGCGTCTCGCCGCAGACAGCCTGTATCGTGCCGACTTTCGTGCGGCTCAAGCGGCGCTGGACGCACTCCCACAGAACACGGATGGCTGGGAGCCGACCATGCGGTTCGCGGTCGCCGCCATGCGCCCCATGCCTGCGTACGCCGCCGGCCGGATCACTGACACCATCCGCTACATCGACGAGGCCGATCGCCTCTTCACCGCTGTTCCTGAGGACGACCTCGCCGAGTGGGTCGGTTCACTTGCGTGGCTCGGCTGGACGGAAGTGTTCGTGGGCCAATATCACAATGCGGCACGACGATTTGATCGCGCCCTGGCCATAGCACGCCTTTCAGAGCAGAGCTATGTCGTCGCCATGTTGCTATGCGGCAAAGCCCGTGCCTACGGCATGCTCGGCCGACTCTTCGAAGGGCGGATCGTTGCCGAGGAAGCCACGGCCATGGCCAGAGGACTCGGCTCCAGGCAAGTCCTAGCCATCGCCTTGACCCAGCAGTGTCTCATCGCTTCATGGTCAGGTGATGAGGCCCAGGCGCTGCACTGCGGTGAACAGGTGGCACACCTCGCGGGAGACAGTAGCGAATGGTGGGGCGCTTCAGCCTGGTACGCGTGGGCAGTTGCCTTGATCAATGCAAATCAACTGAAACGCGGAGCTTACGCCGTCGATCGAGCCTCCAACCGTGGCAAGAAACCAAAACTCGATCAATCCAGCCTGCTGTCATGTTATGAGCTCATGGCTTGTGCGGAGGCTGAGCGCGGCCGGACAAGTGAAGCATTTCGCTGGGCGACCCACGCCAGCCGGATCTCCCACCCTGTTCTGGAGACAAATTTCGGGTTGGCCAAACTCGCTCGAGCACAAGCGCTCAGGACGATCGCGCCCGTCGCCGCCGCGACACACGCACAGCAGGCAGCCCGGGCATTCTCCGATGTGGGCCAACGAGTCGACTGCGGCCGGGCCCGACTGTTCGCCGCCCGTGCACATGTGGAATCCGGCGAGCGCGTTCTGGCACAAGAACAGCTACGTCACGCAGCGGAGATCTTTGTTTCCTGCGGTGCGCGCGGTCTGCACGCCCGAGCCCTGCACGAACTAGACGAGATCGGTTAGCGGTGAATCCCTTCATGCGGTAACCGGCTTTCTTATCAGCAAATACGTAGCGCAGTCAATTAGGTCGCCCCATCGGATCCTCCTTCGCGACCGGGCCGCCTCCAGATGAATCCCCACGCCGCTGCCCAAACGTATATATTTTGGCGTCGTCTCGCGCTTCGAGGCGACGGTATCCGTCATGGAAACAGAGCGAAGGAGAAGCATGACCATCCGGAGACGCCTGGTAAAGTCCGGCCTTGCCGCCGGGGCCGCAGCAGCCGTGTTGGTGCTCATTACGGCGCCCCAGGCATCCGCGTCCAGTTCGGTCAAAGGGTTCAGTGAGGACCCGACGAGGTTTGGAACTCTGGCGGCCTGCCAGAACACCTTCACGGGTCCGGTGACCACGGACAGCAGCCGCGGAATTGTGGCCAGCATCAACAACGTCACGTTCAACTTCTGCCAAGCCGGCACCAGCGTAACCCCCCACGCTCTGCCGTGGTCTCTCAGCCTCAACGACTCCAGTTACACCATCAAGGGCTTCAGCGTAAACATAGCCACACCCAAAGGACGGTGCCAGTACAGCGGCACAGTGAACGGCTTCATGGAGTTCCCCGGGGTCTATGACCTCCGTGGTCTCCTGACTCGTCAAGGTTCAGGATGTGGCGGGCCGGAACAGCTCAACGTCAGTAATCTCAGCGAAGTGATCGGCACCAACGGCTAGGCATTTGCCACCGCTGGCCCCACCAGTGACGCTGAACGCATGAGCGCATCAGGGCGGATGCCCATGGCATGGCATCCGTCCTCGATGTGCGGGAACGACGGCTGCCTCGGTGCGGTCGAGGCCACCGGCTCGCCGTCACCGAGGTGGCACTGCCGGGAATCGGCCGACTGATTCGAAAGCTGAAGTACGAGGAAGCCGATGATTCGAAGGAAGGCTGAGCCATCGTCCTTCGTTTCGATCTTGCCTCCTGCATGAGGAAGGTGGATTATTTGACGCCCGAGAGGAGAGGCCAATGGAACATGTGCGACTGGGGCAGTCCGGGCTGAAAGTGTCGAGGATCTGCCTTGGCATGATGAGCTACGGAAATCGCAGCCAGCGAGAGTGGCACCTGGACGAAAACGAAGCCGAACCGATCGTGCGCCGTGCCGTCGAGTCTGGCGTGACCTTCTTCGACACTGCGGACATGTATGACCTGGGGGCGAGCGAGGAAGTAACAGGACGCCTAATCTCTCGACTGTTCGCACACCGCGAGGATTACGTGCTCGCGACCAAGGTCTTCTTCCCTATGGGCCCGGGCCCCAATGATGGAGGCCTGTCGCGCAAGCACATCCTTGCCGGCATCGATGCCTCCCTGAGGCGGCTCGGGACCGATTACGTCGATCTCTATCAGATCCACCGATGGGACTACCAGACGCCCGTCGAGGAGACCATGCAGGCTCTCCATGATGTCGTCAGAGCAGGTAAGGCTCGCTACATCGGGGCATCCAGCATGTTCGCTTGGCAGTTCGCGAAGGCTCAGTACCTGGCACCGACCCCCTTCGTGTCGATGCAGAACCACTACAACCTCGTCTACCGGGAAGAAGAGCGAGAGATGATCCCGCTCTGTCTCGACCAGGGCGTTGGAGTGATCCCTTACAGTCCGCTGGCTCGTGGCCTGCTATCTGGATCGCGCCAGCGTGGGGGGCGGCGTATCACCACCCGGTCCGGGAATGACCCACTTGCCGATGAAATGTATAGCGATGACGACTTTGATATCGTCGACGCGGTTCGGGCAATTTCCGATGAGCGTGGGGTTTCACCCGCCCAGGTTGCGCTGGCCTGGCTATTGGGGCGCCCGGGCGTGATCGCACCGGTGGTGGGTGTGACCAAACTCGCCCACCTGGACGACGCAGTCGCTGCTGTGGATCTCACTTTGAGCGAAAAGGAGATCGCGCGCCTTGAGACGCCGTACCGCCCACATCCTATCCTCGGCCACCACTAACAACAGCCTGACCGGCCCGAAGAATCTGCTGTAGAGCACCAGCAGCCAGTCCCCGTCTTGGCCACCGGCGGGGACGCCACACATCGCTGCCGCCCTCCGCCCCCAAAGAGAGCATGTGCCCGCAGATATCAACCGTTCAGCCACTCGGCAGGTCCTCGCCCCCAAGCCCACACGCGTGGCATCGACGACCCTGTTCGCTTCTGCCCTGGGCTTCTTCATCATCACCCTGGACACCACCGTGGTGAACGTCGAGCTCCCGGCGATCGGGTAGCACCTGGGCAGCGCCATCACCGGCTTGCAGTGGGTGGTCGCGGCTACACCCTCGCCTCCGCAGCCCTGCTGCTGTTCGGCAGGCGCCATCACCGACAAGATCGGTGCCTCCCGCTGCTTCGCCATTGGCCTCACCATCTTCACCCTCGCCTCGGCGGCATGCGGCCTGGCTCCCTGGCCTCGGTCCGCCACTCCTTCACCGACGACGTGGCCCGTGCCAATGCGATCGGGATCTGGACAGCCGTAGGCGGCGTGGCCGTTGCTGGCCGGACCGGTCGTCGGCGGCGTACTCACCAGCGCGTTCGGCTGGCCCGCGATCTTCTTCATCAATCTCCCGGTCGACGTGATCGCGCTGGTCACTCTCACCCGCACACCCCGCTCAATTCCCCGGCCCGCTCCGCTCGACCTCACCGGCCAGACAACGGCGATTGCCGGCCTCGCCGCACTGACCTTCGCCGTGATCGAAGCCGGAGCACACGGTTGGACCTCTCCCCGAGTCGCCACAGCTCCGGCCGTGTTCGCCCTTGCCGCTCTCCCGCCTCCCTTTCATCGAGGCACGCATACCAGCCCGATGGTTCCGCTCGGCTTGTTCCGATCCCGGACCGTGTCGGTCACCATCACCACCGGGCTCGTTCTCAACCTGGCCTTCTACGGTCTGGTCTTCGCGCTCAGCCTCTATTTCCAGCAAAACCCGCAGCAACTCCGTGCTCACGGCCGGGCTGATGTTCATTCCCATGACCCGTGCTGATCATCGCCGCCAACCTGCTCGCGGGCAAGCTCACCAGCCGTTACGGCCCGCGACTTCCCATGGCCGCCGGGCAACTCCTCCAGATCATCGGTCTCCTCGCCCTGCTCAGCTCAGCGTAGGTTCGCGCACCTCCATGGTGACGCTGCTGGTCCAGCTGATCCCCATCGGCATCGGCGGAGGCCTGACCGTCCCGCCCTTGACCACCGCCCTCCTCCAGGCCACCGCCGACGCCGCCTCCGGCATCCTCAGCTGCGCCCGCCAGGTCGACGGCGCACTCGGCGTCGCCCTCGTCGCCGACCACAGCACTTTCCTCACCGGCCTGCACGCCAGCGCACTCATAGGCGCCGTCACACTACTGATCACCGCGACCATCCTGCTGCTGCGCGACAACCCCAGCAACGCCCGCACGGCATGGTGAGCTCACTCGACGGCCACCCGTACTCCGAGCGCAATGAGGGTGGCGCCGAGCAACGCATCCTGGATACGTCGGGCACGCCGGGACCGCAGGAGGTGGCGGATCTGATGCACTCCCAGGACGGTCAGGCCCAACCCGGTCAGGCTGAAGGCCACGGCGATAACCGCCAGCCCCAGCGCGACTGGCACGGCAGCGCTCGGCGCGCCCGACGGAAGGAACTGCGGTAGAGCAGCCAGAAAGAACAACGCGGCTTTCGGATTCGTCAGGTTGGTCAATAGCCCTTGCAGAAAAGGCATGCTGGACCTCTTAGAACGGGGCAGTGTCGTCAGAACATTGTTCCCGACACCAATCCGCCAAGCCCTCCATAGTGAGCGAGCACCTAGACCTACCAGTACCATTGCGCCGGCGAACTTAACGAACTCGAATAGAATGGCACTACGCAGCAGTAGTTCTGCCAGGCCCAGCGCGACCAGTGTGGCATGCACGAAAAGTCCTGCTGCGCAGCCGAGCGCGGTCAACATACCTGCTGACCGGGTGGACATAAGAGTGTTGCGGACGACAGCAGCTGTGTCGAGGCCGGGTGTAATCGTGATCATTAGGCACAGTCCGATAAAGGACATCAGGTGAGCGATAGTCATCTATGGATGATGCCATGAGACTGTACGGCGGTGTCTACTCGTCGGTCGCCCGCGTGAACGAGGAGTACCCGCCCGCATACCCCGAGGAGTACCCGCCCGCATACCCCAGAGCGGCGACCTCCTCGACCAACGTCGTGGCCTGCAGATGCGGATCCTGCCGCAGCCGGATCCGGCAGTACTCCTCCACCACCGCTAATGCCTCCCCCGCCGGACGGCGCTTACCCGGCTCACGCTCCCCGTTCAGATAAGCCCGGATCGTCCTGCGGTTACGGCCCAGATGCTGGGCAATCGCCGAAATCGACCAGCCCCTCCTGCGCTTCCACATCTTCCCCCTGTGTGAGCATCTCCTTGTTGAGCTCCCCCGACAGCAACGGATCTTCGACACCCGTAGCGTCGCGGGAGCCCACCAGCGACGGAACGACCGCCACCGGCGAGTTCTCCCAGGTGGGCACTTTCAACGAGCGTCATCAGGGCCTGCCGCCCACGGTTAGACAGAGATCCCGGAGGCAGCCAAGGCCGGTAACCGAATTCTCAAGGAACCTATGGGAGGCAGCATGGCCGACAGGCGAGTGCTCATCACCGGGGGCAGCAAATACTCCGGCTTGCTGGTGCGATACAGGTACCAGGCGGTCTGCAGCGCGGCAACGATGATCGACAGCCCGATCGTGAGCGGCACGAACAAGAAGTAGTAGACGGTCGTGATACCGAACTGCCACCGCGAAAGGTCCAAGACATCCATGGCCGCCAGCGTCGGGTATCGCACGGCGGCGTCGTAGGGTCGAGCGGCCCTGGTATGAGAGGACCTTGGTCCTTCAGATTGCTCAGTCACCTGGCAGACCCGGTGTCTCCGCCATCCGGAAGCGGCAGCGGTGCTGAGCGTGACGCTTGGCGAGTTGGGTGCCTGGAAACCTGCTCAACGATGGCATGTCGGGGAAGACGCCGGGGGGTGGACCAGAGGTCGACATTTTGTACAAAGAGAGAAAGAGTTTCCCTGATCAATGGATTGGCTGGTCACAAGGACTGTGTATGTCTCACCTGGGGCGCGACGCGGCGGCAAGGTAAGGGGAATGGGAAGGTCTGGGATCCAGCCGCTCCCGGTGCAGCAGCGGTCGCCAGAAGGTGGATAACACAGCCCCAGGAAGGCTGGCTTCACCCTATGGGGATGGGTGTTACCCAGTGCTGTCTCGTGGTATCGCATCGGAGGTTGCGGTGAGAATGTTCGCGCGGGTAGCGATCGTGGCAGCAGCTGTCTGCGGAGCGCTATCGAGTGGGATCGGAACGTCGGCCGCCGAGTCACCTCACGAAAGCCCTCGGCTCGCCATGCTGGGCGGAGCCGATCGTGGAACCATGATCGGAGCGCTTCCGGGCGTTTTCTGTGACAACTCTCCAGTCCGCCGCAACACTCTTGCTACCGATAATCCTGCCAAATGCAACAGTGCAACAAATATTGGCAATTCAACCAATAGCGGGAACTACCTCAATAAGGGACCTCTCCTTAACAGTGGAAACTTTTCGAACGTGAACGGCTCCATCGGAAGCAACAACGTAAACAACGGCGCCAATCTCGCGAACGGATCTCAGATCACGTCAGTACGTTAGGCTTCCAAAGCCTATCGCGTTGGTGCCCGTGATTGACTGACGAGCACTGATGGCACACGGAGGAATGGAGTGCGCATGATGGGCGTCGTGACGCGCATGGTCGATCAAGTGGTAGTCGGCGCTTGCCTGCTATCGTCCGTACTCGGGGCGCCATTGTCACATGCAGAGTCAGGCTTTCCGCACGCCTCCGCTTCGCCAGGCTACGGATCTTCTTCGCTCTCCGCCCGCAACCAGTCGCCGACGTGCTGCCTCCGAGGTCGCGGAAACTCCAAAAACAGCGGAAACCATCTAAGTTCGGGAGTTCGCATCAATAGTGGAAACCACTCGAATGTGAACGGCTCCAGAAACAGTAACAACACGGGGAATGGGGGCAACAACGCTAACGGACGCCAACGTGTCATAAAGAAGATCTTCAAGAGCTGACGCGGCGCCTCATACTACCTGGCATGCGACTTGCCTTTTCGGCCTTTTCGCCCCTCCACCGCCTACGTTCAGCCTGGGCCGGGAGGTGATCGAGAAACTCGCGGCGTGACGTTTCGACGAAACGCGCAGCCAACCTCATTTGCCCGTGGCGAGCGTGATGGCGTCTTGAGAACCCCACATCGCCCTCAGCTCACACCTCATCGAAGATCAACCCAACTGTGGGCCTACCGCCAACGCCATGGCCAAGATCTGCTACGCGCGGCGACACGACGTATCCGCCCACTCCGGCGCTGCATCGCCGTTCAGCGACAGGGGCCAAAGCCCTGACTAGGAAATGCGAAAGCCTTCGGTGCCAGGCCGTTGCGGCCTGCCGTTCTGCGCTGCGCTCTGCCGAGAGTGAACATATGAACGTGACAGTGGGTATGGTGGTCGGCTATGACGGCTCCGACCACTCGATGCAGGCTCCGGACTGGGCGATGGACGAGGCCGAGTTCCGGAAGCTCCCCTCACCATCTGCCACGCGTGGCAGTGGCCTTATACCGACGGGGATCCGGCGGCGCGTGACTCTCTGTACCGCGCGGCCGAGCACGTGCTGTGGCACGGTGCTGACTGCGCGCGAGCCAGTTCCTCCGGGCTGAATGTGCGGACCGACCTGTATGAGGGGTCGGCGACCGGGCGACTGGAGGAACTGTCAGCCGACGCTGGACTGCTCGTGGTCGGATCCCACGGACTGAGCGCTATCGCCCAGGCGATAACCGGCTCCGTGGCCACCCATACGGCGGCCCACGCGCGGTGCCCGGTCATTGTCGTCCGCGGTAGGGGTCCGCTGCCACGGAGGCCCCATCCAGGGCCGATCGTGGTGGGCTTGGCGGACGACGATCAGGCCGACGCGATGCTCGGCTTCGGCTGCGCGGAAGCGGCCATGCGCGGGCTGCCGTTGCTCGTCATACACGCCTGGCAACGCCTCCGGCGGCCCGGGGAGGGACGTTCCCGGCACTCGACCCGCTAGCCGTCCAAATGGCGGCCGAGAACTGGTTGGCACAAGTCCTCATACCGTGCAGGGAGAAGCATCAGCAGATCACGATTGCTCACCCGAACTATCTGCGAACCCTGGCAGCATCTGCACCAACGACAGCGCCTCATCTTCTGTCTCCGCTCCGAGCAGGGCCGCCCAGGCGACCGCCCGACGCTGATCCTCCCTGCTGAGTCCTGTTGCAAGACGCCGGTTCCACCGGTCCCAGTACTGCCTGTACCAACACGTCATCCGGTCGCTGGTTGCCGCGGGGCACCGATGTATGGCCCCCGACCTGGTCGGCTTCGGCAAATCCGACATCCGGCGTTTCGCCACGGCTACACGTACCAGAGCCACGTCGACTGACTGCGCGCGACCGTCTTGGACCGACTCGGCTTACGGGACGTGACGATGGTCTGCCACAACTGAGGCGGGCTGCTCGGGCTACGCCTGCTGGCCGAGCACCCCGATCGGTTCCGCCGCGTGGTGGCCGCCAGTACCGGGCCGCACACCGGCGACCAGGGTGACATGGGGCCGTTCTTCACCTGGTGGCTGCAGTTCAGCCAGCGGGCCTAACCGTTGGAGCCGGGGCAGGTCGTCCAGAACGGCACTCTCACCGACCTCGACCCGGCCGCCCGGGCCGCCTACAACGCGCCCTTCCCCGACGAGTCCTCCCTGCTGGGCGTTCATCCCGCCCCACAGTCCGCCACCTACTGCGGCGAACCTGGCATCACCTATATGTCGATCCTCCCGCTACCGCGCCTTGGTCTGGCGGCGGGCCAAGCACAAACGTGTGGATCCTGCAATTCGTCCAGGTCGCCGAGTCAATCCTCCCAGCCCAGACGGCATAAGCCTTCCGCAAGGGCACCGGGCCTCCGTGCGGTCAGGCCTGGAAGAACGGTTCGAGCACCGCGGCGAGGACCTTCGGGTCGGGCACATGCGATTGGCCTGGGATGGTACGACGCTGCGCATTCGGGATGCACGCGGTGACGACGTCGGCCGCCTGAGCGAAGAAATCGGGTCCGAGGCCACCCGTGTCGGAGCCCAGGAGGGCATCGCCGGTAATCACCAGGGCCGGCTGTCTCATCGTGGCGAGCCGAGCCCTGGGCGGCGGACCGTACAGGGCGGCATCGTAAGCCAGCGTGTGCGCGAGCGCCTCCGCGGCCGCCCAGTACGGCGAGTTGCGTCCAGCAGCGATCTCCTCATCGGACGAGCCGACCAGCCGCATGAACAGCTCCACCGCGTCACCGCGACGGCCCTCGGCGAGCACGACCGCCAGTTGCTCAGCGTAGGCTCGGTACCGCTGGGGCGCATCGTCGGCCGTGTCGTACGGCACGTCGTACACCGCGACCTTGCCGATCGTCAGCCCTGCCGCCGCGGCTTCCAACGCGAGCATGCCGCCCGAGGACGCCCCGTACAAGTCCGCCGTCCCCCCGGCCTCCGCGATCAGCGCCTCGATGTCCTCGATCTCCCGCTCCACCGCAAACGGCGGGGTGTCGCCACTGTCGCCCCGGCCCCGCCGCGCATAGTTGTACACCGTGAAATGCGTCGCCAACTCCGGCATCAGCGGCGCATTCTCCGACCCGTCGTCCAGCCCGCCGCCTACCAAAATGACCGCCGGCCCACTCCCCTCCCGGGCATATGCGATCGAAGTGCCATCCCTCGAGACCACACGACCCATAGCCGGTCCCTCCTTTGATGTCTGGATCAAGATTTCGATAAATCACTGATGTCTGATAGGACGTGGAGCCGCAGTATAGGAGAGAGCAGCACCTACACCGCAAGGCCGGGCACCCTGGACGTGGCGCGATGAGCGCCGCGATGTCCGCGAGGACGCCGTGGGCCCGTACAGACGGAATGGGCTCGTTTCAACCTGAAACCGCAGGTCAGGGGTCTGGCCTGATCGTGGTTGGGCGTACTCGGGCTGGTGGTGCCCGGGAATCATGGCGGCTGATCATCCGCCATCAGCGGGTCAGTGTTTCTGGCGGATTCTGCCGCAGCCGGCGACATCCACCCTCTATGATCCGTATCCGTGTGGTTATCTACGGTAATCGCCGGAGGTGAGGCAGGATGTTGTCGCTGCTGGAACGGATCGCCACCCGCCGTGTCGAACTGGCCGACCAGGCACAGCACCTGACCAAGCAACTGACCGACGTCCAACACGAACTCGACCGGGTGAGCGTAGCCGAACAGGTCGTCACCCAGACGCTCGCCGAGCCCGAACCCGCCGGTCAGGACATGCCGGTGCAAGCGCCCAGCACCGCCACCGGCGCATCGGCCCCCTCCGGACTCTCGATCATCCCCTATCGGCACCAGGCCTCCGGTGTGAGCGAGCTCCCCGCCGACTACCAGCTCCTCCTCCAGACCGTGACGGACGCGGGCGGCCCGCTGATCTGCAAACACATCTGCCAAGCGGCCGAGCTGGGCACCGAATCAGGGCAGGTGGAGGGCACCCGAGCCAAACTGAACCGGCTGTCCGAGCGGGGCTGGCTGCGCAAGACCCCAGCCGGGAGCTTCGCCCCGACGTCCTGACCCGCCGGCGCCGATACCCGGTGCCCGGCACGACACTGCATATCGGTGGCCTTCGACCCCTGACCAGGGGCGCCACCGCCAGCACCTCGACGACCGTTGATCACCCGCGCCCCGGAGCGCACAGCCCGTCCCCGACCCTGTGGACACCTGGACAAGCCGCGACCCGCGCGCGGCGGCCCCGCCACGCTCTGAAAACCACCGTTGACCAGCCCATACGGTCCTCGTCGAGGAATTGGACCGATAAACGATCACGAGGAATCAAGCCGTGGATCCAGGCTCAGGGTGGTTGGATTGCCGGATTGTGCGCTGATTCAAGGAAAGGCAGTGCGGCGGCGAGGAAGTCGTCGGGTGCTTCGGCGAACGGCGCGTGGCCGGTCTGGAGGGGGTGCCACGTCGCCCGGGGGATGCACCGGCGGGCCTGTCGGCCGTCGTTGCCGAGGAGCGGGTCGCGGGTGCCCCAGATGAGCAGCACCGGCGCGGTGATCTGGGCCGCCTGGCCGCGCAGGTCGTGTGCGGGGGAGTTGAAGCTGCGCCAGATGGCCGCCTCCAGGGCGATGGCGGCCGGGTCGCCGCGCCGTCGCGTGTCGCGGGCGAGCATCTCCCGCACGACCGGAGTGCGTTCACGGAGGTAGAGCCTGGGCAGGCGGCCGATCAGCGCGCCGGTCACCCTCTCCGTCCCCTTCAACCGGGTGACGGCCCGGGTGACGATGTTCTGCCGGGTGAAGCCGCCGCTGTTGGCCAGGACCAGGGCCGTGACGCTCGCCGGGTGCGTGATGGCCAGCCGGGCGGCGGCGTACCCGCCCACGCTGTTGCCGACGAAGGCGGCGCGGGCCAGGCCGAGGCCGCTCAGGATGTCCGGCAGGATGTCCGCGTACGCCATCGCCGTGACGGCGGCAGGGTCCCGCAGCGCCGGGGAGCGGCCATAACCCGGCCAGTCCACCGCGTAGGTGGTGAAGTGTTCCGCGGCCACCGGGACGATCGCATCGAAGTCGCGGCTGTCTCCGGGATTGGCGTGCAGCAGCACGACCGCGGCACCCGCACCCCGTACGGTCACCGCGACCTGCCCGAGGGCGGTCGTCACGATGGTCTCGGTCATCGGGATCAGTCCACGTAGTCGAGGAGCGCGGCGCGTAGCTCCGGCAGCGCCGCGTCGGCTGCGGACTCCGCGACCGCGACCTCGGCGGCCATCGTCACCAGCAGTCCGGCGGCCGCCTCTGGGTAGCGTCGGTCCATGGCCGCGAAGTCGGGTGCCACGAGGTGGGTGAACTGGTCGTTGCGCCGGGCGACCTCGGCGAGGACGTCTGACTCTGCGCGCGCCTCGACCAGCAATGCGCGTACGGCGCGGTCGGCCCTGCATCCGTCGAGGTAAGCCCGGATGCCCGCGTGCAGTCTCTCCCGTCCCGGGGGAAGCTCGGCGATCGCCTGGTCGATCCGCTCGGCCAGCCGGTCGTGGAAGCGCCGATGCAGCTCCGTCAGGAAGCCGGCGCGGTTGCCGAAATGGTGGAAGAAGCTGCCCTTGGCCACCCCGGCCGCGACCACGATCTTGTCGACGCTCAGCCGGCCGAGCCCGCCCTCCTCGGCGAGCGTCAGCCCGGCGTTGATGAGGGTGGCTCTCTTCGTGTCCGGATCCCTGGTACGCACTCGGCAAGACTACTGTTGACCGACCGGTTGGTCAATAATGGCGTGGCCAGATTGATCGCTTCGACGGTGAAGATGTTTCCCCAGGGGGCACAGGAAACGCTACAGCGGATGTCAGAAATCGGACTCCGGTGTTCCTGGTCAGGTGACTATTCCGCGGCAGACCTGCCAGAGATCCACCCTCGGGGCCTGCGGGCGCTGCCTTGGAGGGAGCGAATGCGAGTCCTTTGTAGAACGCGACGAGCGCCGCTCTGCGCAGCGCCGGGGTGCCTGGCTGGCCAGCTACCCCGTCAGCGGCCAAATGCCTGCTTCCCGACCGGCAGGGGCTGAGCGTCTGGGTGCGTTTCGCGATCGAGCGCCACAAGCACATCCGGCATTCCAACTTCATCGGCAGGCCTTCGGCGAGACTCGCCACCGGGTCAAGGGTTATCGGCCGCTTCACCGGCGAAACGTCCTGCGTATCCCTGCTCTGGACCGTCCTGGACCGCGTCGCCCGCGGCTGGCGCACGGCGTCACCACAGGATTATGCCCGGCGCTCGGGGAATCTGCCTGCGGCCAGTGACCATCCGAAGTCGTCGCCGGACTCACTGTTGCGGGATCCTCCGAGTTGTTCCGGCTGATCCACTGGCCGCCGGACGTGCGGTCGTTGACGCACGGTCGACGGTGCTGGGCATTCACCGCTCGCTGGGCGTCGGCTGCTGGCTTCAGGATGGGGGAGAGCGCATTCACCGAACGCCTCGAACCTGGCGGAGTATGCAGCGATTTATCGAGGCTATCGACCGACTAGTCGGTCAATAGTTAGGCTGTGTGGTGCGCATCGGCAACTGCCGAGATCTCCCAGAAGGAGCTATAGCGACGATGAACTCGTTGGCGACGAGCGGCCACGGCGTCAGCCCGATGAGCATGTAGTGGAGACAGGCGGGATGCGGCGATTTACCGTGGTGAGCGGATCGGCTCACCACGGTAAATCGGTTCCGCGTTTACCGTCAGGCCTCGGGCAGGGCGTCCACGACGACCTGGAAGCGGCGAGGATCGAAGTAGTCGTGATATTCGCTGATCAGGCCACCCTTGAAACGGAAAACGGCGATATTGTCGTTGGTGTATTCCGTTCCTCCGATCAGGGTGGCGACGTTGCGGTATTCGACACAGACGGCATCGGAGTCGAACGCGGCGTAGATGCCGGTGATCTGGGCGTCGAAGGTCTCGAAGTTGGCGAACATGTCGTGGAAGCTGGAGACGATGTCGTTCTTGCCGCGGATGGCCGACGCGAATCCGTCCGGCGGGTAGGGCACCGTGATCACCGCGTCCGAATGCCACAGGGTGCCCCACCCCGTCACGTCCTTGATGGACAGGAGGCGGAAGAACTCCCGGACTGCGGCGATGTGGTCGGCACCCAACTGCTGGGTCGTCTGGCTCATGTAATCGCTCCTCTTTGGTTCATGGATGCGGTAGTGAAAAATCGTGTTCCGAACAAGGATTCCAAGCGTTTGGCATGGCCCGGATCGCCGGGTATGGCTACGGATGGCGCGCCGGATCGTAGGCGAGCCGCAGCGAGGGATGTGCTGATTTTAGCGAGGGCGATGCTTTCGCGGAGATCACCGGGTTACCTCTCCGTCGCCTTCGCTGATCTGGATCAAGGCGACCCGGACCATCGTTGGTCAATAGCATCGAGGCGTTGAGCGCGATGGCGTCCGTGCCCCCAACGTTCCCGACACGCCAAACGCCTCTCTTCTAGGCGGCGCTGCTGCTTCTTTCGCCGCTCGTAGTGACGAAAGGCGCGCAACCGATTTCCGCGGATGGGAAAAGAGCATTCTTGTCCCGCGCGGCGCGAGGAGTCCACGATCTGCACCGCCCGCACGTCCGACGCCGTTTTCACCGCCCGCACGTATGGGACACGATCGACAGCGTAGAGATGCCACCCGTTCAATGCGCACTTTTCGAAGTCAGATCTTGCCAGGCGGCGCCGTCCAGGCGCATATGGTCATCCTGTCCGAGGGATGACCCAGACGTCCATGTCGTGTGCCCGATGCTTGCCTGACAAGTAGGACCGGCCGACTGTCACTCGAGTGAGTTCGCAAGTCGCGCTGCCCATCCGAGTTACAAATGCCGGACGGGCAACACGACTTAGCTCAATCGTTGCCAAATGTCTGGAGGAAGGCGTGCGTGTCGAAATATTCAGTGAACTCAGCGATACGGTCACCGCTCACTTGAATGATAGCAACACCTCGGTTACGATAAGTTCCTCCTGCCACCAAATCGATATCCAAACTCCACGTGGCTATCACACGTCGAGGATCGAGCATTGGCTCTATCTTCCACTCGAACTGCGTGTCGCCGAAGAGTTTAAAGAATTCACCGATTCCTGACACGATAGCGTCCCGCCCGACAAGCTGGCCTGGACTGCCGTCGGCAGTTGCAGGCACCCTATAGACCGCATCCTTGGTCCAGAGGGTCGCGAAGCGGTCAATATCCTTGGCCTCAAGTGCCTCGTAGAAGGCCTGCGCCACGCGAATACTCCGGTTGCGCTGGTTATCAGCAGTAATCTTTCCGCCGGCCATCACCGGCGAATTTGACAGAAGTTCGGATCGGCTGGGCGATACAGCCGATGCCGAGGACGCCGGTGCAGAAAGACTGCATACCAGCACGGTAGCTACAACCGATGCGATAAGAGTTCTAGATGAGAATGCGCACATAATCGGATCCTTTCGAAACGTTCGCGCTTGCATTGACATCTTTGCAGTCACCCGCGGAAGTCGCCTCTTCATTGTTGCCACTATGGTTGTTCAAGACAACCTGGATTTGCTTATTGCACCGTTAAGTACCGCTAATTGATTCATGCGTGGCCTCTTCGGGCAGTCGGACGCACGCTAGGTGCCGTGGTGCAGGTCGGCGGTGCGCGCTGGTGCCCCAATGCCGTTTAGATAATAAATGATCATGGTCTCTGCTGAGCCTGGATCCACGGCTTGAAATCTGATGCGAGTGTCGTGAAATGAAGTGAGGTGCCCCCTGACCTGGGATGATTGGAGTTCTTCACGCTTCAACCAGCCAGTTCAGAAAGGCACCTCGTAAGT
>NZ_JBICRM010000071.1:0-15851 GCF_043197025.1 Nonomuraea marmarensis
TACCCCGAAACAGACCTGCGGGGACACCCACCTGCGGGGACACCCCGCATACCCCGAAACAGACCTGCGGGGACACCCACCTGCGGGGACACCCCGCATACCCCGAAACAGACCTGCGGGGACACCCCGCATACCCCGAAACAGACCTGCGGGGACACCCCGCATACCCCGAAACAGCGGAAGAGGCTTTCGATGACATGCGGGAGGACCCGCATGTTCGAAACAGCGGAAGAAGCTAACCTGGCCTCGTGGTGAGAAAGATCGAGGGCCCAGCCCGCATTCCCGTACCTGGTGGAAAGCTGATTGACGAGCACGTCGGTCGTGTCAGTAGCGGTGACGAGGCGATCTCCATCGCCCATATGACCGCGCCGCCCGGGTGGGAGGAGCCGGCTCAGACGCCGGCGTTCACCGAATACACCGTGGTCCTGCGCGGCACTGTGATCGTGGAGCATGACGAGGGCACGATCGAGGTCGCGGCCGGGCAGTCGGTGGTGACGGCGCCGGGGGAGAAGGTGCGTTACAGCTCGGGTCCCGAAGGGGCCGAGTACATCGCCGTGTGCCTGCCCGCCTTTTCTCCGGAAGCGGCGGGCAGGGAGCCGTAGCCGGGCGCTGCTCATATCATGGCCAGATGAGCCCCACGCTTGACGAGATCCGGCGGGCTCCCAAGGTGTTGCTGCACGATCACCTCGACGGCGGGCTCCGCGCCGAGACGATCGTCGAGCTGGCCCGGGAGACCGGTTATGATCGGCTGCCCACGGACGACCCCGACAACCTGCGCAAATGGTTCGAGGAGGCGGCCGACTCGGGCTCGCTTGAACGTTACCTGGAGACGTTCGAGCACACGGTCGGGGTCATGCAGACGCGCGAGTCGCTCGTCCGCGTGGCCGCCGAGTGCGCCCAGGACCTGGCCGCCGACGGAGTGGTCTACGCCGAGGTGCGCTTCGCGCCCGAGCAGCACACCACCCGGGGGCTGAGCCTCGACCAGGTGGTGGAGGCGGTGCTCGACGGGTTCCGGCAGGAGTCCGCGGGCATCCGGGTCGGTACGCTGCTCACGGCCATGCGGCACCAGGCCCGGTCCATGGAGATCGCCGAGCTCGCGGTGCGTTACCGGGATGTGGGCGTGGTGGGGTTCGACATCGCGGGGGCCGAGGCCGGATACCCGCCCACGAGGCATCTCGACGCGTTCGAATACCTGCAGCGGGAGAACGCCCACTTCACCATCCACGCGGGCGAGGGGTTCGGGCTGCCGTCGATCTGGCAGGCGATCCAGTGGTGCGGCGCCGACCGGCTCGGGCACGGCGTGCGGATCATCGACGACATCTCCGTGGCCGGCGACGGGTCCGCCAAGCTGGGGCGGCTGGCGGCGTACGTACGGGACAAGCGCATTCCGCTGGAGATGTGCCCCACCTCCAACCTGCAGACCGGCGCCGCCGCGTCGATCGCCGAGCACCCCATCGGGCTGCTGCGGCGGCTGCACTTCAGGGTCACGGTCAACACCGACAACCGGCTGATGAGCGCGACGAACCTGTCACTGGAGTTCCACAAGCTGGTGGAGGCGTTCGGCTACGGGTGGGACGACCTGCAGTGGTTCGCGGTCAACGCGATGAAGTCGGCGTTCATCCCGTTCGACGAGCGGCTGGCATTGATCAACGGTGTGATCAAGCCGGGGTTCGCGCAGCTCAAGTGGCAGCCGTGAAGCAGACCTACCGGTCCAGGACCGCGTTCGTGCTCGGGTGGGTGTGGCTGGCCTTCGCCGCGCTCAACGTCTGGGACCTGATCGTCCGCTACAGCGGCAAGCCGTCGCTGGTGGCGCTGGCCGTGCTCGGGGCGCTGACGGCGCTGGTCTACGCGATCGCGCTCCGACCCGCCACCGTGTTCACGGAGGCGGGGCTGGTGGGGCGCAACCCGTTCCGCACGACGTTCCTGCCGTGGGCGTCGATCGAGGACGTCACGGTCTCGCACTCCATCAACGTCCGCTACGGCGACGAGGGGGTGCTGCGGTTGTGGACGCCGATGAGCAGCGCGCGAGAGCGGGCCAAGGCGCAGCGGCGCGGGGCACCCCGGCAGCGGCGTGGGCGATACACGACCGAGCCCACGCTGTCGAAGGGCGAGCAGGCGGCGGTGGAGGCGTTCGCGGGCAAGACACACGCCGACTGGGTGGGCGACCAGATCCGCGATCGCGTCGAGTCGGCCAGGCGCCGCGACGAGGTGGCGGCGCCGGCCCGGGTCACGTGGTCGTACGACTCCATCGCCGTGCTGCTGGTGGCGGTCGTGCTGGTGGTCGTGGCGATCGTCATCGCCTGATGAATCGGGTGATGCCTGCCTGCGCGATGCCCGATTCCTCCACCTCGATGGCCGCCTCCGTCTCCATGGTGAAGGCCCGCTCGACTTCGGCCAGGGACGGGCGCAGCAGCCTCAGGTGCACGGCCGTGGCCGTGTCCGGGGCGGTCCAGTGGTGTACGCGGGCGATCGCCGTGTCCAGTAGGTCCTCCGGGGCGACGATCTCGTCCAGCAGGCCGATCGTGTGGGCCTGCTCGGCCGTCATGCGGGTGGAGTCGAGCACCAGCTTCAGCGCCTTGGCGCCCACCAGGCGGGGGAGCAGGTAGCTGGAGGCGTTCGAGATCGACAGTCCTATGTGGTTCTCCGGGAAGAAGTATTCGGCTGCCGGAGTGCCGATGCGGGTGTCGAAGCAGAGCGTCCATTCGGCGGCCCCGCCCACGGCCAGGCCGTTGATCGCGGCCACGACCGGGACCCGCGTCTCCAGCACAGCTCTGGTCAGGTCGTGGAACAGCTCCACCTCCGCCACCAGCGACTGGCCGGCGGCCTCGTGCAGGTCCTCGCCGGCCGAGAACGCCCTGCCTGTGCCGGTGACCACGATGCCTCTGGCGCTCTTGCCGTGCTCGCGTACCGCCGCCGCCAGGTCCCTGCGCATGGTGGCGGTGAGGGCGTTGAGCTTGTCCGGGCGGGCGAGCGTGATCACGGCCACCTCGTCGCGTACCGTTACCTCGATCATGACTGCTCCTTGTCGGTCGCGATGGCGGGGGCGGCACGCTGGTCGCGTTCCGGGGTGAGGAGGTGGCGCTTCTCTATACGGGCCGACGGGGTCAGGGAGAACGCCTCGACGAACTCGACGTACGCCGGGATCTTGAACCTGGCCAGGCGTTCCCTGGCGTGCTCGATCACGCTCACGGCGGTGCTCTCGTCCGGGCCGTGTCCGGGGCGGAGCTGGAGGAACGCCTTGGGGAGCTCGCCCCACAGGTCGTCGGGGATGGGCACCAGGGCCGCCTGCAGGACCGCCGGGTGCTGGGTGAGCACCCTTTCCACTTCGGCGCACGAGATGTTCTCGCCGCCCCTGCGCACCATGTCCTTCAATCGACCGGCGTGGTGGATATAGCCGCTTGCGTCGCGGAAGCCCAGGTCGCCCGTGTGGTACCAGCCGCCTCTGAAGGCGTGGGCGGTGGCCTCCGGGTGGTTCCAGTAGCCGTTCATCATGGGCACGCCTCTGACCAGGATCTCGCCGGTCTCCCTGTCTAATTCGACCTCCTTGCCCGGTGGCGCGAGGCCCATGGCGCCGGTGCCGACCGTCTCGGCCGCGTCCACGGGCACGACCAGGTCGGGGCCGCTCTCCGTGGAGCCGTACAGCTCGCGCCACGGCGCGCCCCAGCGCTCCTCGAAGGCCTGGTGCAGGTCCGGCTGGATGCCCGAGCAGAGCACGAGCCGCATGCGGTTGTCGCGATCGTGCGGGTGGGGTGGCTGCTTGTGCATGAGGAGGGGCATGCTGCCCAGCACGTACGTGAGGGTCGCGCCGTGCTCCCTGGCCGAGGCCCAGAAGCCGGAGGCGGAGAATCGGGGGAGCACGACAAGGGGAATGCCGCCGATGAGGCAGAGGAGGGTGGCCCACTGGGGGTCCATGTAGGAGTACGCCTGGGCGATCAGCATGACGTCGTCGTCGCGCAGGCGTACCTGGTCGGCGGCGATCTGGGCGGTCCTGAGCCAGTAGTCGTGGGTGAGCATGCAGGCTTTGGGGAAGCCGGTCGTACCCGACGTGTACTGAAAATTCGCGACATCGTCGGCTTTGAGCGGTATATGGGTGTTTAGGGGCTCGGGGATGCGGGCGTAGTCGACGGTGGTCAGGGTGAGTACGGCGCCCGAGTCGTCGAGGACGTGCGCCAGGTCGGCCGCCTGGTAGCGGGCGTTCACCGGGACGGCGATCGCCCCGGCCTTGAGGATCCCGAGCCAGCTCAACGGCCAGGCGGGCACGTTGTCCATCATGATCGCCACCCGATCGCCGGGCTGTACGCCCTTGTCGATCAGGCCCTGGGCCAGCCGGTCGGACCGGGCGTCGGCGTCCGCGAAGGTCAGGGAGGTGTCGGGGAAGCGGAGGAACTCACGTTCGCCGTACGTTCTAGCGGCGTGCCTCATCAGGTCGGGGATCGTTTCGTACATCCGGCGGCTCCCACGGGAAGTCGGGCAGCAGAGCGAGATCGAGCGTCACCACGGCCTGGGCGGGGGTGCGGACGGCCGCCAGGCCGATCGTGACGAACTCGGCGCACACCTGCTCCAGCGTGGAGTCCCCGTCGGGGCGGTACCACTCGCTGGTGCCGGTGCACATGGACATCAGGGCGAGGCGGGTCAGCTTCTGGTCGGCGACGCGGAACGCCGTGGCGGAGACCCCGTCCGCGAGGGCGCGTTTCCAGTGGGCCTCATAGGCGTCGCGGAGGGCGATGATCTCGTCGTGGGCCGTTGAGCCGGGCGTCAGGGAGCGCAACTCGCCGTCCATGACGCGGGTGGTCATGGGGCTGAGGGCGTGGACGGCGGTGAGTGAGCTGATCAGCAGGGCGAGGCGGTCGGCGGGGCGTTCGACGTTGGCCAGCATGCGTCCGGTGGCGTCGATCAGGCCACGCTGCGCGACGCGCATGAGGTCGGCCAGCAGGGCTTCCTTGCTCGACACGTGATGATAAATCCCGGCATTGGTCATGTTGACCGCCTTGGCGAGGTCGCGGATGCTCGTCGCCGCGTAGCCCTGCCGGGCGAACAGCAGCACCGCCGCCGTCCTGATCCGCAGGCTCGCATCCGCGTCCCGGTCCGTGAGATCCAAGATCATGTGTCCTACCGAACGTTCGGTCGCCTTTCTCCGGAAAATACCCCATGTCATCTGAAATCGCCATAGGTTGACTCTGACACCGTGTGAGCCCCTACACCTGGGGAGGACATGTTCAGCATCGGAGATTTCGCCAGGCTGGGGCTGGTGTCCGTACGGATGTTGCGGCACTACGACGCGATCGGCCTGCTGCGCCCCGCGCACGTGGACCCGGTCACCGGCTACCGCTCCTACCAGGCCGCGCAGCTGTCCAGGCTCAACCGCATCGTCGCGATCAAGGACCTCGGCTTCACGCTGGAGCAGGTCAGGGCCATCCTCGACGAGAAGGTGAGCGCGGAGGAGCTGCACGGCATGGTACGACTGCGCCGCGCCCAGCTCGAAGCCCAGATCAGCGCCGACCTGGCCAGGTTGCGAGGCGTCGAGGCGCGACTCCGTACGATCGAGAGGGAAGGTCACATGCGGACGGCGGAGGTCGTACTGAAGAGTGTGAGCCCGATCCGGGTCGCCGAGCTCAGCGCCCGGGCGGCCAGCTACGAGGGCGAGGACATCGGCCCGGTCATCCAGCCGCTGTTCGCCCAGATCTGCGGACGGGTGGAGGCGGCCTCCGTGCGGATCATCGGTCCCGGGCTCGCCTACTACCAGGAGGAATCCGACGGCTCGGTCATGGTGCACGCCTGCCTGCCGGTCTCCGTGCCGCCGGGTCCGTACGACTTCGACGTGGTGGACCTGCCCGGCATCGAGACGGCGGCCACGATCATCCACCACGGGTCGATGGAGCAGGTAGGGCCGACGTTCCAGGCGCTGGCCCACTGGATCGAGGAGAACGGCTTCCGTTCGCGGGCCCTGGCCAGGGAGATCTCCCTGCACTGCCCCGAGAACCCGGACGAATGGGTGACCGAGCTCCAGATCGAGGTGACCCCGGCGTAGTGGACGCGATGGAGCTGGAAGGGCACCGGGTCGAGCTGACCGGCTACTGCTACCGCATGCTCGGCTCGGGGTTCGAGGCCGAGGACGCGGTGCAGGAGACGTTCGTACGGGCGTGGCGTACCTACGATCCCGGGCGGGGCCCGCTGCGTTCGTGGTTGTTCCACCTGGCCACGAACATCTGCCTCGACATGCTGCGCGGCCCGCAGCGCCGCGCCCGCGCCATGGACCTCGTCCCCGCCGCGATTCCGGGCGCCGACCTGGGCGTCCCGCTCCCGCAGGACAGGTGGGTCTATCCCGTCCCGGACAGCCGCGTTGACCCGGCGGACGTGGCGGTGGCGAAGGAGACCATCCGCCTGGCCTTCGTGGCGGCCCTCCAGCACCTCCCGCCCCGCCAACGAGCCGTCCTCATCCTCCGCGACGTCCTGAAGTGGACCGCCGCCGAGACGGCCACCCTCCTGTCCACCACGGTCACGTCGATCAACAGCACCCTGCAACGGGCTCGCGCCAGGCTCCCCTTGATCGGCTCTCCGGCCGGAGAGGTGGACGAGGACCTGCTGACCCGCTACGTGTCGGCGTTCGAGCGTTACGACGTGGCCACCCTGGTGTCGTTGCTGCACGAGGACGCGACGATGTCGATGCCGCCGTTCACGTGGTGGTTGCGCGGGCGCGAGCACATCCGCGCGGTCCTGCTCGCCTCCGATGCGCCGTGCGCCGGGTCCCGCCTCCTGCCGACGCGGGCGAACGGCTCCCCCGCCTTCGCCCAGTACCTTCACGGCGAGCCGTTCGCCCTGGTCGTCATCGAGGGCGACGGTCTCATCACGGGTGTCACCACGTACCTGGATCCCGGATTGTTCCCGTTCTTCGACCTGCCGATGAGTTCGGCGCCCCCGCTCCGTACTAACGGATGAAGGAGGAACACAACATGCCACAGATCGTCGAATTTCCCGAACGTCCTTACATCGGGATCCGCAAGACCATCACCATGACCAGTTTCGGCCTGGTCGGGGACCGCATCGCCGGAATGATCGGCTGGCTCGCCGAACGCGGCGTCGCCCCCGCCGGAGCCCCGTTCTTCAGGTACGACGCCATCAACATGCCCGAGGACCGGCTGGTGGTGCAGGCCGGCGTACCGGTCGCCACGCCGTTGGAAGGGGAGGGCGAGATATTCGCGGACGTCCTCCCGGCGGGCCGCTACGTCACCACTTCCCACCACGGCCACCCCGACCAGCTCATGGGCGTCACCGCGTCCCTGCTGAAGTGGACCGAGGAACAGGGCCTGACCTGGGACATGACCGAAAAGGACGGTACGGAGCACTGGGGCTGCCGCCTGGAGTTCTACAAGACGGACCCGAGGGTCGAGCCCGACCTCAACAACTGGGACACCGACCTGCAGTTCCGTCTTGCGTAAACCCAAACGCACGCGCTCTCAGCCGGCGTAGCCGGGCGGGGAAGTGTGCGGATCGCCGGCGGCCTGGAAGCGGCCCACAAAGCCACCCCAGCCGCCGGCGCCCTCCTGGGCTGGCGCGGTCACGACCAGCAGGCGAGCCTCCCCGTCACCGCGGATCGTGTAACCGTGCTCGATGCCGCGCGGCAGGAACACGAAACCGCCGTTCTCCGCCTCGAACGTGTGGTCCCCGCACCGAAACGTCAGGGCGCCCTTCAGCACATAGAAGATCTCGTCCTCCGTCGCGTGCGTGTGGTCCGGCGGCTCCTCGCCGGCGCGCGTGGCGAACTCGAACATCGCCAGCCGCGGCCCGCCGTCCAACTCGCCCGTCTTCACCGTCAGATCAATCTTCACCGTCAGATCAATGCCGAAGCGGTAGACCCAGCCCTCTCCGGCCTTCAGCGCGTACGGTCCGTCCATGGCTTCACCCTTCCCCAGCCGGGCGGGGGACGCTATTGGATGAGCTCAGGGCGCGGGCACGCGAATTCGCGGCTACGCGGGACGCCGTTCGACGCCTGCGCAATGCGGACAGTTCCACGCCGCTCTACGCGGTCTCCCGGAGTGGATGCAGCGTTCAAGGGGTCACACACGTCACGCCTGAGGAGTTGCTCGACGTCTGGGGCTGAGCGATTCCCAGGAAGCAACCAGACTTGGTAGTCCCGAATCTGGTACAACCAAAGTTGGTTGTCTTAGGGGGGTCAGATGGATGGATTCATCGGACGCGATCGAGAGCTGGCCACGCTGGGCCGCTACTTCACGCGCGTAGGTGCAGGCGATCGGCCAGGGCGCGCCATCCTCATGCGCGGCCGTCGCCGAGTGGGGAAATCGCGCCTCGCTGAGGAGTTCATTCACCGGAGCGGCGTACCCAGCCTGTTCTTCACCGCGGCGCACGAGCCGCTCTCCGATCAACTCGAGCGCTTCATCGCGGATGCCGCGGCCTCAGACCTGCCCGACGCTTCCCTCTTCGAGGGGATGGCTCCGTCCTCTTGGGACAGCGCGCTTCGGCTGCTGGCGCAGGCCGTTCCCCAAGACTCGCCCAGCATCGTGGTCCTCGACGAGATCCCCTTCATGATCGCTGAAGATCCGCACCTCGAAGGCAGGTTGCAGCGTCTTTTCGACCGAGAATTCTCCCGCCGTCCCATGCTGCTCATACTCATCGGTTCTGATCTGTCCATCATGGAAGCGATCAACCAGTACGACCGTCCGTTCTACATGCGAGCGTCGGAGATGGTGATCAATCCGCTCACCCCCGCCGACGTGGCGGAGAAGCTGGGCTTGCCACCGGCCGAAGCCATCGACGCCTACTTGGTCACGGGCGGCCTCCCCATGATCCTGGACGAATGGCCGGCCGGCGCGACCGTGTGGGACTTTCTGAACACCGTCGTCCCCGACCCGACCTCAGCGCTGACCGTGAGCGGCGAACGCGCCATGTCGGCGGAGTTCCCGCCGGAGGCGCAGGCCAGGAGCCTGTTGAAGGCCATCGGTTCGGGACAACGCACCTTCTCCTCCATCTCCAAGGCGTCCGGCGGGATGCCCGGCACGTCAGTCCAGCGCGGCCTGCAAGTCCTCATGGAAAAGCGCATGGTCGTGGCAGAGGTGCCGTTGTCCACCCGCCCATCGAAGGAACGCCGCTACCACATCGCGGACACGCATCTGCGATTCTGGCTGTCCTTTGTCGAACCGGGCATGCCAGAGATCGACCGCGGGCGCGGCGATCTTGTGCTCAGCCGCATAGAGCGTTCGTGGACGGCTTGGCGCGGCACGGCCGTGGAGCCCACCGTCCGCGAGTCCCTCCGCCGCATGGACGGGTTGCCCGAGGCGACCGGGGCGATTGGCGGGTATTGGACGAGGACCAACAACCCCGAGATCGACCTCGTCGGCGCCGATCGGGAGCCGGTCGCGAAGAAGATCACGATGGTCGGCTCCGTGAAGTGGCTCGAGAACCGGCCTTTTGATCGTCACGATCTGAACGAGCTCATCGTCCATCGCAGCAAGATCCCGGGTGCCGACGCTTCCACACCGCTTTACGCGGTCTCTCGCAGCGGGTGCGACGTGGAGGGGGTCAAGGAGGTCACTCCCGAGGAGTTGCTCGACGTCTGGCGATAGCCGCTGGGGGTCCCGCTTCAGAGGCCGAGGTGGGTGGTCAGGTCCGCTTTCAGGGCGTTGAGGTCCGCTGTGGCGCGGGTCCGCGCCTCCGTGACCTCGCCCGTCACCGGTACGACGACCTCCAGGTAGCACTTCAGCTTGGGCTCGGTGCCCGAAGGGCGTACCACCACGCGGGCGTCACCCGACAGGCGGTAGCGCAGGCCGTCCGTCGGGGGGAGGCCCCCGTCGCCCTTCGCCAGGTCGTCCGCCCGCGACACCGTCCGCCCCCCGAGCGCAGAAGGCGGGTCCGCGCGTAGCCGGGACATGGCGGAGGTGATCAGGGACAGGTCGGCCACTCTGAAGGAGAGCTGGGACGTGGCGTGCAGGCCGTAGCGCCGCGCCTGGTCGTCCAGCAGGTCCAGCAGAGTACGGCCGTCGCGTTTGGCGGTCGCCGTGATGGCCGCCACCGTCAGAGCCGCCCCGATGCCGTCCTTGTCGCGGACCGGGAGGCCGGCGTTCGAGCCGACGCTGTAGCCGATGGCCTCCTCGTAGCCGAACACCAGCCCGGGGCCCGCCTTGATGATCCACTTGAAGCCGGTCAGCGTCTCGCCGTACCGGACCCCGTGATGCTGGGCGATCTTGCCGAGCAGGGTCGAGGAGACGATGGTGGTGGCCACCATGCGGTCGCCGGACGTGTGCGTGATCACGTGTTCGGCCAGCAGGCCCCCGAGCTCGTCGCCCGTCAGCATGCGGCATGTGCCGTCCGGCAGCGGGACCCCCGCCGCACATCTGTCGGCGTCGGGGTCGTTGGCGAGGACCAGGTCGGCGTCCAGCTTGGCGGCCAGGGCGATGGCCAGGTCCATCGCGCCCGGCTCCTCCGGGTTGGGGAAGGACACCGTGGGGAAGTCGGGGTCGGGGTCGCGTTGCTCGTCCACGGCCACCGGCGGCTCGAAGCCGGCGGCCAGGAAGGCGCTCGTCAGCGTGTCCGCGCCCACCCCGTGCAGCGGTGTGTACGCGATCCGGAGGTCGCGGGCCTCGCCCAGGGGGAGGGATGTCACCGCGTCGATGTAGGCGTTGACGATGTCCTCGCCCAGCTCCGTGCCCGGGGCGCGGAGCGGGAGCCGGTCGACGCGGCCCACGGCGTCGATGGCGGCCGAGATCTCGCTGTCGATCGGCGGCACGATCTGGGAGCCGTCGCCCCAGTAGACCTTGTAGCCGTTGTCGCGCGGCGGGTTGTGGCTGGCGGTGACCGTCACCCCGGCGTCCGCGCCGAGGTGGCGTACGGCGAAGGCCAGGATGGGCGTCGGCAGCGGGCGCGGCAGGAGCGAGGCACGCAGCCCGGCGCCCGTCAGGACGGCGGCCGTGTCGCGGGCGAATATGTCGGACTTGTGCCGGGCATCGTAGCCGATGACCACGTGTTTGCCCGGCCCGAGCACCTTGGCCAGGCCGGCGGCGGCGCGCATGACGGTGACGCGGTTCATCCGGTTGGGGCCCGCGCCCAGCTCGCCACGCAGCCCTGCCGTGCCGAACTCCAGCTTGGCCCCGAAGCGATCGTGCAAACCCGCCAGGTCCTCGCGGTCCAGCAGGTCGGAGAGCTCCAGGCGGGTATCCGGGTCGGGGTCCTGGGCCAGCCACCGCCGGGCCTCGTCCAGCAGGTTCACAGCTGGTCCACCACCTTGGCCAGCAGCACGCCCATGCGGGCCGCCGTGGCCCGCCCGACCTCCAGGACCTCCTCGTGGTTCAGCGGCTCGCCGGACAGGCCCGCGCCGGGGTTGGTGACCAGGGAGATGCCGAGCACGTCGAGGTTGGCCTCGCGGGCGGCGATGGCCTCCAGGACGGTGGACATGCCGATCATGTCGCCACCCAGCGTGCGCAACATGCGGATCTCGGCCGGCGTCTCGTACGTGGGCCCGCGGAAGGCCACGTAGACGCCCTCCGTGAGGGTCGGGTCGATCTCGCGGACCAGGGCGCGCAGGCGGCGCGAGTAGACCTCGGTGAGGTCGATGAACGTGGTCCCGGTGATCGGGTTGGCCCCGGTCAGGTTGATGTGGTCGCTGATCAGGACCGGGTCGCCGACGTTCTGCGTCTCGGGCCGCAGGCCGCCGGCCGCGTTGGTCAGCACGAGGGTACGGACTCCGGCCGCGGCCGCCGTACGCACACCGTGCACGACCGCGTCCACCCCGAGCCCTTCGTACAGATGCGTACGCCCGAGGAACACCAGCGCGTGCCGCCCCGCCGAAGTGCGCACGACGCGGATCCGCCCGCCGTGCCCGGCCACGGCGGGAGCCCGGAAACCGGGCAGGTCCGTGAACGGGATCTCGCGAAGCGTCTCGCCGATCGCGTCGGCGGCGGGCACCCACCCCGACCCCATGACGAGCGCCACGTCGAAGGTGTCGAGGCCGGCCGCGCCGGTCAGGGCCGCGGCGGCCTCACTGGCCAGGGTGTATGCGTCGTTGGTCACAGCTCAGTAGTTTATGAGCAGCCTGTCCAGCACCCGCACGCCGAACTGCAGCGCGTCCACCGGCACCCGCTCGTCCACGCCGTGGAACATCGCCGCGAAGTCCATGTCCCCAGGCAGCCGCAGCGGCACGAACCCGAACCCGCGCACCCCCAGGTCCGCGAAGAACGTCTTGTTGTCGGTGCCCCCGGACATGCAGTACGGGATCGCCCGCGCGGCCGGGTCCTCGGCCTCGAGCGCCGCGATCATCGACTCGACGAGGTCGCCGTCGAAGGTGGTCTCCAGCGCGATGTCGTGGTGCACGAACTCGCGCCGGACGCGCGGCCCCAGCAGCGAGTCGATGGTCTTGAAGAACTCCTCCTCGAATCCCGGCAGGAACCGCCCGTCGATCACCGCCGTGGCCTGGCCGGGGATGACGTTGGACTTGTAGCCGGCGCCGAGCTGGGTGGGGTTCGTGGTGTTGCGCAGGGTCGCGCCGACGAAGCGGGCCAGGGGCCCGATCCGGTCGATGATCGGCTGCGGGTCGTCCTCGTCGAACGGGATCCCGAACGCGTCCGCGACCTGGGTGAGGAACCGGCGCACCGTGGGCGTGTACGTGAGCGGCCAGTCGTGGTCGCCGATCCTGGCCACCGCCCTGGCGATCTCGGTGACGGCGTTGTCGGAGTTCAGCATCGAGCCGTGCCCCGCCGTGCCGTCGGCGGTCAGCTTCATCCAGGCCAGGCCCTTCTGCGCGGTCTCGATCAGGTAGAGCCGCAGCGACGGGTCCACCTCCAGCGAGTAGCCGCCGACCTCGCTGATCGACTCGGTGACGCCCTCGAACAGCCCGGGGTGGTGGGCGGTGAGGTATTTGGCGCCGTACACGCCGCCGGCCTCCTCGTCGGCCAGCCAGGCGAACACCAGGTCGCGGCGCGGCTTGCGTCCTTCGCGCTTGAGCTGGCGCAACATCGCCAGCATCATCGCGTCCATGTCCTTCATGTCCACGGCGCCGCGGCCCCAGATGTAGCCGTCGCGCACCTCGCCGGCGAACGGGTCCACCGACCAGTCGGCCGCGTTGGCGGGCACCACGTCCAGGTGCCCGTGGACGAGCAGCGCGGGCAGGGACGGGTCGGTGCCCTCGACGCGGGTGATCACGTTGCCGCGGCCGGGCTCGCTCTCGATGTACTCGTAGTCGATGCCGACCTCGGCCAGCCTGGCCATGACGACCTCGGCCGCGGCCCGTTCGCCGGGGCCGGTGCCGTCCCCGTAGTTGCTGCTGTCGGCGCGGATCAGCTCCACGCACAGGTCGGCGACTTCCTTCTCGGCGGGTGTCATGGCGTTTTCTCCCAACGGTGATCCAGCGTGAGCAGTCCGGACTTGCGGAGGTGGCCGCGTTTGTAGGCGCGGGTGATGAGGGTGAGGTCGACGTCGGTGATCTCGTCGTGCGAGCCGACGACCTCGGTCATGAACCGGTAGAGGTCGGCCTCGTGCGCCGCCACGACCTGCACGATCAGGGAATGGGTGCCCGAGGTGGCGGCACAGTAGCGTACGTACGGGTGTGCGGCCAGTCGCTGGCCGACCAGGTCGAGCCCGTACGGGCGGACCTTCAGCCAGAGCATGGCCTCCACCTCCAGCCCGAGCAGCGCGGGCTCCACCTCGGCCCGCGGCAGCAGCAGGCGCCGCTCGATCAGCGAGGTCACCCGCCGGCGCGCGGTCGGCACGGAGATGTCGAGGCGCTCGGCGACCGCGGTGAAGGCGATCCGGCCGTCGTCGGCCAGCAGCTCGGCGATCTCCTGCTCCAGAGGTGACAGGCCCTCCTCGTCGGGCAGGCAGTCGGGGAGCGGCGCCGGCCGCAGCTCGGCGACTTCCTCCTCGCTGAGGTACGGCGCGTGCCATTCGGCCACGGTCCTGAACGTGTGGAGCACGACCTGAGTCTGCGTCTGCAAGACCCCGTCGATGTCGCTGATCTCAAAGGAGAGAATGCGGTGCAGGGCCTCCCTGGACGGGGAGACCAGCTCGCAGCCGAGGTCGGCGGCGCCGGTCAGGGCGTAGACCGAGCGCGTGTCGGGCCGGTCGGCCAGCGCTTCGGCCACCTTGACCGCCGTGCCGGGACGCACCCGGACGTGCAGGTGCACGGGACGCCCGTGGCCGGTGCGCAGGTCGTCGTAGATGGCCGTGACCCGCACCATCCCCTCCGCGATCAGCCGCTGCAGCCTTCTGGCGACCGTACGCTCGTGCTCGCCCACGGCCCGGCCGATCTCGCCCCACGAGGCCCGGGGGCTGACCTGGAGCGCGGCGACGAGGCGCCGGTCGAGAACATCCACCTGCAACCTGTTCTGTGTCGGGTTTGTAAATATCTGAGTAGACATTTGACTGTTTCGGTCGTGCAATTGCACAGTAAGCCATCACCGCACCTATCAGCAAAGGAGGTCCCGTGGCCACCTCCCCCGTGGCCGAGTCCCCCCTCGGCATCCCCCGGAGCCGGGTCCGCCAGCTCATGGCGGCGAGCATCGGCAACGTGGTCGAATGGTACGACTGGTATGCCTATACGTTCCTCGCGACGTACTTCTCCACCCAGGTCTTCCCGCCCAGCGCGGACAACAGCCTGGTGCCGCTGCTGAGCGCGTTCGCGGTCTTCGCGGTGGGCTTCTTCATGCGCCCGCTGGGCGGCCTGCTGGTCGGCGCGTTCGCCGACCGCTACGGGCGCAAGGCCGCGATGACGTTCACGATCGTGCTGATGGGCGCGGGCTCGCTGCTCGTGGGCCTGACCCCCACCTACGCGGCCGCGGGAATCCTGGCGCCGCTCATCCTGACCCTGGCCAGGCTCGTCCAGGGACTGTCGGTGGGCGGCGAGTTCGCCGCCGCGACCACGTTCCTGGTGGAGTCGGCCCCGGCCGGCCGCCGCGGCCTGTTCTCGAGCTTCCAGTACGTCAGCACCACCATCGGCCAGCTCCTGGCCTCTGGACTGGCGGCGCTGCTGGCCACCACCCTGATCAAACCCGACATGGACTCGTACGGCTGGCGCATCCCGTTCATCGTGGGCGCCGTGGTCAGCCTCGTGGGCCTGTGGATCCGCAGGGGCGCCGACGAGACCTCGGCCGTGGCGGGGGAGATCCAGCGGGGCACGGTCGAGCGGCCGAAGATGTTCGAGTTCCTCAAGCACCATCCGAGGGCGGCGTTCACGATCGTCGGCATCACGATCGCGGGCACCGTCGCGTACTACACGTGGACCAGCTTCCTGCCCACCTACGCGCAGATCACCGTGAACTTCGACAAGGCCGACTCACTCCAGGTCGGCACGATCTCACTGGTGTTCTTCATGATCCTGCAGCCGCTGCTGGGCATGTTGTCGGACCGGATCGGGCGCAAGCCGATGCTGATCACCTTCGGGCTGGGGTTCCTGATCCTGCCCGTGCCGCTGCTCGGCCTGCTCACCGACGCGTACGGGAGCCTGCTGGTCGTGCAGCTCATCGGCATGGTCTTCCTCGGCTGCTTCACCTCGATCTCGGCCGCGGTGAACTCCGAGCTCTTCCCGACCAGGGTGCGCGCGGCCGGCGCGGGCTTCCCGTACTCGCTGACCGTGGCGCTCTTCGGCGGCACCGCCCCGCTGATCGGCACCGCGCTGCAGGAGGCCGGCAACCCCGGGCTCTTCCCGTGGTACATGTCGGCGCTGGCGCTGATCTCCACGCTGGTCTACGTCTTCGTCCTGCGCGAGACCAAGGACCAGCCGCTGCGCTAGCCCGGCTTGATTCGGCGAAGCCGGGAAGATCGAGTCAAGTTTGTGGATGTTGAGCTGGGATCGCTGGTCAGGCAGCGGTTCCAGCGCGGCGGCTGAGGTCGTCGATGGCGTGGTGGTAGGC
>NZ_JBICRM010000072.1:0-13896 GCF_043197025.1 Nonomuraea marmarensis
TCCAGATGAGGAACACCTGCCGCTGACTTCAACCGGCTGACAACCACCCGGGACTGATCCAACGGCGCCCCACCCGCGCCGCCGGATACTGCCGCCTGCCCAGCTGAGGTCCTGTTTTCGGACTAGGTGGTGGGCGACGAAGGCGGGGTTGAGAGGGTGTTCCTGAACCTCAAGGCCGGAGTAGTTGATCTAGGTTTCGCCGAGGCGTGGACACTCTTGCCCGGTGCCCGACGGATCGGTCACTCGGCCGCTGGCCGATGTCGCCTCCGTGCCTCGGAGGCGTTGCCGTGTGCAAGCGAGGGCCATCGGTCTGCGGCCCACTCCGGCCAGCCCGGCCACCCCGGTGGCGGACCGGGGATGTCGCCGCCGCCGAGTTCGGCGGCATCTGGTGCCTGGAACTGCTTCCGCCATGTGTCGATGTCCGCCTCGCTCATCGGAAATGTCGTGTGCGGTGCGGTTGTCTGGCGGTGTGCGATCCGGGCGCGTTGGACGTCCTTGTCGATGGGCAGGTAGATGACGTGGCAGGCTGCCCCGGCCGATGTTGCCAGCCAGCGCAGTGCCGACCGTTCGTCGCGGCTCCAGAGCCCGAAGTCGAGCACGACGTTGGTGCCCAGTTGCAGCGCTTGCAGGGCTAGTGCGATGAGCCGTCCTTCCAGCATGTCGCGCTTGCCGTCGGGCTGCGACCCGTCGAACAGGGAGATCATCCACTCGTCCGGGGTCAGCCGCAGCGCGCGGTGCGCCGCGGCGAGTTCTTCGGCCCGGGTGGTCTTTCCGGCGCCGGGGAGCCCGACCATCAGGAAAAGCTTGGCGGGTTCGGGCTGCACGTCATGGTTCGGCTTCGCTTTCGCGGTGGCTGCGGCCAGCTTGTCAGCGACGGCAAGGAGTGCCTCGGACGTGCGAGGGAAAGGATCTTGGTGCGTTGGATGGAACTGCTGCGACATGGATTTGCTCCCCGGATCACGCAGGACGATCCGACAGCACAGCGAGACACGCGATTGGGCTGCCGGCGGGACACTGATCCGGCGGTACGCCCTGGCACTGACCCCAGCGGGGCAGGCAATGAGGCCGCGGTTTACGGCAACCGCGATACCGCCGCTAAGCGGCGGCGCGGATGTTCATAGCGGCGAAGCAACCCATGCCTACACCATAACCGACAGCACCAGCATGGTCGTCGACCGCGGCCGCGGTCAGTGACCGTTCGGTCCTGCCACTGCCGATCAGTGCAGCGGCTCCAAGTCGTCCTCATCATCGTCGGTGTCGCCGGTGTCCACCGCGTTGAGGGCCTGTTCCTGGATCCAGTGACATCCCAGAACGGGTGCACGCCGCTGACGCCTGCCCCGCACTCGACATCAAGATCAGAGGCGAGCTGCATCGGTACCGAAACGTACGCCAACGTCCCTCAAGCGGCCTTGTACCGTGCCCCATCCTGGCCTGCGGGAATGCGCTTACCGAATGAATCGGTGGACGCGCGCTGGTACCGGGTTTCGCGTGAGTTATGGGACCAGTTCTCGATCTTGAGGGGTCGTTCGGCGAACGAGTTTTGGTACCAGTCTCAAGGCCGCCAGAGCTCTTGCCACTGCTGATGAAGGTCATAGGACGGTGCGAGGGCGCCGAGGAGGTGCCAGATGCCGATGGCGCGAGCTGGCCAGTGGTCTGCGTGGCGGTCGTCCGTTAGGGGATCCCTATCCGGACGGATCGTCTGCGGTGAAGAACAGAATCGATCCGGCAGGGACGTCACGATCGCCTCGGAACACAGTGCCACGAGATCCGTGGGTGGCCCGAAGCCCGCGCTGATCCGCCGTCGGGCACTCAGCGCCTGGTCTCGTACCTGGTCAGCACCACGCCGTCGGGAAACGTCCGGGTCTCCACCAGGCTCAGGTTCACCCAGTTGTCCAGGGCTGTGAAGAACGGCGTGCCGCCGCCCACCAGGACCGGATGGGTGACGATCGCGTACTCGTCGATCAGCCCGGCCCGCATGGCCGCCGCGGCGAGTGTGGCACCGCCGATGTCCATTGGGCCGCCGTCGTCGGCCTTGAGCCTGGTGATCTCGGTGACCGCGTCGCCGGTGACCAGACGGGTGTTCCAGTCGACCGTGCTGGTCGTAGAGGAGAACACCACCTTCGGCATGTCCCGCCAGCGGCCGGCGAACTCGATCGCCGCCGGTGTGGCACCCGGCTGCTTGTCGGCGGTCGGCCAGTGGGAGCTCATCGTCTCCCACAGCTTGCGCCCGTACAGCGCCAGGCCCGTAGCGTCCACCCGGTCGGACCACCACTGGAACAGCTCGTCGCTCGGCACGCTCCAGCCGAGGTTGTCGCCGGGCGCGGCGATGTAGCCGTCCAGGCTCATGTTCATGGCGAAGGTCAGTTTCCGCATGGCGTCAGCCTCCCGTGAGTCGGTATTCGGCGTACAGACCAGCACGGCGCGCAAAACTCATCGGTCAGGCCGCACCGAGGGCCAGTTGACCACCACGCCAAGCAGATGCTCCGTACCGAAAGGAAACCTCCGACGTACCGGCGGGGGACGAGACGAGCCAGCCGCCACCGCTGTGATCTGCGCTGTTGCAGATACCCGTACGGTGAAAATCTCACTAACCGGAGGCTAAACGTACACGTACTGAGCCCCGCTATACCAAGATCAAACCCTGCTAACTCCTTGACGCATGACACTGTGATCAAGCCGATTCGCCGGCCTGTGCCCGGGCGCGGGTTTGAGCCATGCGGTAGGAGCTTGTCCCGGTCTCGATGATGGTGGCGTTGAAGGTGAGCCGGTCGACGATGGCGGCGCTTATCTCGACTCACAGCGCTGAAAGCCCAGCGATCAAGGATCTCGCGTTCTGGACACTTGTCCATGACGATCTCATTCTCGATCTTCAGAAGGGCGCTTGGATGGCTTCCGGCGGTGGCGCGGATTGCGTCTTGGCCTGGCGGAGCTGTCCGTGAACGCGGGCAAGGTCTTGCCGGAGCTGCTGATTCTCTGCGCGGAGCTGCGTGAGTGTCTCAAGGGCCAGTGTGAGACGGCGCCTGAGCGATTCCGTGGTGGCACGGTTGACGCTGGTCGAGTCGCGAGAGACAGACTGTCGTTGTGGGTGCTGTTGGAGTTGTTCGATCTGGGCGCGGAGATCGGGTTGTGTGTAGATCCAGGCTCGTGACACCGCGGCCTTGCTGGCCAGCCGGGAGATCGTGACGGGCTCACCGTCCTTGACCATGTCGGCCAGCGTGGTCTCGGCTCGCTGCAACGTCTGTTGATGACGAGCACGAGCATGCGCGGCCAGTCGGTCGGCTCGATCAGACGGCATCGTTGATCTCCGGGTCGTAGGATGGTTGGGCGGTGCAGCCGCAGGACGTCGCAGAGCATGTGCCGCAGCTGTCGCCGGGGCAGGTGGTGAGCCCGGCGATGATGGCCAGCAGGTTCGTCTCCACCGTGCGATTCATCTCCGCCAGACGCTGATGCCCGTGCTGCTCGGCGCGCTCGATCAAGTCGCGGGTCTGCTGGAGCTGACGACGATGCTGGGGCAGGAACTCTTCAGTGGTCACGAAGACCGGGCAGGTCAGGCAGGCGTTGGCGTACTCGCAGCGCTGTTGCAGCGGCAGGGCGCAGTATCCGTTGGGGAGCGCCATCTTCGCCCTGGCCAGGTTGTTCTTCATCCAGACCGCCTCGGCCAAGGGTCCGGCGTCGGTGGCCAGCTGCTGTCCGGCGATGTTCACCTTGCGGGCGCGTTCCCACTGGTCGCGGATGGTCGCGTCCGACAACCGGGCGTAGTGAGCCGTCATCTGGTGAGAGGCGTGATCGAGGAGCCGGCGCACGGTCTCCTGCGGCACCTCGTTATTGATCAGGCGGGTGCCGAAGGTATGCCGCCACTGGTGCGGAGTGACGTGCACGGGGCGACCGAGTTCGTCGCGGATGTCGCAGAGGCGCAACCACTCGATGAGCTGACCGCGGAAGGTGCCCGGGCTGAAGGGGAACTTCCCGTCGAGGTTCCGCGTGGCACGCGGCAACAGGTAGGCAGGGCTGGGAAACGCAGCCAGGACGGCCCGCTGCTGTGTGGTGATCTCCTCGGCCAAGTCGGCGTCGATGGGGACGAACGCGTCGCGGCGCATCTTGTGATTGACATAGTGCAGGTAGGGGGCGCCTTGCCCGTCATAGACGAGGCAGTCCAGCGGCAGCTTGCAGCCGTCGCCGACGCGCAACCCGGTGCCCATCAAGATCTCCACAAGGAGCCGACCCCGCGGATCGGGAAAGCGCGTCAGATTCTCCTCGCACTCCAACTGGGCCATCACCGACTCCGGCAACGCCCGGGGCGCTCCGGCGTTCAGCCGGGGGTAGTCCTCCCGGTAAAGATCGGCTTGAGCGACAAGGCGTGGTTCCCACCCATGTTGCCGGGCGGCCCGCAGCAGCCCGGCAAGGCTGCCGATCTGCCCGGTGCGGCTCTTGGGGTTGGGGAAACAGGCCGCCAGGTGGGCCAGGTGCGCCTCGATCAACTCACGGGTCAGCGCCTGAGGCCCGCGGTGCAAAGACGGGAAGGACTCCGCGAAGCGGCTGATGGCACGAACGTCGGCGACGACCGTGGCCAGCGCCGTCCCGGTCGACAACCGCCAACGCGCCCAGCGCTTGGTCAACGCGCGCAACCAGAGCGGATCGATCCGGTCAAAGCGCAGCACCGCATCCCGGCCGGGATAGCCCAGACGGCGCAGCAGCCACACATCCCGCGGATACTCGCTGTCCCAGCCGCCGCCGTCGGCCAGGTCGCGCAGGTAGCCGATCGCATCCAGCAGGAAGCGCCGCTCGATGCTGCCGCGTTCGGAGGAGAACCCCAGATAGGCGTTCCAATCCTCAGGGCTGCGCTCCAGCAGCGAAGTAGCCCCGCTGCCCGGGAGTTTGCGGAGCAAGCGCCGGATCTGGTCGGGACGAGTCTTGGTGCGCCGCTCATCAACGCGGCGTTGGATCGCGTAGGCGACCTCCAGGCGCATGGGCATCGAAAGCGCCCGCAGGTCGAAACGGTCCAGGCCGATCATCGCGCAGTCGGCCAGCCAGGCCTCGACGGGCGGGCGGCCGTTGCGCGTCCAGCGGCTGCGGTGGTGTTCACACAGCTCCGCCGCGCCTTCGGCATCCAGCCCGCACTCGGGAAACCGGCACATGGCCGTGCGCGGCAGCGGCGGCCCACCGCCGCCCTCGGCCACCCAACGCTCCGGATCCGGGCGGCCGGCCTGGTGCCAGCGCGTCGCGTGGGAGTGACACAGCCCGGCTTCGCGACGGGCGCGGTGACAGGAAGCCACCGCGCAGCGGGGTGGTTCGGCCAGCCAGCGCCGAAGGGTGGGCGCGGTGGCCGCCCAGGCGGCGATGTCGGGACGCCCGGCCTCGGTCCATTGCTGCCGGTGAGCGCTGCACATCCCCTTCAAGATGCCGACCCGATCGCAGACCGCGACCAGGCATGAAGGCCCGCCCATCACCGGATCGGACGGATCGACCAGGATCACCGGTTCGGCGAACTGCGGACGCAGTTCACGCGCGAGCCGACCGGCCAGGCTCGGCCCGTCCGACTCGGCGGCGTGCTGAAGCACCGTCATGAAGCTGACCCCGTCGGCCGCTGGGCGTCGAGCGCTCCGGCGGTCACCAGGGCGCGGCGAGCGTCCTCGATGCCCAGATGGCTATAGGTATCGATCGTGGTGCTGATGCTCGCATGCCCGAGCAGATGCTGCACGGTCTCCACCGCCACGCCGCGACGCAGCAGGCCGGTGGCATAGCTATGGCGGAACAGGTGCGGGGTGAACTCGATCCCGGTCCGGGCCTGCAGCCGCCGCGTCAGCCGGTCAACGCTGGGGTAACTCATCGGCCGCCCTCGCGGCTGACCCCACAGGTTCACAAACACGTAATCGCAGTCCAGATCGCCGTACTCCTCGTGCAGGTAATCGCTGTAAAGACGGATCAGAGCGGCATCAGCGGGCACCTCACGCGACCAGGTCTTGGCCCGGGCACGGTTGACGTTCAGCCGCCGACGGATCGTGATCACACCACGGCGGGCGTCGATGTCTTCATGGCGCAGCCCGAGCGCCTCGCCGATCCGCAGCCCGCAACCGCGTAGCAGACTGAGCAGGAACCGATCCCGAAGACGAGCGCAGGCCTCGATCAGCTCGCCCATCTCCTCGGCGGATAGCTCCCGCGGCGCCCGCCGGTCGGCCCGCAATCCCAGCGTCCGGTGCCGCTCGGGACGTGAGCCGAGGTGAGCAAGGAAGGGACGCCACGAACCGCCGCGGCCACTCGGCCGCCACCGCGTCAACAACTCGGCCACGTCCACGCCATGCCGCTGATGAAACTCATAAAACGACGCCAAGGCCGACAGCTTCCGATTCACCGAGGCCGCCGACAGCTTCCCCTCCACCCACGGCAGCGGCACGACCTCGTCGTCACGCGCCTCCTCGGGCAGCCGCAACCAGGCGACGAACCGGCCGAGATCCTCCAAGCTGACCTCCGACCAGGTCAGGCCCCGCGACTCGAGGAAGGCGAAGAAGTCCCGCAGATCATGCGCGTAGGCCTTCACCGTGTTCGGCGAACGCTCGATCGCTGTCAGATGCGCCAGGAAGCGGTCGACGGGCTCCACCACCACGCCATCACGCACCAGCGTCGCCGACTCCACCCCCGAGGGCATGACAACGTGCTGGACCCGGACCTCCAAGATCGTCATAGACACAGCAACATAAGCCGTCCAAGACGCTGCGAAAGGGAGGCTCGCCACCACTTTGTAGACGTTGTAGACAACCCAACCAGGGCAGTCAGATAACAGCGCAGAGGCGTGGCTCGGTGAAGGTCTTGGTCCAACCGCCGAAGCTCTTGTTGGAGGCGATGGCGACGCTGGCGGTCTCCTCGCGATCCGTCAGCACCTGAAACGGCAGATCAGCGCCGCGCTTGTCGAGCTCCATGTAGCCCAGCTCGTCAATGCAGAGAAGGTCGAAGCGCCGGTAGCGGGCGATCGTCTTGTTGAGGATCAGTTCGTCGGCGGCCTCGACGAGCTCGTTGACCAGCTTGGCGGCCAGCACGTACTTGACCCGGTACTCGGCCATGGCGGCCTCGGCGCCCAGGGCGATGAGCAGGTGGGACTTACCGGTCCCCGAGTCGCCGATCAGGCAGAGCGGATGCCCGTTCTTGACCCATTCGCACTTGGCGAGCGTGTGGATGACCGCGGGCGGGATGTTGCGGTTGGCATCGAAATCGAAGTCCGACAGCCATTTCTGCCGCGGGAACCCTGCGGCCTTGATGCGCCGCTCGGAGCGGCGGCGCTGGCGATCATCGCATTCGGCCATCAGCAGTTCGGCCAGGAAACCGCGGTAGGTGAGCTGCTCTCGTTCGGCGGCGTCGGCGGTGGAGACGAACTGGCTGCGGATGGTCGGTAGCCGCAGCATCCGGCAGGCCTGGTCGATGGCCGTCTCGGCGGCGGGCTCGGTCAGGCCTCGCTGATGGGTGGTCATGATGCGTCTCCCTGGCTGGTGGCGGCGGGGCAAGAGCACGACGGCTGGGCAGCAAGTCGTCGTAGGCGGCCACCGAGGGCAGCGGCCGGGTATCGACCGGCAGGGTGGCCAGCCGGTGCTGGGTCAAGGAGGCGATGTCCTCGGGCAGCTGCACCGGTGTCCCGACCGGACGCGCCACCGGCTCGGCCAGGGTGGGCTGCGGGTCAGTGTGTGCGGCCTTGCGTGCCTCGACGGCGACCACGTCCGAGGTCAGCGCACCCACCTTCAACGCGGCCGCGATCCCGGCCACCACATGCTCATGGGCCATGGTGCGGTGCAGCAACAGCACCTCGATCAGCGCCCTGGTGCCGTCGGCGTCGCTATGCGCTTTGCGAACAGCCGACCACCACGCATCGTGCACGGGGGTGAACTTGCCGCCCTGACGGGCCTGCTCCAACGCGGTCGCGCCGGGCAGCGCGCCCGGTTTGCGCAGCAGCACTTCCAGGAAGTGATCCAGCTCCAGGCGCGAGCCTGTCTTGGCGACCAGCCTCTCATGCCGGGCGACCTCGACCCCTTTGTGGTAGATGACCAGGTGAGAGGCGTGGAGTAAGACCCGCACCGGATGCCCGATCAGCCGAACCGGCACCGAGTATCGGATGGAACGGACGGTGATCTGCGAGCGGCGATCCACCCGCAGGTGAAACACCCGGCCCGTCTCGAAACGCTCTTCCGGAAGCGGCTGCAGCAACGGCTGCTCGGTGGCGAAGTCCTCACCGACGGTCCGGATCCGCGAGCCGATTCTGCGCTGGTCGTCTTCTCGATCCCATCGCTCGATCATGGCGTTCAGCTCTGCCAGCGAATCGACGCTCGGGACCGGGACCAGGCGATTGTGACGAAACCGGCCGACCTCGCCCTCCACCCCGCCCTTCTCGTGGGCGCCATCCTTGCCCGGCCGACAGTAGAAGGCGTCCAGGCCGAAGTGCGAGCGGAAGGCCACCCATCGCTGGTTCTCCACGCGCGCCCGGGCGAATCCGACCACCTGGGCCACCGCAGCCTTCAGATTGTCGTAGCGGACCTTGCCGGACGGCACCCCGCCCAGCACGCTGAGAGCGTGCGCGTGTCCCTCGAAGAAGGCTTCCTGACCGCAGGATGCGGTGACGCGGTGCACCGCCTTGCCCGAGTACGACATCCGGAACACGAACAGATAGCACATGGTCCGCACCCCGGCCAGATCGACCCACACGTCACCAAAGTCGACCTCGGCTTCGACTCCCGGCTTGTGGATCTGATCGATCGGCACCTCCGGCGGAGGGCCGCGGCCGGCCTCCACCCGAATCTGCGGCAGCCGCCAGGCGACGTAGTTGCAGACCGTCGAGTAGGAGACCCCCTCCATCTCCTGCTCGGCCACCAACCGCTGGAAGATCCGGCGGACGGTGTGACGCTGCTTTCGAGGAGCGCTCAGATCCGCCCACAGCATCTGATCGATGGCTGGCTTGAACGGGTCCAGCCGCGACTGGCGAGGCGGCATCTTCTTACGCGGACGGGGCCAGGCCGACGTCAACGCCTCAGCCACCATCCAACGATGCACGCCGTACTTGGCGGCCAGCGCCCGCTGCGGCAACCCCTCCACCCGGGCATCACGCCGGATGGCGGCGAACAACTCCACTTTGGTCATTCGCACCGCATACGCCCCCTCATGCCCCAGAGCGCACCCAACGTTTCACCACAACGTCGGCGGTGGTACCAAAACTCGCTGAACCGTCACCACCCGGCTACAGACCGGTACCAAGACTCACGCGCCGCCGGTACCAAAACTCACGCGTAGAACCAGACGCCCGGATCGCGGCAGATGAGTAGCCGTTCGCCAGGCGGTACAGCGGAGGCTCAACATGGCAGAATCCGCATGTGTCGCATTCCACGCAGAGTGTTGCTCCGGCGCACATAGTTACGGCGCTCCTCCGGAACGGCAATCGGCTACTGCTGTGCCACCGATCCGCCCAGCGCCGCCTGTATCCCGACGTCTGGGATTTGCCAGGAGGCCACGTAGAGCCCGGGGAGCTTCCTGCCGCGTCGCTGGCGCGGGAACTCCGGGAGGAGCTAGGGATCGACGTTGCACGGCCAGTAGGCCCGCCGATGGGCGAAATCCGTGCTGAGACGTTCACCATGCAGATCTGGCTGGTCGAAACCTGGACCGGAACTCCGGCCAATGCCGCTCCGGAAGAACACGACGCCATCGGGTGGTTCGCCAGAGATGAGCTCGGAGATTTGCGCTTGGCTCATGATGGCTATCTCGCGATGTTCACTAAGGCACTCACCGGGCATCGAGACTGACCTCTGATCCGGCTTACTCACGTCGGCAGATTCGGACGCCGCTGGGGTCGTCAACATCACCCGGTGTAGCCGATGACTTCTGTGTGCTGGCGTCGGCTCGACCGCCAGCTCGCCGCTGAGCTTATGGACGTCGATGGCGGCTGTGTACTCGGTGGCGTTACGCGGCTCTGCACTGCAACAACTCGTACGCCGACACGTGCTCGGGTGCTCCGTGCAGTCGTGCGGGCAGGAGCCCGGCTGGCGGGACGGTCACCGCGCGGCCTCCGGGGTGCCGGCGGCGGTGGCGCGTTCGAGGACACGGTAGACGGTAGGCCTGGATACCTCGAACAACTCGGCCAGCTCGGCGATGGTGTGCTCGCCAGCGGCGTGCAGCTTGACCAGGTGCGCCTGCCTCGGCGCGGACAGCTTCGGCGCCCGGCCCTTGAGCTTGCCCTTGGCCTTGGCGATCGCCATGCCCTCACGGGTGCGCATCCGCAGCAGGTCGACCTCGAACTCGGCGAAGGTGGCGAGGATGTTGAAGAACATCTTGCCCATCGGGTCGGCCGGGTCGTAGATCATCGTGCCGAGCTGTAGGCGGATGCGGCGCTCGACGAGGGAGTCGCCGATCTGGCGGGCGTCCGGGACGGAGCGGGCGAGCCGGTCCAGTTTCGGCACGACGAGTGTGTCGCCAGGCCGCACGGCGGCGAGGGCCTGGTCGAGACCGGGCCGGGCGCGGGTGGTGCCGGAGTAGGCGCGGTCGAGGTAGATCCGGTCGGCGGCCACGCCGAGCTCGAGCAGAATCTGTCGGTTGGCTTCGAGGTCCTGTTTGTCAGTGGAGCAGCGCGCGCGTACCCGATCGAGATCCCGGTCATGACGCGGAGTTTAACGAATACCCCCCGTTCACCGGACAATCCTCCGGACACCCATTTGAGACGGCTTGGAGTGCTGGTCAAGGACGTCCGGCCCCCTAGGTGATCGTGTCCGTTGAGGGTTCCTCGATTGAGACAGTCAAGATTGCAGTCGCACTTCATGGTGGCTGGCAACATCCGTCACTGCAGGTAGCCGTGTTAGCTATCGGCGGGTGTTTGTGCCACTGGTTGTCCTTGAGGAGTTGTTGTGTGCGGGTGAGGAATGCCTGGCGGACCTCTTCTGGGTGCAGTATCTGGAGTGGTCGGCCGAGGCTGAGCAGGTAGCGGGCCAGGCCGTCGGCGTCTGGCCCGCCGATGTCGATGATCGTGGCGTCATCGCCGTCCGGGTGGTGGACGCCGACCGTTAGTGGTACCAGAGTGCGGGCCTCATCGGCCGGTACGGCCAGGCGGATGGTCACCCGCACCGGGTAGGGCCTCAGCGCGATGCCCGTGCTGACCATCTGTGCTGGATCTGGCGGGTCGGGCAGGGCAGTGGCCTGCCCGGTGGCTGTGGCATCGATGATGCGATCGGTACGGAAGGTGCGCCAGTCCTGCCGCGTCAGGTCGTAGGCGAGGAGATACCAGCGGCGGCCGGTGTAGATGAGCCGGTAGGGGTCCACTCGGCGGGTGGACGTCGTTCCGGCCCGGTCGCGGTAGGTCAACTGGGTGCGTTCGCCTCGCCGGCACGTGGTGGCCAGGTCGAGCAGCAGCGCGGGGGAGATCTGGCTGTCGTCGGGTCGTGCGGTGTGGGTGAACGCGGCGTCCAGCTCGCCGAGCCGGTCGGCGATCCTGGCCGGCAGCACCTGGCGTAGTTTCAGCAGCGCCGACAGGGCTGCCTGGTCGCTGCCTGAGACTCCGCTGAAGGCGGCGGTGCGCAGCCCGACAGCGACCGCGAGGGCCTCCTCCTCGTCAAGGATCAGTGGCGGAATGCTGGTTCCGGGCCCGAGGTGGTAGCCGCCCCATGGGCCCATCTCCGATTCGATGCCGTAGCCGAGTTCACGTAGCCGGGCGATGTCCCGGCGAACCGTCCGTTCGGTGATCTCCAGCTGGGCGGAAAGATCAGCGCACGTCCAGGACTGCCGCGTTGACAGCAAAGACAGCAGCCGCAGCAGCCGCGCCGAGGTGTTGACCATGGCTAACAGTCTGCTCGATAACCAGGACCGTTTCTGACCGGGTCATACCGTAACGTCGCCGGTACTACATTTGTAGATCTTGGTAAACATGGAGAATGCGGGGCGTAGTTGGCGCATAGTCGGTGAGTGATCTATTCGCTCACCTACCATCTCGTTATGTCGTGGGATGCCGAGCTTCGGGCCCTGACCGAGCGGGTCGCGGGCCCGCTGTTCAAACGGCCGGAACCCCGTGCCGTCTTCGGGGACCTGGTCCGTGCCTTCCTCGGCGAGGTGCCGCGCAAGAACTCCTGGCAACTGTCGGACCACATCGGCCATCCGAACGCCAACCGGTTCGAGCACCTGCTCGCCCGCGCGAAATGGGACGCCGACCTGCTGCGTGATGAGATCCGGACCTACGTGGTGGAGCGTCTGGGGCGGCCCGATGCGGTGCTGATCGCCGATGACACCACAGCCATCAAGAAGGGAACGAAATCGGTCGGAGTGGCCCACCAGTACTGCGGGTTGACCGGCCAGGTCGAAAACTGCCAGGTGATGCCGATGCTCACCTATGCCTCCGAAGCCGGGCACGCCTTCATCAACCGCCGCCTGTACCTCCCCGAAGCCTGGGCCGGTGACCTGGCTCGCCGCGCCGAGGCAGGCGTTCCCGACCAGGTCGCCTTCGCGACAAAGCCCGCCCTGGCCATCGCCATGCTGGCCGAGGAACTCACCGCCGCCACCCCGTTTCGCTACTTCTGTGCCGACTCCGCCTACGGGCGTGACCCCGACCTGCGGGCCTTCTGCCACCAGCACCAGGTGGGCTACGTGCTGGCCGTTCCCGTCGATGTGCCCTTGATCGACGTTCGCGGCCAAGCCGAACCTGCCGGGCACGTCCTGGACCGGCTGCTGGCCCACGGCGACGCCTCCATCTGGGAACGCCGCGCCTGCGGGGCCGGCAGCAAAGGATTGCGCCTGTATGACTGGAGCGCCATCGCCGTCGCCGTCAGCGGCCAAGACCCCGCCCCGGGATACACCCACACGCTCCTGATCCGGCGCAGCACCACCCACCCGGAGGAGATCGCGTTCTTCCTCGCCCACGCCGTACACGGCACGGCCGTCCCCGAGCTCATCTCGACCGCCGGGATGCGCTGGAAGATCGAGGAGAACAACGAGACCGGAAAGGACCTGCTCGGCCTCACCCAGTACCAGGTCCGCAGCTGGACCGGCTGGCACCGGCACGTCACCACCGTCATGCTCGCGCTGGCCTTCCTCGCGGTCACCCACGCCCACTTACCCGACGACGACGCTCCCGCCCATCCCGATGACCTACACGATCCAGGCGACGATCAGGGAAAAGAACACGCGCACCGCACCGCGCACCCGCACCCGGCACCTTCTTGATCGGCCCATCCGTCGCCGAAATCTGCCGAGTCCTGGCCCGGCTCCTCATCCCCGCCACCAACACCGTCGGCCACGTACTGGAATGGTCCCTCTTCCGGCGCCTTCACCAAACCAGAGCGCTACTCAGCCACTACCGCAACCGCGGCCACGCCGTTCCAACGAATCTACGAATGTAGTCGCCGGTATCCGGGGGACGCCATGAGGCGTGAAGATTGGGTGTGGTTGCTCGCCGACGTCGCTGGTACTTGGGGCTGTGAGCCCGAAATGTAGTCTGAACGCCGGGAGCCTGCCTGGGCTGTGGATTGTTGCTTCGAGCACGCGAGTCAGAATCGCGCTCGCCCGAGGCTCCCGCGAGCAGCCACTTCCCTTCCCCGACTGGAACTTCGGAGGCATGGTGACTGCGACTGCAGACGACGAGCAGGAACTCATCATCGAGCGGGTGGCGGCTCTCGATCTCGGCAAGGCCACGCTGGTGGTGTGTGTCCGTACCCCGCACGAACGCGTCGCGCGGCGCCGGGTCAAGGAGACCCGCACGTACGCGACGACCACGAACGCGCTGCTGTCGCTGCGGGACTTCCTGCTGTGCCAGGGCGTGACACGCGTGGTCATGGAAGCAACGGGCGATTACTGGAAAGCGCCGTTCTACCTGCTGGAAGACACCTTTGAGACCTGGCTGGTCAACGCGGCGCACGTCAAGAACCTGCCAGGCCGGCCCAAGACCGACCGGCT